>NZ_DF978432.1:0-256494 GCF_002897135.1 Nostoc cycadae WK-1 | reverse complement strand
TATGCTTTGAATCATAATATGAGAAAAATTTTGAACCATAAATTGAGAAAGAGTTAACGCAATTTCAAGCATTCTCACCAATCACAAAATAAAACTTTGAATCAAATCATGAGATAGAGTTGAAATTTTGAAGCATAACTAAAGAATGAGTTGAAAAAACACAAAGAGACAAAACTTGGACAAAAAATCTCTCTTAAAATTGCTCTAACTTAAACTTTTAATTCAAAATATGGTTCAAAATTCCAAGATATGCTTCACTAAAAACTATGACTCCGTAGTTTTTTCTGGCGTATTGAAATCTTAAAACTGTCTCCTGACAAGAGAAACACTCTTTTCTTGGATGAGAAACTCTCATGACAGACGATGAATTTGATTATTGGTGTAAGCAACAGCAACTAACGGCATCTTGCAAAGACTTAATCGCCGCAATTCGCGCTGCGCCACCTTCTCGCAGAGTACAAGGGCGCGCCAAAAACGTCAGTGGAGTTTACCCTAGCCGCAAAATGGGTCAAACCATTCAATTTGAAAGCCACACAGTAGAACTGTGGGCGATTTATCAAATGGAACATGACCCACAGGTGCTAGAGTTCTACGACCAACCACCGCCATTTAAAATTCAGTACCAAAACCAAAACGGACGAAAAATAGGTCATTACCATACCCCAGACTTCTTCGTGCTGCGGACGACGGGTGCAGCATGGGAAGAATGGAAAACCGAAACCGAATTAAAACGACTAGCCCAAAAATACCCCTCACGCTACCAAAAAACTGAAACTGGTCATTGGCATTGCCCACCAGGAGAAGCTTACGCCGCATCTTATGGACTCACATACCACGTTCGCACCGATACCGAACTAAATCCCGTATTCACTCAGAACCTAATGTTTTTAGAAGATTACTTTAGGTTCAGTGCCAATATCCCTCACTCCATTACAGAACAAATCTCTTCAGCAGTTCAAGCCACCCCAGGAACAACCATTGCCGCCACACTTGCAAGCATACCTGGAGTACGTGCTAACGATATCTACGCCATGATTGCCACAGAGCAAGTCTACGTAGACTTGTATGCAGTTCCCCTAGTGGAACATTGGCGAGTTCAATTATGGACAGACCAACAAACTCATACTGCTCATACACATTTAGCTATAGGGACAACTGGGCATCATCAACAAATCATCTCGCCCACAACACTTTTGCCCAATACCTTATTAGTCTGGGACGCACAACTTTGGACTTTAGTTAACTTGGGTGAGAAGACAACCACACTTTTACCCGAAGTTGGGCAACCAATGCAATTGCCCACAGCATTTTTTCTGCAATTATTTGATAGCGGCACTATCAACATTCATACTTCAGAAACACACACAACCATCAATGAAAAAGTGCGTGAATTGATGGATGCTGCCTCGCCTACGGATCTACAAAGAGCTAATCACAGATTTCATCTAGTACAAGCATATTTCCAGCACCGCACAGACATATATAAGGACATACCTCAAAGCACCTTGTCTCGATGGGTCAAACAGTTTCGGGAAGCCGAAGCCACTTTTGGTTGCGGTTATGTTGGGTTACTGCCACGTACCGCTAGTAGAGGAAATCGCCTACCCAAAGCACCAACAGATGCAAGCAAATTATTAGATCAATTTATTACCGAACACTTCGAGACACCAAGACAAGCTCCCGCCGCTTCCGTTTATCGCGCCTATACAAGAGCCTGCTGTGCTGCCAACATTACCCCACTGAGTCAGCGCACATTTTATACTCGGCTAAAAAAGCGTCCCATCCATGAGCAGACTTTAAAACGCCAAGGGGCAAAAGCTGCATACGCAACAGAACCGATTGTTTTAGAACTAGCTAAAACTACACCCAGGCATGGAGACAGACCCTTTGCTATCTGCCATCTTGACCACACCCAGCTTGACATTGAATTACGCTCCCAAGTGACTGGTCGGAACTTAGGACGACCTTGGTTGACATTACTGATTGATGCCTACTCCAGACGCATATTAGCAGTTTATCTCACCTTTGACCCACCTTCTTACAGGTCTTGCATGATGGCACTAAGGTTGTGTGTTCAGCGTGAGGGTCGTTTTCCCCAATCTGTAGTTGTAGATGGCGGCAAGGAATTTCATAGCGTTTACTTTGATACCTTATTAGCACGTTACCACTGCATTAAAAAGACTCGTCCTGGTGGTAAGCCCCGTTTTGGCTCAGTAGTTGAGCGATTATTCGGTACAACCAATACAGAATTTATCTTTAACTTACTCGGCAACACCCAAGCCAGTAAGCAGCCACGTCAATTAACCAAAGTTGTTGACCCCAAACAACTTGCCGTTTGGACGTTGGTAGATTTATATACCTACTTGTGTGAGTGGGCATACACCATTTATGACACGAGCATACATGATTCCTTGGGTGAGACACCATTACAAGTTTATACCGACGCAATCGTTGCTACAGGGGAAAGGGAACACCGACGCATTGCATACAACGAAGACTTCCTCATGGCAACACGCCCTAGCACACCCAAAGGTAATGCTAAAGTCCAGCCGGGACAGGGAATTAAAGTTAATTATCTTTATTACTGGAACGATGCTTTCCGCAATCCAGTTGTCGAAAAAACCAAAGTCAGTGTGCGCTATGACCCTTTTGACATGGGTGTAGCTTATGCGTACCTGGAGGGAAGATGGGTCAAATGTATCTCCCAGTATTACAGCACCTTTGCCGGACGCACGGAGAAAGAAGTGCTGTTAGCAGCCCAAGAAATTAGACAACAAGATAAGCGTAATGCTGTGAGTACAAATATCTCTGCCAAACGCCTTGCCGACTTCATCGCGGCGGTGCAAGAGCATGAAACTTTACTCATGCAACGTTTACGGGATTTGGAAGCGGTTGGGGTGCTGGAGAATGTAACACCCAATAAGGAAAGTGTACCCCAGTTCCCAAGAGTCAGCACTCTTGAGCCGGAGATAGAAGCACACAGTCAAGATGACGAACAATTGCCACTACTGCAAAACAACGTTGAACTGTTGGATCTCACACGACTGCCGATACTAGGGGAATACCGTTAATGGACAATTTTTTAACCGACAATCTTAACGGCGAAATACAGTCGAAACTGACTCAGTTTAAGGAGTATGCAGTTTTACATCCCCAGTTAGCACGGGTAGATATGCTGTTAATGCGTGCGATTCGAGAACCCGCCGGATTTGCTCATGTGTTGGTTTATGGGCCAAGCGGTGTGGGTAAAACAACAATGATTCGGCAGATTGCTAAACGGTTAAATGAGAATGTACCCGAACAGTTACCCGGTGTTTCCAATTCATTGAGCTATCGTAACGGCTCTGGGCCCCCAATACCGTTATTGCTGTTAGAAACACGACCACCGGATGGTGGGGTGTTTAATCGAGCAGATTATTACCGCACTGCACTGAAACTTTTGGGAGAACCATTCTATGAGCGGCGGATGCTGATAGATATTGACGCGGAACAAACTTGGGAGAAGAAAGGGCGTGGGCGGACTAAAACAGCCCAGTTTAATGATTCGCCTGAACTGCGTCACGCATTAGAAGAGGCAATGACCAAGCGTGGTGTACGGGCAGTGATTTTGGATGAAGCACAGCACTTAATGAAGATTGGGACTGGTGCAAGTGCTGGTAAGCTTTTAGACCAGTTGGACTGGATTAAGTCCATGACCAATGTTACGGGGGTGCTACATATTCTGATTGGGACTTATGAACTGCTCAATTTCCGCAATTTAAGTGGTCAAGCATCTCGGCGGGGACTGGATATTCATTTTCCGCGTTATTTATATCAAAATGAACAAGACCGCCAGGATTTTCAAGCAGCATTATTGGCACTGCTGATGCAAGTACCTCTGAATGTTGATGTCAAAGAGTTGATGCAGCATTGGCTTTACTTTTATGAGCGTTCCATTGGTTGTGTTGGGGTACTCAAGGACTGGCTTATCCGGGCTGTAGCAGCAGCATTGCATGATGGTCACGATACTTTGAGTTTAGAACGACTGCATGAACATACGCTCACACTAGCCCAATGTGAACGTATGGCTTTGGATACCACTGAGGGGGAGCAAAAACTCTCTTACATGGAAAGTCGCCGTGAACATTTGTGGCATTTGCTACAGATAGGTATGGGTTCGACCTCTGTACCAAAAGCGGCGGTGGATTTATCCAAGGGGAATAATGATGTAGTTGCACCGCCCCCAAAATCTGACAAACCATCGTCTCCAGCGAAACGAACTCGTAAAAAGCCTGTCAGGGAGAGCGATAATGAAACGACTTCAACAACACCAGATGAAACCTCTATAGAGCCAGCACCCAAGAAAAAACAAACTCGTAAGAAAACAAAACTTGCTGATTCTTCAATTAGTGAAGCACCACTAAAGACAAATATTATCGGCACTCCCACATTAGAAGAGAAGACACTAGATGAAAAAGCAACTCAACAGGAAATGCCTAAAACCACTAAAAAGTCTTCGGGGCGTGTTGGGCAACGCAAACCCAAACGAGATACTGTAGGACTTGAGTAAACATTAAAAAATTCAGTAATAAACAGTTTTTATCCAAGGCATCAGTTTTTCAATAATCTTCGCATTGTTATTCAAGGAAATTATTAATTAATGAGTTTATCTACTTTACCTATAGAATTTGAATTAACAGCCGCTAAAATCTTATCTGCTCATTATTTACATTCTCGCTTTAAATTGACAGCAGAAATTGAAAAAGGGCTTTTAGTAATTGATTTTCAAGGTTATTTTACCGAAACCTTTGATCCGAAAAACCGTCCTTATGCTAATCCTGTTAATGAATTTTATCGAAATAATAAGGTTGATTTTCGGCTATTTTGGGGGAGTGAACATCTAGCATTATCTGGCTGGTGGAGAAATGCTATTCTATCGCTTGAGTATACTCCAATACAGCAAGAATGGTTGAACGAAGACGGTGAAGAAATTTCTCGCCCCTATCCAGATGGTGATAAGTTCGAGGCAATTGCTGCTTCTTTATATCCAATTTTACAACGGTATTTTCCAATTTGAAGATTACGTCTAACAAGGAAAGTAGAGTTAAAATATTACTTACTAAATTTTATTAAAATATCTTTCATATTTAGCAATATTTTACTGAATAAAACAACTAAACTCAGTCAAAAATTAATACCAATTTGATTTGAAAAAATTATTCACTAATTGTTGGTAGAGACAGACTTCCGTAAGCATTAGGCGAATCAAAATGAACAGCAGCACCACCTTGGGGAAAGTGTTTCCGAGCTAAATAATGGCGGATTACTTGATGAATATCGTAAGCGTGACGAGCTACTTCTGGGATATTTTCATCTCTGATTCCAGAGTTTGATTGTTTTGATGTAACTTTGATAATAGACTTGAGTGATTTTAATGTATCAACTAATTCTTGATATTGCTCATCTGGCAACTCAGAAAATAACAAAGCTACTTCTTCAAGTTGTCCCATGTAAATTCGAGATAGAAGTTCGCAAGCTTTTGAAATTATGTTTAATTGTTCATCATTAAGTTCTAAATTTACCATGTTTGTCCCTTTTGTTGAACACCTACTACTGCTCAAACCAGTTGAAGTTAGAACTTGCCCCGTGTTTTCGTCGGTCAGCCTCAGCACACGCTTTGCTATAAACCTCATCCCAACCACGAAGAAAATCTTTTTCATGAGATTCTAAATCCCCATACGGTACAGCCATTTCTCGTTCTAAAGCTTGTAATAATTCTTCAAAGGTCTGAAAATACCCAGGTTCGATTGAGATTGCTTCAAAGAAACTCAACCAATTATTTTTAAATTCTTGACGCAATAGTTGCAATGCTTCAACATTCATCTTCTTCAAAGATGGAGTCAGTGACAATCTCGCCATTTTTAACTCTTGAATAAATGCCTCAATATGCTGTTTTGCTTTTTTGTATTCAGGTGCTTGCTCCTCTAGCTGCAACGATGCCAAGTAGCGCGTGCAAACTTGTTGATAATTCTCAACGGTCGGTACAACTGGTGATAACGCAGCTTCTACTCGTTCTATTACTTCAGTTGCTCCATTGCAGTCTGGGTTTGTATTGCCAAAAAATTTTTGACGGTAAACGGCACTAAGCCTTTCTACAACAGGTTTGATCCCCTCAGCAATCCTGACGTGGGTAGTTTCGTAGGGGGCTTTGTGGCCTCGCCCACCTTTGGCTATTGGGTCAGTCATAAACTTGTTAACAGCTTACACTCGCTAAAATATAAACTTGTTAACATCTTTTGGGATCAACCTGTTAACAATTTTTAATTTTCCCTGGATTTGAAACTAAACTGTTTAGCTTGCCCTGGTGTCATCTACGCTATATCTACCCGTATTTACAAGCGCACCTGTGGAATATGTGATATTACGCCAAAACAGTTGTTTTTCTACTTTGAAGCTGATTTTTGAAGCATAAAATGATTAATGCTTTTTGAAGCATATCATGAGCTAAAAGTTTATTTTATGATTCAAATCACATTTAAAGCCACTACTGCTACTAAAAATAAGCAATCTAAGACTGATTTTGAGGGCAGTTTTAGTTTTAAGGTGCAGCTTGACGAAGAAGCAAGAAACTCAATTATGAATTTGCATCAAAAGGGCTATCAACTTGATGAAATTGTCAAAGCGGTATTCAATTTATCTCGTCAAGATGGTAGGTCATACAAGAAATTTAGAAACGTTGTCGAAGAATTTTTAAATAACCTTAAAGGTGGCAGTGAAGATGATATTTGAACTAACCATGCCTTTACCCCCTTGTATGAACGAAATTATCAACCAGGCACGGTCGAGTTGGCAAGCTAGTGCTGAACTTAAGAAGTACTGGACAAACTTAATTGGTGAATTTGTTAGTGAATGTGAATTTTATTTAGATAGTACAGTGTGGATTGAATTTCATTGGTATCTCAAAAATTTTGCACGAGATAGTGATAATGTAGCTGCTGCCGCTAAATTTATCATGGATGGGCTAGTTACAGGAAGAGCAATTCGTAACGATAATTTGACAGTTATCCAATCACCTGTTGTACATTACTATCATCGCAGTAGTGGTGATGATGGTGTGCTATTAAGACTTTCACAATCACCTGATTTTTTATTAGATAATTTTATTGTATCTAACCAATTTTCTAGAAAAAGTTTAGAAACACACAATCAAAAAATCATACATTTAATCTCAAACCAATTGTAGTTTCTCTAAAGGATAATAGTAATGTTACATTATAAAGAATATACTTGGTTGATTGGTAAAATAAATGCAGGCGAGAATGTTACTTTATGGGGTAAACAGGATATTGGTAAGACTTTTACTGTGAAAAATTGTTTACTAAAAGATATTACTTTAAAGTCTGTTTATCTCAATCTTGAATATCCTTTTAGTGTGGCTCATCTCTTTGATGTTATTCCTATGAGTTTTGATTTGTACTACCAGCAGGATTGGCAAAATATAGTAACCGAATTATCTAATGGATTAAATAGGCTACTTGTGATTGATAATTTTGATAGATTGCACTTTGTTAGCGATAGTTTTAGCGACGATTTATTGAGATTACAACAGTTGGCTAAACTAGAAAATTTTTCTTTACTATTAATATCTCGAATGCCGCTAAGATGTTTCCATTTTACGGGTTTTGCTAACTGTTTTGAAGAATTGGAGTTAAACGAAACTAATACTTGGACTTTTGGAAAGTAGATATGTGATTTCTATATATTGTTTTTTGGTGATATTCCAATTCGGTTAGATTGTTGTTTTAAGCAACAAAGCAAGTTCGAATCTTGCTATCACCATTGGGAATGAAACTACTACTGAGACTGAAAATTAACTATTACGAATCTATTAAATAGTTTTGGAATTGTTAATAGAGTAAGGGTTAGGTTAGTAGCGTAGTTCTCAGCAAATCCCAATTTGTGCCGGGGCGAGAGTAATTAAAAACCTTGTGACCTGCATTTTGGAGGGATGAATTATGTTGAAGAAGTTTGCGTTTAATTGCTTGAGGAACTTTAATGCTGCTTTTGGAATGGTGTCTTTGGCTGCTATTGCTTTAGGCACTGTAGCAACTTTTTCTGGTTTGGGCTTATTGTACTTAGCTAGGGGCGGATTCCCAATAGTTGAGGAAGAACGCTCTGAACAAATTGCCTATATTGGCACTGGTGCTATTGTATTGGGCTTTACCGGAATTATTTTTGCTTCCTTGGGCGGTGCTTTCTTCAGCATTGTTGAAGAATCGGAGGAAACTAATTCGAGTAGAGAAACTGCAAAAATAGCTGACATAAAACCGCTTGTACTAACAAAAACTGAGAGCTTTGAAAATTTTGATTGTCTGCCTTCAATTTACACTTACACGGTGATGAATTTTGAGGGAAATCCTGATTCAAAGTGCTTGGTTATTTGTAGATTTGAGGAAGAACCATATCGGAAATTCGTACTTTACGAAGAACTACGTTCTCACCAAATTGACGACTTGGCAGTAATCTATGATGAAACAGATCCAGACAGATTAATTGGACAAACCTTCTCCTCATATAAACCTTTACCTTGTGAAGCTTTAGAGGAGCATTTAGATATACATCGGCGCTATATTAATGTAGTTAATAGCGAAGAATTTAGTTCTTGCTATTTGCGAGTATGTGCTGGGTGTAAGTTACTGCATGGTGCCAATAATATTGTTTGTGGGATTCATCCACATGGATGGTTTGAAAATGGTTGCTGTCCAGATAAACAATGGGATGAACGTAAGGCGTTGTTTCCATTTGAAGATGATGCTGTTGTCGAAAATTTAAATAGAGAAATATCGTCCAATCAAGCGAATATTTACAAATTTTACGGCAATCTTATCTTGTGGGATGAATACGCTAACCGTAAGTTTTCTTTTTCTTATTCTGGTATCTTGCTTAAACATTCTGACAGACTGCTTGAGCTTGGTATGGAAGCAACACTTCTTTCTTACATCCAGTATTTCCGTACTCGAAATGTAGTGGTCTTTGACTATGTAGCATCAGGACGAGTTTTAGAGTTTGCAAAGGAACTCAAGGGCATAGCTCAAATCGAAGTTGATGGAGATGAAATATCTATCTTTTTTGATATATATGCGCCCTGTCATCGCTTTCGCCGTGATGGTGTATCACTGCATCCTTACTCAACTTTCGTTCCTCAAGAACTCAGATATAACTACAACTTGGTTAGCTACGTTAACTACCTTAAGAGTAAAAAATCTGGAGTGCTGAGATGAATAAGGAAGTTTCTAAAAGCTGCGAGTACAAGCCGGAAAAATCGCATTTCGCATTTTTGCAATTTCTGTATCTTGAACTGGTAATTTCTCCAATTTAACAACTGCAAATTTTGGAAAACTTACTTCATCTAATTGCTTAAAAAGGCAATTTACCCTCCTTCCTCCTGCTATCAGTTGGGATACGTATAAAAGCTTTCACTCAGTACGGGGGTTTCCCCCGCTACTGGGTGGTAAGTCGCTATAACGCCGCCCATCAGTAATTCATGGAGGAATCACATTATGTCTGCTTTTGCAATATCGCCTTTTGTGCAATCTGTTAACGATGTTTTGTTTCCAATCGAGTTGTTTTTGATGGTCTTCCCAATCTTCTATGTGATATTTGTTCCTGCTCAATCACTATCACTTCAAGTTAGTAATAGCGTTGGGGTGATTTCTGAAGAGTTGCCAGTTTTGGAAACTCATGGGGATTTGACTGGTGTTGGTGCTGTTTCTGTTCGGGAAGAATTTTCTAAACCAGAATCTTCCATTATTGAAACTGCGCCGCCAGTTGTTGAAACTAAGATTGTGGATGAAGCTAGGCAGCTTGTGCTAATAGACGTTAAGGAAGAAAGGAAGAAGCTTTTGGATTTAGGCGCGCGGAAGCTGCGACAGTTCTGCAAAGAACGCCGAATCCAAGGCTATTCTACCGTCTACAACCGTAAAAAACTTGATGGACTCGTTGACTTTCTGATCGCGCAACAAGTGACCTCTGCTCAAGTGGTCGAGTGTGTGGAAATGCTTGCTTAGAATTAAAATTTGGTGAAAAGCCTCGGTAAAAACTGGGATTGCAAAACTACTCCCTTGGGATAGGATAATACTTGCTTGATGACTCTTTCTATTAAGGTTGAGCTTCTAAAATGCGTCCTATACTTCTTGGCGATAGTGTTGGTAAACCTCTCCTAGCGGCTTCTTCTGCTACCTGCATATGGTAGTGGTGCTTTGAGCGACTCGGTTTTCGGTTCTTGCTCCATTCGCTGATTTCGACAATTTTGCTTGCCTCTGTACTTTTGCACTTCTTAGGTCTGCCTACGTTGACACCCAATACTTCATTAGCTTTTGCGATCGCCGACTCCTGGGTTTCTGACAAGATGGTACTTGATGTCCATCTTTTCTTCCACTTTGCTATTGAGTTTTCGGTTACACCAATCTCTTGGGCTAAAGCTACATATTTTTTGCCTTCGTTTAGCCCTAGCAGAATTTTCGCTCTTTTGCTAACTTCATCGCTGCTCGTTGCCGCTATGTGTTCTAGTGCTTGTTTTTCAAGAGAATTTAATATCTGAAGATGAGGCATCTAAAAATTTACCCCTCTTTACTGTACAATTTTGCCAAATGGAATAAAGCCTGATATACTCTTTTTGTAGCGTTCATTTTTTCTAAAAACCCACCCAAAGCCCTGGTGCAAACAGGGCTTTGAGGAGAAAACAAGCCCACTTGTTAGTAAAACAAGGCGGAACATTGTTTTGTCAATTTAATTAACTAGAGACATCATATCATGAGTTTAGCCAGTTTTACAAATCTTTCTTTCGGTAGATGTATTTTTCCCAAAAATAACACCAAAAAATATCTCTTCAATGAAATTGGTTTTAAATGGGTTAATAATAATAGTTTTCTACTGCGAAAATTCTCTTCGGGAGATTGTTTGATAATTAATTGTTCATTATTTACAAAAATTAATTATTTTCTAATAATAGCACTTTCATCCACTGGAGAAAGTGCCATCAGTCCTGCTGCTTGAGTTTTTCTACTTTCTGCTTAAGCTTTTCAAAATTGAACTTATCTTTTTTAGGCAATTTGTGACCCGGAGTATCAATATGTCTGAGGTGCATAATCCGGCAATTGTATATATTTCTCCTGCGGAGTTAGTTGTTCATCCGAAGCTGATAGAAATATACGGTGAAAATGAGGTTCGTCCAGCTTTAGAAAAAAGTATCTCGGAAAAAGGGATTCTGGAATCTTTAAAGGTAACTGCACGTACTGGTGTAAATGTGGTCTTGGCAGGTAAGTGCCGATTGCAGATAGCCCGCCAGTTGGGAATTTCTGCTGTGAAAGTAGAATTTGTCGAGTCTAGTTCGCCTGAAGAAGATTTGAAATTAGTGCTTGATTTTAATCTCCACCGGGAAGGCGGGAAGACTCATTACCAGAAATTTCACGAAGGGCAGTACTGGGAGAGCGTACTTCGTCCCCAAGCGAAAGAAAGACAACGGGAAAGCGCTCGTCGTTTGAATGAATCGAAGTATTCAAATTTGAACACTTCGATAGATGAGAGTACCTCTCAATTAAAAAAAGGTAAACCTGTGATTCGGGAGGTATCGGAGAATCTAAGGATAAGTGTTGGCAGTTATCACAAGGGTAAGAAAGTATTTGAATATATTTCTCAATTACGTGATTTGCAAAAATTTAAGGCAGTTGTGGCACTGGAGGCGGAATTTAACCGGAGTATTGATGCAGCTTACAAGTTTGTTTGCAATCAAGATATCTGTGACCAGGTTATAGACCTGATTGAAGCAGACGAGATAGGTAGTATAAGTGATGGTATCGCTTGGATGCGGAATGGCGATCGCAATCCGTTTCGGCGTTTCCAAGTTGGTCAAGTATATCAATTTAAGAAAAGACTGCGGACAGAGTTGGAAATTGTGGGGCGTGTTATAGGTATAACTAATGAATTTGTTGTCTTTGGATTGAGGAATTTAGTAAATATGAACCTAGAAATTGTGAATCTACGTCCGAGACAGATTGATGCGGAGTTGCAAGATGAACCATCTGCTGAACAGAGAGCAAGAATTCTTCACTTAATGGAAAAGTTTAGGGATGTTTTTCCAGTTCAGGTATCTTTAGCTGAGTTGTTAAAACTCCCAAATTTAACTGATAAAGAGGAGGTTTTATTGCGGATGTATGAATCTGACGTATTTGAAAAAACTTGGGAGGACTATAAGAGCCAAATGAAAGCAATGGAAGTATCTACAAATAGAAAAAAGGGTAATGTTCGTGCTGCATAGGTAGCTGTGAGCAGTTAATCTAGCGGAGAATTTATCCTACAATTTAATGTTACCTAATAGATTAGCATCTCAATACTGATTGCAGTACGGGTTCATTTTTTGGGTGCTGAACTCGTATGAATATATTTGACTGTTTTTTGTTTTTAAATTTGTTGGTGAAGTGTAATTTCATCTTCACCAATTGTACTAAACTTTGCCAGTTTTTGGTGACACTTTTAGGTGTTACTAGCTTTGCATTCTTATTCCAAAACTATTTTCTAGATTTAGTCACAACTTCGCTAGAACTGACGTATTTAAATAGCTCTCAAAAAAAAGTTGGGTAGCCGCATTGTTGTTGGTGAAGCGTGTTGGACTAAATCTTAGCCTAAGCCTACGTATGTCTAAGCCTAAACAAGTATAAGCCTCTGTTTGCTTTCAACCACGAGACGATTACCAGTCGTCTCCAACAAGCGGATAACCAACCGCTTCTTAATAAAACAAAAATTTCAAATTTAGGCTAACACATTTTGACTAACAGCGAGGCTACCTGATGCACTAAAACCATCAGGACAGTCACTCATGTTCCAAGAAGATTTCGGGGCAGATGTTGATAACAGGCCCCAATTAAGTCTTTCACAGCCTGCAAAAAAGAAAATCAAACCCCACCTGCCCTCAGAATCATTGGGTAAACGCTACGTAGAGCGTTTTTGGCATCCATTTGGGGCGATAGTTGCCCCTTCTTTAGTAGAAGGTGCGAAACCAGCATGGCGTACTATCGATCATTACCTGCAACCTTCCCAACTGTGGAAGCTGCACCAAGATAAGTCAAAATTAGTAGGTCTGCGTTTTGACAACACAACCCGTTACGCCACAATCGATTTAGACTTTTGTGGCGACTACCATAACATTGAATCTATAAATCACATCAAAGCCGCACTAGAGGACATTGGCATAGTCGATATCGTCATTCTCCAGTCCAGCTTTAGTGGTGGTTATCACTTGATTTTAAACTTTGCATCTCCCCTGCCTACCTTTGCCGTAGCTTGCGCCTTAGAAATTACTTTGAGAAATGCAGGCTTTATCCTGCGCCAAGGACACTTAGAAATCTTCCCCAACACTAAACCATATAGTGCCAAACAAATAACCAACTACAAAGCCATCCGTTGTCCCATGCAACCGGGTAGTGGGTCATTTTTACTTGATGATGACCTACAACCAATTAGTGACTCAGTTTCTATCTTCCTCGACTATTGCGATCGCGCAGCCAGTCGGCAAGATTTAACCAAATTAAAACGGGTAGCGAACAAAGCCAAAAAACAAATTTCACGGGAGAGATATCGTAAGCAAGAGTCTGCTGATGCTGCACAGTGGCGTGCCAACTGGGAAGAAACAATTGCGATCGGTTGGACGGGACAAGGACAAACAAACACCCTCCTCCAGATTTTTGCAGGCTACGGAATCGTCTTTCTAGACTTAAGAGGCGATAAATTAGTCGAATTTTGCGTCTCCACCGCAATTAACGCCCCTGGCTATAAGCAATATTGCCGACACCAACATGAAATCGAAGCTAGAGTACGGCATTGGGTAGAATGCACAATTCGTAACAAATGGTACAGTGCATACGTTAGTTATCCCGAACGGCTGTTGGGTACATTCGCCAACACATTTGCAGAAGCCATAGCAGGTGTTAGTAGGATTGATCAACCCAAAGATAACGTAATTTTATTTGACCGCCGCCACCAGCAGAACTGGGAACGTAGCCAACAAGCCCAAAGACGCATCCAGATAGTAGTAACAGCAATAGAGTGGGATAGTGGGTTACCAGCAGGGGCTACTGAACGGGCAAAAGCTATACGTGCTGAGTATAAACGCCGCTTTAACAAAACTGTCTCTCAAGAGACACTACAAAAGCACTTACATTTGTGGCATCCCACACGCTACATTTTAGACCCTTGGGCAGAAAATAGCTTAAACCCTTATCAATCAAGCGAGAACGGGCAATTTAATAGTTTTCAAAACTCATTTTCAAAACAAAATGTTGGAAGCCCCAGTAAAATCGATAATT
The DNA here is from genome assembly GCF_002897135.1 of Nostoc cycadae WK-1. Classification (NCBI taxonomy): domain Bacteria; kingdom Bacillati; phylum Cyanobacteriota; class Cyanophyceae; order Nostocales; family Nostocaceae; genus Nostoc; species Nostoc cycadae. The sequence continues at coordinate 242,155 of NZ_DF978432.1, read as the reverse complement.
ACGGGCATTTTTACTACATGAAGGTTTTTTGTTTACCTCCTGCTGCTACAGCCCCCCAAGGGCTGGAGTCAGCAGAGGTAGTTGAACAACCTGACGTTTCTCAGGAACACTCAGCTGTCATCTGGCCTGTGGAAAATCTGGAATTCATAAATTCTTCTAATACTGCCGAAATTAATTCAAATAAAACCAGCAATCAATTAGAGAATTCAGTTCATACAAATATTTTACAATCAAATGAATTCAGTTCTCATCAGGATTTTATATACCTCTGTAGCTCCGGCACGTTGTCAAAAGTTGATAATCAAAACTTATCTAATACGGAGGATAACGGGCAGGGTGTAGTTTCCATACCTGCTGCGGTTGCACCAGAACCACCACAGGAAATTGCCAACAATGGGCGACAGAGTGCATCCAAGGGTGATTTAACACCTGATGTGGTTCCACCAGAGCTACCACTCCAAAACGCCAACAACGGCTTGCAGGGTGCATCTGTTGGTGGAGAGGCTGCTGATGTTTCCTACCGCATCGAGGAACTCAAGCGAGTGACAAAACTACGGCTAATGTCTTTAACCCAAGCTAGGGCTAAGGTGCGCCAATACTGCGTAATCACGGGACATATTCTCAGCACTCAGGAACGCGATCGCTTAGAGCAACGTGCCAAAATGCAATTCTACCTCGATTCCGGTAACGAAACTCTAATTGCAGAAGCTAAGGAGTGGGCGACTGCCAATCCTGGGTGTCTACCGTTTTCCTTGGAGTTGGAAAGCGAAAAATTTTGGGAAAGATGAGGGACATCAGGCGGGAAGATGTTTGTTATTTTAGATTTTAACTGCACAAAAAGAGGTGATTCAGCTTTACAGAAGTTATTAATTTGTGAGTAAAATTTGGTACAAAAATATAGAAGGAGATATGAAAGATATCTTAATGGAAAAACTGTTTAATCAAGCAGTTGAACCAATCTTCCAAGCCAACAATTTAACTAAATATTCAGCACTCAAACAAAGAGAGGATGAATTTAAATCGTTGTTTCATATTGAATTAGCAGACTACGTGGACTCGAAAAGAGGATTTAATTTTTCTCTATTTATCCGCGACTTTTTAAGTGAAGATTGCTTGCCGTACAGGGATGCTATTCAACAAAAATATGGAAAGCGGGCAGCAGATTTGATTGGGGAATTAATTTGTATTTGAAAGCAAAAAAAGTTAGCTGGTAGTTAGAATTTATGACTATACGGTCAGCGTTCCGTGCAACTTTAACACTATGTATCTGTATCTTCCTGACTTAATTGTTGCTCAAACTCAGATATTGAACCTGTAGTTACTGCTTTTTCTAACAATTGATTCAATAACTCAATATCATATAATTTATTTAATGTTTCTACTAATTCAGTAGAAACATCTTTAAATCGAATTGTTAGGATTTGAGCAATATATTTCTGGGTAGCTTCTGCTATACCTATGCGTTCTATGCTTGTCATGTATGTCATTTGCTGTTCAGCCTCAAAACGCTCCAATTCTGCTTTGAAATTTAAGTCTAACTCCGGTGGTAGAGTCATTAATCTATCTAGCAACCGGAAGATTTGCTGGATTTTATCTCTACTATAGCCTAACTCATACATTCGTTTAATTAAGCTCAACTTCCACTGCAATCGGCCTGCTAAATCTTGAGTTGTCGCTTGTGTCCGCAGGTGCGCCATCACCAGAACGGCAAAAGGACTATCACTTTGTTCTAATTCTGACCAACGAGATTCATAGTCCAGTAGCTTGACAATGGGAAATTGAAGACTAAGGCGACATCCCCAACGACCATAACTATACTCTTGTGGTCGCCAGTTGGCTTGATTATCCCCCAGAATTGCCAAGCTAACAACTTCTTGGTTATAACGGTCAAAGATTCTGTAGTGGTAAGAAAACATCCGTTTAGGGAAGTTGGTATCTACTTGGCTTTGGATTTCCAGGTGAATAAGCAACCAAGTTTCCTTTCCATCTTTTAGCCAAACTTTGATTAGCTTATCGACGAATTGTTTACCAATTTCAGATTCTCTCACCAACTGCTGAAGTTCTTTCTCAAGGAATTCATAGCCTCTCTCCCAGTCAATTTCTGCTTGAATCTCTGGAAAGAAAAATGCAAGAAACGCTTCAAAATATTGTTCTACACCTTCCTTCCAAGCACCATCATAATCAGCTCGTACTTCACTCATAGATTATTTCCGATCAAAATATCATAATGCCCTTTTTGAAAGTCAAGTTACTTTAAACGACATAAAATTTATGACTAATTTACATATCAACAAATGTTGTTTTAATGTGGAATTTTGTTGCTTGGCTTTTTGAGCGAGAGGTTGCATACTCAAAGTAGTTTATTCAAAATAAATTAGGAAAATTTTCTTGAGCAATATAGTTGCTGATTTTTTTATTTCATTAATTTATTGATTTTTGTTTACAAATTAAAATTTTAGATTGACATTAATCTAACACAACAAAGTTTAGTTACTTTGTAAATAATATTATGACCAGAAAAAATAAAGAACAACCAGCCATGTCAAACAATACTTCCTCCAATACTAATGATAAGCCTCAAAAGCGACTGATAATTATAACAGGTGATAAAGGTGGCGTGGGTAAAAGTACCTTTGCACGAGCAATATTTCAACTTTACATTAATAAACATTTACCCTGTGTTGCTTATGAAGCTGACTTGAGAAATCCCCAAATAGAAAGATATTTTCAAAAAGATTACCGCCCTATAATACGTTATATTGATATTTTTCATAGAGGTGGTGCTGACGATTTATTAATTAATCTAGATGAGAGTGATTGTCCTATCACATTATTAGACTTACCTGCGCAATCTGGAGGTTTCTTTGAAAGTTATGTCAAAGAGCTTGCATTTTTTGAAGTTCTGAAAACTGAAATTAATTGTCGAGTGACAATGGTTTCAGTGATTAGTAGAGTTCTTGACTCTATCAATGTTTTAGAAAAACTTCGTGAACTTTGTAAAGACCAAGTAGATTATACTGTTGTCAAAAATCTGTTTCATGGTGAAGAAGAAAAGTTTGAGCGATATAATGACTCTTCCCTACGTCAGAATATGCTTGCAGAAGGTCTAATAGAACTTGTAATGCCAGATTTATTCTACAAGTCTTATGACTTTCTTGACCGCCATGCTTTAACCTTTAATGAAGGACAGACTCATAAAGAAACAAATATTGTAATTAAGTCAAGAATTAAATCTTGGCTTGCTGAGTTTGAAGCGCAAATTAAGCCAGCATTTAATTTATTGGGTTTTGATATACAACCAGATGACTGTTACTATCCAGCAGTTGTGGAAAAGTCTAAAGAGCTTAGAGAAAACGAAGAAAAAGAAAAAGCTAAAAACCAAGATGCAAATTTACCATCTCAAGATATAGCTGCTTAATTGAATAGTTTGCTTGGTTGATTATGTTTAAAAAGCGTTTTGTAATTACATCGGGTGATGCTCGTGTGGGTAAGTCCACAGTTTCTAGGCTCTTGCTGGAATTGTACTTGAAAAGTAATTGCAATGCGCGTGTTTTCTACCACGGTTATCGTAACAAGCTATCGATGTATAAAACAAAAGGTTTTGAAATAAACCATTTGGGATTGTCTAGGGGTGATTCGGATAGATTATTACTAGACTTAGAAATATTTCCAAATATTGATGTAATTTTGACAGATATGCCAGGTCAAAACCATCAGGAGTTCAAGTTTTTTGATAAAGATGTTTCACTGATAGGAAATCTTAACCATCTCGGATATCGCGTTACTTTCTTGCACCCGATATCACATCGTAAAGACTGTGTTGAAGATTATCTTGAGGATTTATACCAGCATTTTGGTAGTCAAGTTGACTATGTTGTTATCAAAAATTATTACTTTGGCAAGCAATTTCGATACTATGAAGGTAGTAAATTCCAAGCTGATATTAAAAAATTAAATGGCTTGGAGCTAGTTTTGGGCGGGTTGCATAACGACTTTTACCAGTTGCTTGAGGATACTGGTTTATCCTATGCTCAACTTATTGAAACTGACTCCCCTCTTAATACTATTCAGCGTTCTATAGTATTCAACTGGATAGAGAGTTTTAAGAATTCTATTGTTTCTAATGTTATTGCTTCTAATTATTTAGGGCTAAGTAAGAACTGTACAGAACTAGCTTCTGTAGGTGCAAATCAACAAAATTCTTCCAATTTTGATGTAAATGAAGATATTGAATCTGAAGAATGGTAAGTACTTTACCAAAATTGACAGTGAGGTTTTAAATTAACTGTTTAAACAACCTATGACCAATATTGCAAAAGTTGTTGAAAAAGTTATTGCAGAATATTCTGAAGAAAAGAAAGCAGAGGTCACTGATTGGATACTTAAATTAGGTGTTCGACCTGATGACCCCTTGTTTAACCTATATGCCGAACTAGGTACAACCCAATTTGCGTTGCAGCAGCTACCTGGTAGGCTTGACTCGCTTGTCGTGGGTTGGACTGACATGGTGGATGATAAGTTAAATAGTGCTTCTAAGGTGGCAATACAACAACAAAAAAGTGCGATCGCCCAAGCCGCTAAGGATTTAATTAAGATGACTAAGCAAGCTGGTGGGGCATTGCCTCTCTTGGGCGTAAGTAATTGGCGATTGGCACAAGTAGCGGGAGTGTTGGGTTTTGTACTGGCTTTGGGATCTGCAATTGGTGTTTTTACATACAAAACTATTGCTGAAAGTGTAACTTTTCAGCAGGCGGTTTCAGGAACTGCTATTTTACAACCTGAAGATAAAAAGCTTCTCGATTGGGCTAAATCCAATGAAGGTAAGGTAGCACGTAGTATTTATGTTAGAAACGCTGCCATCATTAAAACTTGCCGTCAGCAGAAGAAGTATTCAGGTGGCTGCATAATTGCAGTTGATTAATTTTCTAGGCAACCCAGCCTTTGTATCCCTTATTACTTGTTTTAGCTGTATCCTTTTGACTATTTTGGTTGGTTTTGACTTTGGTGTGGGTTGCTTGAGTAACTTCTTCTTCGATTTTCATATCTGCAAAGCTGAGGATTCCCAGGCGGATAGCTTCCCGGATAGCGTTTAATCTATCTTTGACTCCTAACTTGATAAATGAATTATGTAAATATGACCTGACTGTACCTTCGGAAACATACATGACATTAGCAATTTCATTATTTTTCATGCCACCAGCTGCTAATTTGAGAACTGTAATTTCTTTATTAGAGAAACCACTTAACAAATCTAGTGAATTTCTATCGGCTGTGTCATTTGACCTAAGATTATCAATCAAAATGCGATTAATAGTTGGGTCAATCCATGATTCGTTATTGTATGCAGCCATTACTGCTTCAATGAATCTTTCTCCTACTTCTTCTCTGGCGTTATTTTTACAGTAGTAGCAGTCTGCGCCATTACTAATTGCTGCGTTAATGGTATCTCGACTGCTATTTGCAGTCATAACAACTATTTTAATTGACGTGTGCTTACATTTAATTAAACTTATGAGATCAGTGCCATTGATATCAGGTAAATCAATATTTATCACCACGATATCTGGCTTTTGTTGGTCAACAATTTCTATTCCTTCTTTTCCGGATTTCGCAAGGCCACATACCTGGATTTTACCAGTTTCAGATAATATGGTTGCTGCGCCAACCCTAGATATGTTCTCATTTTCAATGATGACAACATTAATAGGCTTCATATTATGTACTGTTTTGGTTTAGTATTGTCCCTGATAATAATACTTATAGCACTTACTTTTTGCTATTTCTTAATCTTTACAGTTACTATAAATTAATTAGCTTATTTAAAAACTTTATTATTGTTTGTAAATTTTTTACAAAGTGGTTGGGTAATTTGTGTAGTTTTCATTAAGCAATCTATTTACTAGGCAATTTTATTGATCGGTTTTAGTTTTAATAGTATTTATCAAATTTAGGGAGTAATAAACGATTTTTTATGAATTTCAATAAACTTTTAGGATGGATAGAAAATATTGTTGTTTGGTCTTTAATAGTAATGCTATGTTTGGTCGGGTTAGGTAGATTACCTATTAACCCGACGAGTTTGTTTGACTTTACTGCGTCTTTTTACTATTTTTCTGTTGCGGTTATTATTTGTCCCAAGACTCCCTTGAGTTTTAATAACAAGCTAGTTTTGGGGTTTATAGCTTTTTCTTATGGTGTGTGCTTTGGGTTGATTTAATTTAATCTATCTCTTGAACAGCATCCTGGTTTTTGAATTGTTGTTGGTTCTGTTCGCAGCGTGCTTGTTGCTCATCGAACAGAGCCTTAAAACGTTCAAATTCATTATGGGTAAGGTTATTGATGATAATAGAGTAATTTTCTGAGCTATTATTGCGAGATGCTAGGAGTGCTTCTTGGCTTGCTTCTGAATCAGGCGAATTTCTATCAAGGCTAAGAGTTTGTGAATCTTCTTCTGATTTTAGACTTGCAGTATATGTCTCACTTTTATAAATGATACTTCCTGTCTCTTTGTCTGGTTTTCCAAATATATTTAAGCGGTCTAAAATTACAGGAATAACAAATTGTTGAATTTGTAAATTAGCGATAAAAGATTGCACTTTATCGTGTTGACCCTCTTCTACTAGGTTGCCATTATTGTCGTCATTTTTATCTGTAAAGTTTTTTAGAACGTCTGATTCAATTGTATTGTCTTTAGACTGACTTACTTCGGGCTGTAAAGATGACTCTTGACTAACTGGATTAACAAAATCGACAGTTTCAATTTCTGTGGAGCTTAACTTTACTTTTTCTTGCGCTATTTCACTGATTCTATTCATTTCTGAATTTAACTTTAACACAGCCTCTTGTCGTTCCTCAGCAGTTGGAGGATTTTTTGCATATTCTTCAAATTTCTCATCAGGTATATTAAGCTGTGCGATTAATTCTCTGAGGAGACAAGCTTGCATTGCTGGAGTTAAACCTTCTACTGGAAACTCGATTAGTTCTTTCATAGTAAAATTACCTTTCTACTAAATCTTTTTTGACATCTTTGAGTGCATTATTGATGCGATCGCTCATAACTTTAAAATCTTGTAATGTTTCATCACTAATGTTACTTACTTGAGTCTTTCCTTGTTTGACATATAACAAAATATTATCTTTTTTATCCTTAACTAAATAAGTTTGGTTTTGAGTTTGAGTAGCAATTTGATATTTTTCTGTTTGGACTGACATAATGCCATTAATATCCTCTTGTCCAATTGTCTTAACTACACGTTGAGCAAGACTGGTCATCTCATTAACTTTTTCTAATTCTTTAATGTCTTGTTCCATTGCCTTAAAAGCATTCTCAAGACTAATATTTTCTTGAATGTATAAATTAGTTACCTCCTGAATTCTATTGAGATATGTGTCTGATTTACCAAGTTTTTCAGCTGCTATATACCAGTTTTGGAGATTTTGCACTGTATTAGCTTTCATCCGCAGGGTAATGCTATCCATCGCTCCAACCTGCTGCATTTTGGGTTGAGCAGGTGATGCGAGTGCTTGGTCAATATTTGGTTGTTGGCTTTGTTGTGATGAAAAAATGCTCTTATTTTTAGAAATTAATGAGTTATCTGATACTTGTGTATTAGCAGAAATAGAATTGCTACTAACTTTGGTGTTTTCTACAGGATTAAATACTGCGTATTCTTGGGAAATTTGTTCTATTTTGTACCCTTTTTCTTGAAGATAATTTTGAACTAATTGGTCAGTTCCTTGTGCGTTTCCAACTAGAAAAGAGCTTTTCGCTGCTATTGCCTTATTAAGTAAGGGTTTATAGTGATTTTCAAATGTTTGGGCAATTTGCTCGCTTGTTACTCCGCGCCACGGGCCAGATCCGGACACCATAATGATGTCTTCTTTTGAGTAATTTCCTGTGTTGGCGCGTTCCCCCCATACTTGCTCGTAATTTCGAGTGCTTGAAGGTGTACCGGGGGGTGCAGCTGATTTACCGATAAACTGGGTAGCTAATTGGGCCATCGCAATGTCTTTTTTCATGTGTTCAGCGACGGCGGCGTTTATGGGTTCGAGTTGGAACAGTGGATTTGTGGGCCGCACAGCAGTCTGTTGGGACTTGTCCTGCTGGGTTTGTACGGTAGTTTGTTGTGATTTTGTAACTACATACATATACGCTTCGCTAAGGGCTTGAATAAATGCGGATTCTTTACCCTTACCCTGCCACTGTTGATCCTGGGCGTTAGTTATGCTTGTACAGTTCTCTAACCAATCGGCTCCCCCGCGTTTGGCGATCGCCTCAGTCAGCCGGGGATGTTGTTCGAGTTTAGCCTGAAGCACTTCTACCATTAGCTGGTATTCATCAACTGATGGATGCAACTGCTTTTGGTGATTAAATGCGTGTTCGGCGGATGCGTATGCTACCCCTTGAGGTTTTTGGACATGGGTTTCTACTCCATACTGCCCGGCAGGGGCTTCTGGATTATTGTTGACTGAAACTTGGTAATTGTTTTGCAGCTTGCCTTGTTCTTTGGCGAGTGCAGTGGCAAGACTTAGTGCTACTCCCAGCCCATCTTTGGAGTCGGGGCTGATATTTACTGGAGTTGCAGCTTGTTTTTGGATGGTTGGGAACGGAACAATTTTGCCATTGACATAATCTCCTAGTGGCTCCATGAATAAGCCATATACCTGACTCTTACTCGCTTGAGTTTGGGTAAGTTCTTTTGGTGAATGCTTCTCCCATCTCGCCCAGGCTTGCTGGTAACTTGGGTCTTGAACCATTTGGGTGGTGATTTTGTATTGCTTACCTACCCGAAAAGCAACTTGCTCGCCGTTTTTACCTTGGGCGATCGCAATATCTCCCTCATTGATACCATAAGTTTTTTGGTAGTCTACACCTCTGGTAGTGTGTATCCTACCGTGTCCGCGCATAGCATCGATGGTTGTGTTAACTGGTACTGTGGCAGCTTCGCCGTGTAGATGCAGCGAATAAACCATTGGTACTGGTTTGCCAGATATAGTCGGGTTGTCTGGAATCTGAGGATTAGCAGCGCGTGCCGCAGTAGAATTGCCAATGGCGATAATTTCTTCGACAGTTGGTTGGTTTGAAGGGTGTGAGGGTATGTTTTGGGTAACTTCTCTGAGGCTGGTATAACTGCGCTCTACTTTAATTTCTCCCCCTGGTGTCCACTCGTTAGCTTTAATGGTGAGGTCGTTGTTGCTTTGGACTACCGCACGCGGAGGTTGGTTTGAGGTGAGGAAGTTCTCAAATTTTTGGCGAACGCTGTTTTCTCTGCCCAGGTCATTTTTAATTGACCAGATGTTGATAGACCATCTGCCAGCCTCAGTATTCAGTGCAGCGTGTTCGTTTTTGCAGTTAAAGCGGGTTACTGTACCCGACTCAAGTTTAAACTCTTGGTATGGTGCGTCCTGATTCTCTTCCCTAGTCCATGCCATTCGTTCCTTAGCAGCACGATAGCCCCAGTCAGAATTTCCGATATTGATGCTGCGGGCTTCCGTCGCGGCGTAGGAGTCATCGCGGTGGTAGTTAATCCCAGCACCGGGGTTCTCGGAATAAGTTACCAGCACAATATCAGCGTCGGGATATACTTGTTTGACAAGTTCCATCAAAGAGTCGTCCTGTACCCCTGGCTTGAAATCTTTATCCTTCAAATCCCATTTTGCACCGATCCAGGCGACTTGTCTCAGTGGTGCATAGTTAGATTTGTCATTTTCAAGTATGGGTTTGAGGTGGGTTTCAAGATGCGATCGCATCTGTTCTACTTTTTCCTCGCTTACCTTACCCAATATTTCGATAGCTTTAGTTGGATCGGCTTGACGCGAGTTGGGTAGTAATATTGGTTGATTCTTAGCTTCTAATTGTGTATTCTCTACTACTTGTATCTCAACCGCGTTTTGATAGACTTGTGAAATGCCTGTAACTGTGGCGTTAGTATTTAATTGAATATTAGTTGTATTCTTTTCTGGTAAAGCTTTAGCAAGAACAATTGGTACTGGAGAATCTTCTTGATTGAGTTCTTTTGGACGGTTAGGAAGTGCTTTTAGAGCTTTTCGGTAATCACTATTTTCTGGAATATGGTTTAATTTTAAAAGACTACCTTCAGTTGCAACTTTTTGATTTAACTCTGTAAGAAGCTCTTCGTAGCGGTCAAAACCATTAACTTCACCAATATTAATAGCTTCTCCCAGTAAACTATTGAATTCTTTCTTTATTTCCTCACTAATCTTATTTTTATTAAAAGTAAATGTAGCGGTATTACTCTCAATCAAATAATAATTTTCAGTAGATTTTGATTCTAACCAAGTGGCTACAGCGGTCACGTCTTGTGCGGGAACTACTAATCCAAAAGCTTCTTTAGTTTCTGAGAGCGATCCATCCGAGGAAATATATTGTTGATTTGGATTATAAAAATATACAGTTTGTTGTGGAATGATTGGAGTGGGTTGTGACGGTGTATCTGCACTTTTGATATGACCACCAGCACGGTTAATAAAGGTTTGTCTTAATTCGCTGCTGATAGTAGTTTCATCAAGTACGAATACAGTCATTCCTTTTTTGGACTCTAAGCGAGCTTGTGATATAGGAAGCTGTTCGTATGATACTCCTACTTTTTCGAGGTACTTTTTGGTTTTTTCGGCTATATTTTCATCAACTGCTAATCCTAAAAGCCCTACTAATTTTTGCTCTTTATCTTGAAACATGATTGTAGGACGTTCGTTTATTTTACCGAGAATTTGGTTACGTTTTTCTTGCTGTTCGTCTCTGACAGTCTTTTCATTACTTATAAGCTGACTGCGTTTAACCCATTTGTCGGGATACTGTACTGTTTCTGGATTAATAATTATTTTACAGGTACTTTCATTACTGGTAATCTGTACAGGGATAGTGGTTCGTTGTTGGTTTGGGCGAATAATGCCCGTATCAATTAATTTTTGTACAGTGCTACTTTCTTTCCTTTGCCACTGTTTTTGTATATTTCCTTTATTTAAATCAGCTTCGAGACGTTCATTATGCTGACCAATAATACCGAGTGATTGGTCACCAATTTTAGCAATATAAACGTGCTTTTTATCAAATGCCCTAACTAAAGTTTCTTGAAATACTTGGTTGTTAATTTCCTGTTTTTTGTACTTTGGATTCGTAATATTAATTCGTAACAGATTATTCTGAGATGTCTCTGCTATAGCATAGGCATTTTGTCCAGTGATGATAGTTTGAATTTTAAGATGTAACTGTTGCCCATTCCCAGGCTTTTCTGCTAGCCAGCCTTGAACAATACCTTCTTTGATTGATTCTTTATCAATATTGCCTAGTTTTTCAGGTTTATTCCCATTTTGAAGATAAATAGTATAGTCTTCCCGAATCAGGTCAACCTTTTCGATTGTTAACATTACAGGTTCATTATTAAACCTTTGGGAATTTCCAAACTTATTAACTTCGCCTACTTTGAAAGTGAGTTCTGGTAATCCGGGTACTTTGGTTGTAACAGAGGTGGTATATACTTCACCTCTTTCAACACTGCCAATAGCAATAGTACCAATTGGTAGCCGGGCGTTACTTTGTTCAATATTTCCAAATGTTTCGTAATTACCCTCTTGATTCTGGATTTCAATTACACTTTTTCCATCTTCAGCTAGATTAAATTGAATACTCTGAGGTTGATTTTCCTTAAAAAAATCACTATTCCGGTCAAATCCAGTGATACTAAACTCGGTAAACTTGAGTGTATCTAACTGACTGATAATCTCTTGAGGAAAGGTAGCAAAAGCGAAATTAGAAACTTTATTTTGGCGATCGCTACTTTTATCATTACCAGTCTCACGAGTAGTTGATACCCCCCAAGTAGCAGCTGCCATTGCCAGCTTTTGGTCGTCTGGAATCGAATTATAAAAGTCCTCTGCTATCTGGTAAGCTTTTTGGTAAAGAAGTTTAATTTGACCTTCGCTTAGTTCAGGCTGGAATGATATTTTGTTAGATTTTATTTCTTGTCCAAGCGTAATTCCTATCTCTTCGAGTTTATTTTCTTGCTCCCTCGCCAGTGTTCCTAATTTTCTAAACTTGGGTTTACCATTCTCAGTTTCATCGTTAATTTGAGCATAAACTAAATATTTATGCGGACGGTTATTGTTGCGTTTATCTTCGGATATTTCTGATAGTTTTATCGTAATTGTATTAGCTTTCCAGATAAATTCATTATCATACTGTATAATATTAGTTATACTTAATTGATTACCATTAGCAAGAGTAATATTTGCGGACGACCCTTTTTCAGTTTCTTTTTGTTTAGATAGCTCACTCGCTCGGTTGAATGATTTGTCGAATTCTTTTTTGATGAGCGTAGCTCTTAATCGCTGTTCGTGAGAAAATTCAACCCCTTTAAATAAAGCTTGAAATTGAACGATCTCACGCGATTCGAGACGAGCTTTTTCAAAATACTGATTGGTTTGAGCAATTAGTAACTCAACAGGTGAATATCCCGTCGGTTGAATTATATTGTCAATATAGACATCTTTCTTCTTATCCTTAATATAGTTGACTTCACGGTGAAGAATCTGACTGTTGTTACGAATAGTTTCAATTTCAGGTTTTTTGGCACTCTTGAAAAGGTCAACTGCAATTTGATTTTGAAATGCTGCCTCGGCAATCATTTCACGATACATTTGGGTATTAATGTTCATCGCCACTAGTGTATTGGTGGGTTCTTGTCGAACAGTTTTGATGAACTCTTCCATGTAACTGCGATACTTGCTTGGAATCTCCTTCCCTTCAATACCCTTGGATTTTGCCCAGGCTTCTGTTTTGAATAAATCTTCGTAGTGTTTGGCTACCTGCTGTACGTACTCAATTGAGTCTTTTTCACTACCAAAGTTTTTTAGAATCGTAATTTCTGACTCTAACGCCTCAATTGAGGTAAGGTGATTGTTGATAACACCCACACTAATGCCATCGCTCATGTGGATGGCGATTTCCTCAAATTCTGGCTGACTGCCATCTTCTTGGTAAAAAGATTGTTTTTTAAGTTTGACAGTTGGAGCGTAGGCGTTTTCAGGCAGGTTACGCTCCTTTGCTTCGGCGGTGAGGTTGGGATATTTGGTTGCCCGCTCGAAGCCGATACAATCACCATCGTAGTCGCGTGCTTGACGCTCTTGTTCGGACTCTTGAGGAAGAATCTCTAATTCATAACCAGTTAATTTTAGTTCTAAAATATACTGGTTAAATTTGTTAGTAAACTCTATTTTATCTCTAGTTTCGAGCTTACTAATATTCTGGTCTAAGTAATTTTCAATACCTGCTAGTTGAATATTTTTTCCTTGAGCTTCTGGTAGGATAGATTTAATTTGCTCATTGAGGCGGTTGTAAATGCGATCGCTTGTTTCGTCCGAGACAGCGATCGCACCAGCGAGAGGTTGACCATCAGGCCCAAGGATATCTTCTACAATTTTGTTAGTTGAGACGCACAGACCATTTGAGTTGAGGAAAGGGGAGCGGAAGTTGAGAACTTCTTCCCCGTCTTGATAATGCGGTATGGAAATTTCCCCATTTTGCAGGTCTTTGGAGGGGATTACCATTGCTCGCTCAAACGTTAACGTCTTGCCGATGGCGATTTCTTTCCACTCGTTTTGGACGAACCGGGCGAGTTCGCGCTGTATTTTCTCAGTTTCAAGAAGTTGGCCATCTCCTTGCAGGTCAGTTTTGATGAGTTTGTAAATAAACGAGTCAGTAGCAATGCGATCGCGCAAAGTTTCTAACTCTTCTGCTACTGTTGGATCTTCTGCTGCTTGTTCTTCTAGTGTGGTTGCTTGTTCTTCGAGAAAGGCTTTCCGCTTCTCGTATTTTTCGCAGTAAAGTTGTGCAAGTTGCCGAGGATCATCCTGTGCTTCTTTAAGCTTTTTGGCTTCAAGTTCTAGCTGTTCAGTAAAGTCTTTCAGTCCGTTAGGGAATGAAGCGAGTAACTGCGATATAGCTGTCTTGCCGAGTTCAGATTGTGATTTTTCACCTAGCCAGATATTTTGTCGGTACAATCCAGGTTGAATTTGAGGCTTAGTCGGGCCATTAGGATTATCTTTATCAGTTCCCTTGAACGCAGATAAGGGAAGAATGAGGTCAATTTTAGTTGAGTTATTGGAGTCTTGATAATTGAGGATTTGCTCAAGGTTAGCAGGGCGTAGTGTACCTTTACCAAAACGGTATTTCTGATCATCTCTGTCTCGATCAGTCCAACCGAAGCGGTGCTGAATTACTCGATATTTATCACCTTTTTGATGCTTGGTTAATTCGTGATACAGTTCTTTTGATATTTGTCCGTAACAGTCTCCTGTTAGCCGATATGCTTGGTCATTACTGATAATGCCGCCATTTTCACCATTATTATCATCAACTATTAGGATGTTTAACTCTTTATTGACAGCATTTCTACATGAACCAAGAAAGATAGACCCGTAAGCACCTCTATCTTTGTTATCAGGGCATAATTGCCTAATTGTATCTAGACATTCTTCGGGGCCATATAACAACCGAGTTTTTGACGATAGTAATAATTTATGACCTTCAGGATGATTAATTAATTGTTCTACAGTAGACTTTTCGTCCATATGCCCGAACGAAAAGTTTACCCCAGGAAAGAAATATTCTAATAGGGTATTATTAAGTCCTTCCTTTAACAGCGAATCTGGATTATTTGTATTACCATCTGTATGAATCCATTGATTTAATCTAGTGTCAAAATGTTTAGCTTGAATTGTCATATATGAACAATTAAACTTATAAAATTAAATATAAATTTTCACTTTTTGGCACTAAAATACCCGTAAAATTAAATTTTACTTTCTTTTTGTCGGTAATCTATTCAACAAATTTCTAATTTATACTAACAATTTTTTAGTATTTAAAAATACTTGCTCATAGAAACTTTACTTAGTTGATTCCTAATAAAGCCTTATTGAACCTAATGCCATAATTTAAGTATGCCAAAAAATATACTGAATTATTGATTACTTCTTGCTTAACCCTGAATCAGTAGTAACATTCTTCATGTTTGCCATTGTGGTTATGTTTGCAGTTTGAGACGGAAAGCTAAATTCGTGTGGTAGCACCTTGATAATTTTATGCCTCCCAAATTTTTTACTCTCTGTATATTTAAAATAAACTCTTAAAGTTTCATCAGGTGAAAGGCTTGAAGTACCGTACTTATGGTTGGGTGTAGGAAATAATAAAGTCGTGAAGTTTGAGAGGTGGACTCTCCAAGCGATCGCAGATGGAAATAATAAAGTCTTAAACTGTCACACAGGCGAAAACCCCTATACACCGACCATTTGTGGGCTTTACCCTATTAGAGGGTAAGGTGTGAATGTGCCAGTTACTTTAGGACTTTATTTTAAATTTCAGGCGTTTATTTTAAATGTACACTCTCCTGTCGTTATTCAATTTTGAGTGTGTCCTTTGTTCTAGCTATTATTTTTATTTAAAGTAACTAGAACAAAAATAAAACTGCCTAAAAGCTTGACTTCTCAGTATATTGAGCAAAATTCAAGTAGGATTGTTATATAACATACATAATCTTGTATAGTGCTGTAGACGTTCTGCGTAATATTTAGCTTTAAATTGGTTCTCTAATTCTTCCAATTTAGATGTTTCTATAGGTTCTAAACCCAAATAATTATGATATGCCTCATTAGCTTCATTAAGAACACCATAAGATTGATATGATGCTTAATTTTTAACCATAAACTCTATCAAGCTTTCTATAGTGCTACCCTGCCAAGAGTCTGAAATATTATCTTGAAATCTTCCTCTTTTAGTCGATGTGGCATCACTCCATAAATCACCAAAAGGTATATCTTGATTTTTAAATTGTTTGAGCCATTCTCTAAAACTTATAGTCATTTTTCACTTCTCCCTAGTCAGTTTTTAGCCTGTTGGCATACCTATCAGAGCGATTTGATTGTAATCGTCACGTCGCACTGGTAGATAAAGCAGCTTTACACATAATGCTGTATTTCAGGATTTATATTTTGTGGCAGTAATGAAGTAAATTTTCCCATTTTGCTGGTTTTATTAGTCGATGGATATAATTTCATCGATGTTGAAAACTTCAACTGTAGCATTTGGACTGTTCATATCTGTGGTTTGTTCGAGTAGACGTGTTGCTTCCTCAAGCAATGCACTTGCGTTCTGGAGCAGTGTTCGCACCTGGGTTAACTTGTTTCGCCGTTCGATACCAAGTTGTGCTTCTATATACCGCGCATCATTATGATGGCTGAGGTGAATTACCCGTACTTGTTGTTCTTTCTCTGAAGGTGCAAATATTGCGTTTTCGGCAGTTAGTTTATAGTATGAGTACGTACCACTGGGGCGTTTAACATTGTAGATGTGGAGTTCGCAACTAGGTGGTGCAATGTACTGTCCGTCGAAGTTAGTAAGTCTAGTACGAATATTATCTAATGTGGTGGCGATCGCCTCGACGGCAGAGACAATACCTAATGATTCTGGTGATTGTGGGCAACCGCGCCTCATCAGCATCATAATGGCAGCAGAACGACGAGTCAGGCGAATTTGTTCTTGATACTGGCGCATTTGTTCTTCCCGGATACGAACAAGTTCGAGTTCTTCATCAGGGGTTAGTTCAACCGTACTCCCACAAGTTTTGTAATTTAAGCAGTCGCCAGGATCTATGCCTGGGTACTGCATCATACTGGCACAGTCAAATCCAAGTCCACATTTTTTCTTGGGCATGGGTTATCGTTTTTGTTCTAGTTACTTTTATAATTTTATATAGCTAGAACAAAGAGGCTTATGGGCGAGATAAACGATGTTAGAATTTTTGCGCCTGAGCAAGATATTGCGTCGTGGCAGTCGTTGTTTGAGAAGATGGAAGCGCAGGGACTGGTTGAAATTGTCCAAAAACCAGATAAATTTTATGAAGTCAGGGGAAGTGAGAAACTTAAACGAGGGTATTTCAAGATTAAGCTGTTGCGCTGTAATTTGTAAAAACATTTGAGTGTCTTAGCTAATAAATATGGTTAAACTAAAAACCCAAGAATATATAGCCAAGTACAGTGCTGAGTTTCCTGACGGAAGAATTAATCGTGAGCTTCCCTTCCCCACAGATACAATATCTGTAGTTTCTGATCCCAAAAATTGGCATTGTTATCCAGAAAACGTAGTCAGGATTTACTTGTCTAATTATGGGCAAGAGGTTTGGGTGGTGGGAGTAGGAGATTATCATCACCCAACTATTTGTAACAGAGTGTTTGAAGAATTGGACGACGCTTGCAGCTTTATTGCTAATCGTCCTGATGTTATTTCTAAACAGTGGCTTGTTGAAAGCGGATTCGATTTTTTAGAACCTCCTGTATCAAAAGCTGAACGAATTGGTTGAAGTTGGCAATCGAGCGAATAAGATGAGTAAAATTGCTCCTCTCTAAAAATAAGATTAGAAATTATGTCAGAATATATTCGTCTGAATAGTTAGAAAAAATAGGTGTATATTGAGAAATAAAACTATTAATTATACTGAGATAATTCTGTATTCTGGCTCTTGGCTCATGAGTACTGAATTCTTACCATATTAAGAGAAAATTATTGCTGGTTTGTCACCAATTTTACAACTGTATTTTTTTAGTTTAGGATTATTCTTATAAGTTTAGATTTTTCTCACCAATAGGCTCAAATAGCTATCATACAAACTTCTTGATGTCCGGCAACTGCTTGTTCCCAAGTTGAATATCTCCAGAATTTACCACTATATTCACCTCCAAAAACCATAGTTTCAAAAAGCTGTGGTTCTTGATTAGGGAAATTAGAATAATCCTTCCCTAAAAAGATGGTAGATACTCTTCCCCACGAAAAAGTATCTAAAGCTACTTGTACATTGTTCTCATTTTTCCGCCAATCAGACCATTGCTCAAGACTTTCGGGCTTAATAGGCTGTTTATTTTCATCAAGTATATAAAGCTCATCGAGTATATCCATATAATTTCTAAAATTTTGTGTCATAAGATAATTGTCGGACAAACTTATGTGTATTGTGTAGGTTTGTCACCTCAGTTTTCATGCACGACGTAAGGGTAATGTATCGCCTGGGCAACTGTCTTTATTGTGAGAGTTATGTTGTCAAAATTATATTTTAGCAGACATTATAGAACTGCAAAAATGCAAAACAATGTAAAATTGTTATATTACTTTCAACATTTATGACAAAACAAGAGTTATGTCACAAGAAAGTAAAATTCTAGAATTAGCTAACTAATTTTGAAACAAAATCTAACTTTTGATTATGTGCATAGATGAAACAATAGCATCTGATATTAAAGAAGCTGTAGCTAGGGTTTCTTGCTATTTAGATGATTTTGGCAGTCATATTAGCCACTTAGATTTTTCAATTGAAAATTTAGAAGATTTAAAAGAAGAATTTGCAGAAGGAACTGATAAAGATTCAATCGATACTTATTTGTACATTGCCCTATCCCGAATAAAATCTACTAAAAATCGACTAGAGGAAGATATTAAAATTGTTAAAAGTTACTTGAATTATTTTATTGAATCCTCTAGTAAAATACCTGAATTTACTTACGATTATGAAAAAAATAAAATCGAAAATAGACAAGAAAAATAAAATTTATGCCTAAAAAAGATGTCTGGGTAGTATTTGGTCACTTTCTTGATTTAAATTACTATTACGTATCAAATACTGAATGGGCTTTTGAAATAGAAGAAGCTTGCTTATTTAAAACCAAGGAATTAGCCGAAAGCACAGTAGGTAGGCTAAAAACTTATGAGAAAAAGAATCTAGACTTTCACGGAATCAAACCAGATAGCTTGTCTGTTGAACGCACCCGCCTTGAAGTTAGCGAATTTCTACATTTTACGGCTTAATTTACCTCTGATAAATATAAACGCAAAAACTTGTACTGTTGATGCTTAGACACCAATAGACAAAACAATTTTTTATGCCCGACAAATCCACAAATAGCCGCCCCCAAATTCACATCCAGCTAGACAAAGAACCTGGATTGCTAGACGAAATTTTTAAAACCTAAACTGTTTAGTTTGCACTTTGTGACAACTTCGCCAACAGTGTCTTCGCCAGTCCTACCCCTAATTTTGAGTAGATTAAATTCTCTCTAACAACAGATTTACTATTGCTCAATACCTGTTTGCGATCGCTGTTGATTGATTAATGCTTGTTGGGTAAAGAAACGTAAACTTTCAATCTGCTCAATTTCGTTTGTGGTTAGTCGAGTTGGTATCTCTTCGTACCAGGTTCTTTGACTGTAGCAAGTTTGCATCACAGGAGTATTATCCCCATGACGGTAAACACTCAGAGTATTGCTATCTAAGCTGGCACTCAACTCCCGTCCTTTGATACGGAAGTTATTGGTAACAAGCATATAGTCAGTGATTATAGAAGGCAAATGTTTGAGATTAGAAGGAAGAAGGTTAAGAGAAGGAGGAATAGGGGAAGATTGCTCTTCCAGGAATTGTTTAGCAGTGAGACCATTTTCTTCTGAAATATCCTGTTGTGGGTACTGTTTTTGGGGATGCGGCTGAACTTTTTTCTTAGTGTTATTTGCTTTCAATGTGGGGTTGTCTTCCAATTTGGATTGTATTACTGGAATCTCACTTGGATAATTACTGTTTAGTGTATATGTACTAACAAGTGTTTTGGAGTTACTGTCAGTGTCACCATTACTATCACTTGTACTGCTGCTAGTAGGTTTATCATTATTTAAGTAATCATTATTACTTAATACTCTGCTATTTATGCGAGCAATTGCTTTGGCTTTAGCTTTTTGAATTACTTCTTTATCTTTATCTGGGTCGTACATGATTCCATACTCAGACCGCAGTTTGTTCCAACTATAGGATTTGTATACTTGATAACCAGCAATTTTTACATCATTATGAATGTAGGTAAAGCCTAGTAGTTCTTCCCCCTGCATCTTAGACAATACTCCAATGTTATTTTCCTCCAGGCGTTGAATGAACGTAGAGACGGTGGGACTATCCTTAATGGCTTCTCCTATTGCTTGGCGAATAATTTCCTTACTTGTTGGGGTTTTGTGCTTACTGTTGACTGCTCTAATACTTTTTGATCGGTTGGGACTGATGAGTGTAATTATTCCGTACTCTTGCTCTAACCTAGAGGCGACGGCTTCATTTGTTGTCAGTGTTACCTCCAATCCTAGTTCCGCCGCGATGCGTCTAGTTGAGACTTGGGAGTTGAAATAATCATAGGAATCATTAACTAAGCTGCCATCTAACCGAATCCGGGAGGCGATTATATGCAGGTGTTCGTGGTTGCGATCGTGGTGGCGTACTGCAACGAATTGACTGGTAGCTCCTACAGATGATTTTTCCTTGGGCAAGTATCCCATATCCTTGAGATATTCTCTTGCTACATAACTGTACTGACTGTCCGATAAATGCTCGTGGTAGTCGGGGCGGTGTGCAATTGAGATGATGAGGTGAGCGCACTGCCGTTTAACTGCTTTGTTGGTGTACTTGATGGTGAGAAACTGCTGGTTAAATTCATCTGGCTTTGTTCCCATCATATTAGTATTGACAATCGCAGCATCATCTTTCCCCAAGACATACTTGAGCGTGTCGAGAAAATTGGGTTTTTTGTAGATGACGGGAATCAAATTGAGACAGTTGAAAGTGGGGGCTATAGAACTTGTAATGCCTTATTTATCTTGGCTTGAGGGTGATTTATCGGGAACGTCTAGGTTAAATGCAGCTGCGATGGTCTGATCTACAAGTGCGATCGCCTTATTAACAGTATCCAAAATTTGCTGGTTGTTTGTTTCTTTCGCTAAGTGAGATAACATCATCAGTTCGCTTTTAAGGTTTCCAGCAGTAGCGCGGATAGTTATCAAGTCGGCAGACGGTTTTGCCGTTAGTACCCGCCTTAATCCACAGGAACGTAAATACTCAGATGCAGTTACCCCTGTGGCGATCGCTTTTTCCTCAATGGTAGTTTTCTCTTCCTTAAAGAGGTATACCTTGATAGATTTAGTTCGCTTTACGGGGTCATTTACCATACATTAGTCATCAAAAAGTAAATATAAAACAGAAGTAGTATTTATTAGAACTACATGATAAACGATTGTATTAAATATATTGTCAATTAATCTAATTTATTGCAAATAATAAAAGGATAAAATGACCCCATTGAACATACCTTGTTTTAGTTCTGGATTGTGCGACAACAGCAATGGTTTATTGTGGAACGGGACTGATGTAAATTCATATGCAGTGAGGGTTGTAGAGTTTTGTTCCAAGACGATTGATGTTTGAAGTCATGCTGAAATAGTTGGGTCAATTTGCCCTCAGAATAACTCAATCATGGGAATTGTAAGAGTTTATTTATCAGTTAACAACATATTTTTATTTAAAAAATTAGACCTAATTTTCAATTGATTGGGGTAATTAGTGTGTGAATTGGGGTAGTTAGGAGTAAATACGGGGGTAAGTTCTTCTACAGTGTGGTTAAAGTAAGAGTATTGACAAATAGCTTACTGAAAAGCTTGGGTTGCAGATTATATAGAAGTAAAGGTATGGCAAGAGCGAGTAAGCCTGCTGATTCCGTTGAGTTGGCGCGAATCATGCGGAATAAGGATACTGAGGATGGGATAGTGATTAGCTATCTCCAGTCGAAGAAGCGAGGGCAAACTGAGTTAGTATGTGAGGCCCTGCGGGCTTATTACCTGCCGTTTGCACTATCGGCTGCGGGAGTATCTGGTATAGAATTGCAGTCGGCCCTCCATGATGCGATCGCGCAACTTGAAGCCCAGATAATTAAGATGAAACGGACATTTGGGATGGAGGGGTTGCCCCAGGTAGTTCTTGTTAATCCTCATAGTGGAATTTTCTCGCAAGGTGTGATTGGCTTACAACCAACAATTGGAACTAATGGTGTGGGAGTAACTCCTGTTTCAACTAATTTAGTTACCCCTTCGGTTTCTTTTTTTGATTCCACTGAGCCAAGTCCTGACTCGCTACCTGTTACCTCAGAACCAGTCGGATCAAATATTTTGGAAGAAGATTCTGAAGATGATGGGTTCTTTAATGATGACGAGGATGACCCAATTGTCAAGGCAGAAATAGAAGTTGATGCAGGATTTCGTCTGGAATGAGGAGATTATGAGGAATGGGTGTTAGGTGTTAGAGAAAAGCATATTCTCTGCTTTCGCTTGTGATACTTGTGTAATTCCTATCCTTGTCATGTCTGTTGCTGTCGGCAATGTCTCCTGGAATGCGATCGCTTAGAATAATCGCTTCATATATCTCATCTATAAAAGCTGCAATTAAAAATCTCACTGTAAAGTAAATGATGTAATTGACCCCATTTGACATACCTTGTCATTACACAACACTGCTCAATTGCGAGACTTTTTAATGAGGTAATTGTGGGGATAGTTGAGGTAATACGGGGTGTGATGATGACAATCACATTATTTTAATTACAGAGAAAAGGCTAATTAGTTTTAATAATTTAACTTTTAGTTGATACATAATTAGGGTGTGATTGGGGTAATTTAGTCATGATTTAGGAAGTGTTTGTGTCAACGAGTACAAAGAAATATTTGATACTTTAATTTACTTATAAAATATAATTTTGATTTGTATTAGTGCTATGGAAAGAGACTTCAGTTAGTCCCTCAAAGATTTGGACTTACTTGCTTATTGGTAATTTGCTGTGGACTCCTTACTCAATAGAGTTGAGTATGAAAGTTGTAGCACTATTGATGAACATAACTGTAATGGTTTTTTCTACGCACTTTGTATGTAAAAAAGCTGTTAAACCCTGTAAAGAAAGTGTTTTACACCACAGTATTTTTCCCATTTCGGTTAAATTGGGAACGATAGTAAAAGGTAATAAAAGATAAAGATATGCCCAAAACTAAGGAGAAAACAGACGTAAAAAAGGTAATAATTACGATTGACATGGGTGCAAGTAAAACCAAGGCGATCGTTCAAGAGTATCCAGAGGGAAAGCCTGTTGTTTTACTTTTCGACTCAGAAGTAGCGGATGTTGCTAAAGCCTCAATTGAGAGCGTTCAACAAGAAGGTAGTCCTGAATCTCGTACTTGGGTAGGAATAGGCGATGAGTATTGCGCCTTGGGAGAGCTTGCCCGTCGTCGATTTGGAGGTATATCGCAGCTGAAGGAGCTAAAGTACGAACTAGCAGTCCCCAAAATTTGCGGTGCATTTTGGCTGGCTAAGGAAAAGTTGAACCTGGGTAATGATATTGCAGCTTACTTGAATGTCCTGCTGCCGCCGGGTGAGGTGCAAGACAAGGAACAGTTACAGGTTCGGTTGAAGGATGCGTTTCGGGGGTTTGATACACCAGCAGGCAAGATGCGTGTGAAAATGCTTCGTTATGATGCAGCGTCTGAAGGTAGTGGGATATTTTTTCACCGTAGGCGAACGCTTGGCGATCGTGTACCTGTTTCGATGTACGTAATGCTTGGTTATCGCAACGCGAGTATTTTCACCTTTCGGAGTGGTTCGATTGGCGCAGGAATAACCAGCAATTTTGGTATGTCTTGGTTAGTAAATAATTTGATTTCCAAAACATCGGGACTAAGCCCTGATAATTCCAATATTATTGAGGTACTGATAGAAGCTGGAGCCAGTTGTGACCCCCAGGTGATGCAAAAACTCTCACGCAAGCGTAAAGTTGATGAGATTCAACTTGATGGAGAGTCGATGTCCAAAGCTTTATTACTTGCTAGAGATGAATATTGGCGTGCGATCGCTAGGTGGTTGCGCTCGAAGATGGATGAGGATATTGAAGAACTGGTATTTTGCGGAGGGACTGCGGATTACATTCGTCCTGAAATAGATGCTTACTTCCAGAAAGAGGGGATTAAAGTATCCTGGCACGCTAATATTTTTATACCTGATGAAATATCTTCTGGTATGGACAATCGGATGGCGGATGTTTGGGCTTTCCACCAGCACATGATTATTCAGTTTGATAAGTTGACTGGTTACATACGCTCTGAGGTTGTACCGCTAACTAAATCTGTTGAAGGTAATACAAATAATACAGGTGAAGAAGTCAAACGTAAGTATAACTTTACTCCTTGTGAGCGGCCTAGTACCTTTATTGCTGTAAACGAGAATGTTTGATAGGTTCAGACAAAAATCAGTTTAGTAAAAAAAAGAATCAGTTAGAATAAGGTGCTGCATAAAACAGTACTTTTTAACTGACTCTTTTAAAGTTTAGTATGGCTGTTGGTCTAGCATTTGGGAACAATCAACATGAGAATTGGTAATTTCTGGAAAGTGTTGAATTACAGAGTTAATTTGCTCCATTTCTGCATATTGTTGTTCTCGTCTTTTGCGGAGTTCCCATGATTTACGGTTATAAGCTAACAAGTCTTCCAAACTCATGTTGAATTTGTGTTTTGCGAAAGTCAACAATTGTTCTGTGGTGTAACGATAATCTTCAGGACGACCAAAACAAATTTCAAACTGAGTCTTAAAAGCCTTCCAGTCGAAATTATCAGACCCCAATTGCCGTTGTGATTCGCGTCCGTAAAGATCACGAATTGAATAGAAAATGGCGTTGTACTTACGCACATCAAATGATTCAACTTTGAATTGCTCCATTGTCGAATCATCGATTGTAGTAACTTTGAGTTTAGTGGATTTATTAGCAGCCATAGTTGTCTCCTAGATAGGTTTTTCACTCTTAGCTGCGTCAGCATTAGTAAAAAAATCCCACTTTTACAAGTGAGATGTTCTGTATAATTAAATGACTTCTAATTATTTTGCTGATAAACGTTTACGCTGTTACCAAGTACGCTTTTAGGAATTAGTTTATCAGTATTTTTCGGCGAGACTTCTCTAAAAACTTTTAGTTTTTTTAACATTTCAAATTCAAATGTGTGTATCGCCGAGGGATTTATCAAGCTCTATTTTGATGGGCTGTCTTGGTCGTTCGTCATTCCTGGCTTATGATTCATCATTGCTTGGCAACACTTACATCCCGTTTGTTCTGGCTGCTGTGGCATTCGATTTGTTGGCGTTGTTCTTTGACTCGTCAGCACTTGGATTAGTTTTGCTTCGTTTATAGCCCTGACGGATTGATTCGGAGTCACAACTTCCCTGGATGTGTTTGCAAAGGAAGCAGTAGGGGTTAACGTAAGTAACGCAAAACTAGCTACAGCTCCGCTCAATACTATCTTAACGCCTGTACTAATGTTCATTTTTTTACTCTCCGTTATTCTTATCAAGCTAGTAGTTTCTGAAACACTAAGACTATGTTAAAGTCTCTATTCGGCTATAAAGTCAAGTAATAAATTTACTAGCTTCGTAAATTGTGAACGTGCATATCAGAGCAAGCAACTTCCTCAATCAAGCTACAAAGCTCTTTATTACAGGGATTATCCAAAGGTCGGTTTTCCCAACGCTGTTGATATGCCTCTAGC
This sequence comes from Nostoc cycadae WK-1, assembly GCF_002897135.1. Lineage (NCBI taxonomy): Bacteria > Bacillati > Cyanobacteriota > Cyanophyceae > Nostocales > Nostocaceae > Nostoc > Nostoc cycadae. The sequence goes on along the minus strand of NZ_DF978432.1, from coordinate 216,715 downwards.
TCATCCTTCAGTTGCTTCATGCGATAAATCTGCTCCTCAAGATGAGCAATTTTCTGTTTAAGTAAATCCCGAACGAGGGGACAAGCAGGGTCGCCTTGGGAACGAATGCCTAGCACTTGCTGAATTTCAGACAGGGAAAACTGTAAGGATTGGGCTTTTTTGATGAATTGCAGCCTGTTGATTGCCTCGCAGTCGTAATAACGGTAGCCACTTTCACTTCTTTCAACTGGTTTTATCAAGCCCAAGCCTTCGTAATACCGAATTGTTCCCACTGCCACATCAGTTTGCTTCGCCAGCTCACCAATTTTCAGCAGCTTTTTTGGGGATGATACTTCACAGCAAACTTGTTTCACGACAGCAATCATAGTTATTTACTACTATGTGTTGTTATAACTTTAAAGTCTATAGTCGGCTAGAGAGTCAAGTGATAATTGGAAATTTTTGTGTAAAGTTTAATTACAATACTTGTAGGCAAAAATATTAGCTTAAAACTTGACAATGCAGGCTTGCAAATTTTAGGGAATGATATGTCCAAGAAATTTTAATAAAGGTTATTTGAAAAATAATATTTACCTATGGAGTTGACTCTATAGCCGACTAGAGGATTCAGAATGAATGAGTAGAAAAAATTTTTGGTAGACATGATGACAAAACGTCAAATTGAAATTTTTACAGCTGACTGTCCTCTTTGTGATGAAACAGTGCAAATGGTGCAAGAACTGACTTGTCCTGATTGTGAAGTATCAGTTTATAACCTGCGACAAGAGCAAGAAAAAGCCCAGCAGTATGGAGTAAATGCAGTACCAGCGATCGCAATTAATGGAAAACTTGTCTTAACTGGTAAACCGAATCTAGAACAGTTGCGAGCAGCTGGTGTAGGTCAACCCTTAAATTAGAAGTAGTAATAAGCAGAGATTTACCACCCAAATGGGTGGTAAATTCACATAAGGTACTATGTAAATATAAAGTTAGAAACACAACAGTTTTGCATTTCTCGTTTTACTAATAAAACATCAGCTAAATTAAACAGCATCGATCCAAAAATCAGCCGTGATGATTTTGCCATTGCGATTAAACTGACCCCAGAGCTTATACTTTCCTGGTTGAGGAAAGCTAGTCATAAAATGAACCTGTCCAGCAGGAGCATCTTTTAGCGCGTGAGCATGAATGTAATCTTCTGCTTTCAATGAGGTTGACTGTCGCAAGATAACTAAATGTCCTTTTTCTCCTAAGTATGGCTGCAAGTCTGTAAGCGGTTGATTATTAGAAGCATCTTGTAATTTAAACATTAAACTGACTTCTTTACCCGCTTTCATAGTAGGTTGAGAAACAGCAAGATTGACTTTAATATCATTGAACGTTTTACTGCGATTTAGGTTAATTTCTGGGGCTGCAATACTGTTTCCAGGAACTTGTGTTTTCAACACTGAAATTTGTTCTGTTTGACCAGCAGGTTTGTAGTCACTAAAAAATGTGTAATTGCCTGCTTGCGGAAAACGGGCTGCAACTTCAAACTGCCCATTTTCTTTATATGTGGGATGAAGATGGCTAAAAAACTGAAGATCATCACTGACAAGGATGAGGTGCATGAGCTTTTCTTGGAAAGTGTCAAAATTTGCGATCGCTTTCCCATCCGAATCTTGAACACCAATTACTATCGGAATGTTTTTATTAGGTGTAATAATGTTTGGGACTTTGAGTTTTGCCTGGGTAAATGCTTTGTTCCTATCACCTGTGCCACTTGTTAAATGTTCTCTGTGATTAATCTCACCTATAGAATGTTCTTCATGCTGATTTGTAGCAGCAGATATTGGTTTTCCTTTGTCTCTAATTAATAAAGAGCAACTTTGAATTAGTATCAAAGTGGTAGTTATAGCAATTGTATTCAGAAATCTATTCATTGATTTTGCTCCATTTTTTAATGATTGAAGTTATTCAAAAGTCTTAATTCGTCTGGGGAGTTAATATGGCAAGCATTAGAAACACAACTTTTAGTTATTAGTTATTCAGGTGCTAATTAAACTGAGAATTAGGCAAGCAACTGTAGATAAACTTGTTAATTCTGCCATGTCGTCAGTAGGGCGTTGCATAAATGCAGGATGAATTGGCGGGTGAAACCATTGATAATTCGTTCTAAATTGGGCGAAATCATCCCATGATTCAGCAACGCCGTCAGTAGAATTCTTAAACAGATAACTAACTGCTAAACCAATCGTCAGTGGAATCAGAAAAAGTAAACTTATATAAGTCACATCTCTTCTAAAAGCAGAAGGACTTTTCTGAAATGAATATTTGACTATCAGCAGTTCATCCAATGCTAACTACTGATAGTAGAATAAACTCAAAAACCTAAGCAGATGGATAACCGATAGCAGTTATTAGTTCCTTAATCTTAGTCTCAGGTGCTTGAGTTTCTATACTGACAAGTTTTGTTTTTGGATCAGCTTGCACTGTAGCTGTAGAATCAATTGATTGAATTGCTTTGGTGATAGTATTCGCGCAAGCAGAACAAGCGAGTTTGGGAACTGTTAGTTGCAGCGTCATAGTGTTAAATTCCTTACTGAGGATAACTAATTTTCTGAAAATCGTTGAATAGATATACGCTTAATCTACTCGACTAAAATTAGTTTAATTTCTCCAGCTTACGGGAGAGTCAATAGGTAAAATAAAAAAACAACTAACTTCTTTATTAATTGATTTCTATCAATAAAAAATTAGCATATCAACTTAGTTTAATGCGTTGATATGCTGATAAAAATTAAACGAACATCTTGATTGTTTAATTTCTTTCAATAATAGGACAAATTGTTTTTTCAGGATTTTCAGGTATGGTTTCCCAACCAGAAACTAATCCTGATAATTCGTGTCTCAAAATAAGTAATTGCTGAATTTGTTCATCAATAGCTTTAATCTTATCTTCTAGTTTAATTTTTATATGCTCACAAGGTAATTCCCCTCCATCATGAACATTTAAAAATTCCTTAATTTCTGACAAGCTTAATCCTAAGCTTTGAGCGCGTTTAATAAAGTGCAGTCGCTCTAAAACATCAGAGTTAAATAATCTAAATCCACCTTCTGTTCTTGCTAATGATTTGAGTAGACCAAGTTCTTCATAGTAGCGAATAGTTTTAATAGGTACACCGCTAGACTTGGCAACATTACCAATGAGTTTTGGCTCCCAATTTGCACGAGATGATCAGAAACTATACCTTGTACATACACCACTGCCTGTAATTGCTTCAAACTCTCTGACATCTGCTAACGCCACTTCTTGAGATTGGGCGTATCTCACAACCGCTTCTGCCAATGGATGTTCAGAATTGCGTTCCACAGATGCCGTAAGTTGCACCAACCTCATCTCATTGCCATTAGCAGTACCGTTGACGGTGACAAAATCGGTGACTGTTGGTTTACCCTGAGTAATGGTTCCAGTTTTATCTAGCACGATTGTTTGGATTTTGTGCGCCAGTTCTAGGCTTTCGGCACCTTTAATCAAAATCCCATTTTCTGCACCTTTACCTGTGCCTACCATCACAGAAGTTGGTGTGGCTAAACCCAACGCACAAGGACAGGCGATAATTAGTACCCCAACTGTGGTGATCAGCGCCAAAGTCACGTTACCCGTGAAATTAAACCAAATGATGAAAGTGAGTAGAGCGATCGCAATCACCGCAGGCACAAACCATCCTGTTACTTGGTCTGCTAATCTCTGAATTGGGGCTTTAGAACCCTGTGCTTGCTGTACTAATTGGACAATCTGCGCCAGCACAGTATCACTTCCGACTCGTGTCGCCCGAAACTTGAAACTCCCAGTTTTGTTAATAGTAGCTCCAATCACTTCATCGCCTGGTTGCTTTTTGACAGGCACGCTTTCCCCTGTCACCATCCCTTCATCAATTGTGGATGCTCCCTCAATTACTTCCCCGTCAACAGGAATTTTCTCGCCAGGACGAACCAATATCACATCTCCAATAATTACTTCTTCAATTGGGACATCTACTTCTCGTCCATTGCGAATCAAACGCGCTGTTTTAGCTTGTAACCCAATTAGCTTACGGATAGCTTCTGAGGTTTGTCCTTTAGCACGATTTTCAAATAGTCTGCCTAGCAAAATCAGGGTAATGACGACAGCAGCAGTTTCATAATACACATCTGGTGTTAACCCCTGATTGATGAAAAAGCTGGGAAATAATGTGGGAAATAGCGAATAAAAATATGCTGCACTTGTACCCAAAGCAATTAGGGTATCCATTGTGGCAGCATGACGTTTTAAAGCTTTCCAACCATTGATGTAGAAGGAGTAACCACACCAGAACTGTACTGGAGTAGTGAGTATCAACTGTATCCAAGGATTGTGCAGCCATACCGGGATAAAGGGTAAGTGCAACCCTGTCATCATGGGCAGTGAACCTATAACCAATACAGTGCTAATGATGCCTCCTGCCACCACCTTTCGCATTAAATCGCGGGATTCTCTTAAGCGATGTCTTTTTTCAGCATCATCTTCTCCCGCCATCAGGTTTTGTTCTTGGAGTGGGTAGGCGGAGTAACCTGCTGCATCTACCGCCTCTTGAATGGCTTCTAAATCAGTTCTTCTAGGGTCATATTTAACTGTTGCCTGTTCTGCTCCAAAATTCACGATACATTCATTGACACCGGGGACAGAATTAATCGCGTCTTCAATGCTGCTGGCACAAGAGGCACAACTCATGCCGCGCAGTTTGAGTGTGGTATTCTCCATCTGGCTGCTCCAGTTACTAAGTGGCGTTAACTAACAACTAACTAATTTCATCTTGAATGCTCCAGTTCACTGGAGAGTCAAGAGTCCAGGCTGAAGAATTTTTTTAAGCACATATTAGATGCAGCTTTGTGAGTGCTTACACTTAGAGATGTAGATGGTGAATATGCGATCAAATTGCTATCAATACCAGCAGCGTCAGTCTGAAGTTACTGTTCGCAGTGCTAAGGTTATCTTTCTTAGAGATTTGCGGATGCGTTAGCGTTCGCGGAGCGTCTCGTAGAGAAGCTCACCGTTCGCGTAGCGTCTCGCAGAGAAGGTATCGCGTCATACCAATGAGGTAATAAATATTTCTAGCTACTGAGGTATGGGGATTTCATGCAGATTTCATGCTGATATGCACTCTTACATCTGTACGACTAGCACTAACCTTTGATTTCATCCTGATTTCATTTTTGGCTGTCAAACTATCTAGTAAGTGCAACGGTCGCTTTGTAAATAACTAGTTATCTGGGCAATTTTATTACCCAAGCCAAAGATAAATAACCGAAGGGGTTGACTCTCCAGCCAACTGGAGATTGGAAAATGAAATCAGGAAATATTTAGATGATCCCTATGCAACGTTCTACTCTGAGAAACAGCTTTTTGTCATTGACCTTGGTAGCGATCGCTTCTTTTTCCAGCAGCTTGCTCACAGCCTGTTCTACAACTGCTTCCCAAAACCAAAGCCAAGCACCAAACTCTACTACTACCAATACCACTGATAAGCAACCCATGAACCATGACAGTGGCTCAATGCATCATGGTAGCGGTATGAACCACAGCATGGCAATGGATTTAGGCCCAGCCGATGCTAACTATGATTTGCGGTTTATAGATGCGATGATTCCGCACCATCAGGGGGCAACGGTAATGGCCAAGGAAGCACAGCAGAAATCGAAACGCCCACAGATCAAAAAACTAGCAGACGAAATTATCAAAGCACAAAACCAAGAAATTACCCAGATGAAACAGTGGCGTACAGCCTGGTATCCCAAAGCAGAAGATAAACCTGTGGCTTATGATGCCAAACAGGGTAAGACAGTGGAGATGTCATCTGAGCAAATGCAGTCCATGATGATGAACATGGACTTAGGTGCAGCTGATACAGAATTTGACCTGCGCTTTATCAACGCAATGATTCCTCACCATGAATCAGCTGTAGTTATGGCGAAAGATGCCTTACAAAAGTCTCAGCGTCCTGAAATCAAAAACTTGGCTCAAGAAATTATTAAAGCGCAAGAAGCAGAGATTAACCAAATGAAACAATGGCGCAAAGCTTGGTATAACAAGTAGTCTCAAGTTTCAATGTCTACTTAGAAACGGGTACAAAGTTTGCCGATGCAATTGAGAATTCTGAATGTCAAAAAAAGCTACTTTCTCAATTCTCAATTTCATGCCAATTTCATTTTGAGATGAAAGACTGAGAATGAGGTGCAGAAAAATCTCCTAAAAAAAGCTAGCTTTTTTTACCAAATATAAATACTCGATCGCCTTCCTTTGCCCTCATACTTAAGGATTTCTGATAGCGATGCCAAACTCTTTGCGTTTCCAACCAATTGTTATCATACGTTGTGTTTCTGGTACACTTGTCAGCCTGCTGTTATTAGCAAGCCCCATAGTCGTTTTAGCCCACGGCGGACACGGAAATGAATTTCAAGGAGAAAGTGAAGCCACTCCGGCAACTAGTTCCATTCAAGTTGATACTCAAACTGCCCAACGGTTAGGAATTAAAGTTGAGCCAGTTAAACGCCAAAAACTAGCAGTTGGTATTAAAACTACCGGACAAATTGAAACTTTACCCAGCCAAAGAGTGGAAGTGACTACCCCAATTTCAGGGGCAAAAGTAGTTGAATTACTAGTAGAACCCGGTGCAAACGTCAAGAAAGGCCAACCTGTAGCTGTTGTATCCAGCCCTGACTTGGTGGAATTGCGGGTTAACTCCCAAGAAAAACTAGCACAAGGTCAGGCTGATTTACGGCAAGCACAAGCTGATTTGAGGCTAGCCCAGCAGAATTACGATCGCTATCAGCAAATAGCCGCAGCTGAAATAGCTCAAGCCCAAAGCCAAGTAGCATTTGCTCAAGAAAAGTATAACAAAGATAGACAGTTAGCTGATGCTGGTGCTTTGCCACGTCGTACAGCCCTAGAATCCCAAACCCAGTTAGCAGAAGCTAAGGCTAAACTAACCACAGCTAACAGTCGCCGCGATGTGATCGAGGCTGAGGCTAAACTCAAAACGGCTCAATCATCTGTTGAACTGGCCCAATCAAAAATCCAACTTAGTAGCACCACATATCAAACTCGCCTTTCTCAATTGGGAAACCGGGCTAATGCTCAAGGACTGGTGACAGTAAATGCTCCGATTTCCGGGAAGGTTGCTGGCAGAGAAGTTACTCTCGGTCAAACATTCCAGGACGCAGGTGGCAAGTTAATGACGATTGTGAATGACAGCCGTGTTTTTGCCACAGCGAATATTTATGAAAAAGATTTAGACAAAATTAAGACTGGTCAACGAGTCAGCTTGAAAGTGGCTTCTGTACCTAATCGCACCTTTAATGGACGAATTGCCGTAATTGAATCTGTGGTAGCAGGTGATACGCGCGTTGTGCCTGTGAAAGCCGAAATAGATAACTCCAGTGGAGTTCTCAAACCTGGAATGTTTGCTGAGTTGGAAGTGTTGACAAACCAAACTTCGTCAGATGTTTTGGCTATCAACAGTGCATCTGTGGTAGAAGCAAATGGCAAGAAACAGGTTTATGTGCAGAATGGTAACGCTTATCAACCTGTTGAAGTTACCTTGGGTCAAACTTCGCAAGACATGGTTGAGGTAAAAACTGGTTTATTCGAGGGTGATTTGATCGTTACCCAGCGCGCGCCGCAACTTTACGCTCAATCTTTGCGGGGTGATACCAAGACGACAGCAGACGAACACACCGAAATTCCTGCACAGGTAACGGAAACTAAAACGCCTAGCTTACCACTACCCTGGTGGATTGCCGCAGGAGGGGGAGCTACTCTAGCTACTGTAGCTTTTATGGCAGGTACTTTTTGGGCTGGTCGTCGCAGCAAACATCAATATCAACTAGCCACAGGAGTTAGCTATGTCACAGAAGAACATCTCAATAGTTCCACTCAAGTAGAGCTATCACCAGAATTTAATGATAACCACCGGGTGGCGAGTCAAGATTCAGAAATCAAGATTGAGAAATAACAATGCTGAGTGCGATTATTAAATGGGCGATCGCTCGCCGTTGGTTAGTCATCTTAGGTACAATTATCCTGACAATTTGGATATTTCGGACAATTATCCAAATGCCCTTGGATGTTTTTCCTAGCTTTGCACCACCCCAAGTTGAAATTCAAACTGAAGCACCAGGACTCGCCCCCGAAGAATTAGAATCCCTGGTAACTTTACCAATTGAAAGTGCGATTAATGGCACTCCAGGAGTAACAGCAGTACGCTCATCGTCAGCTGCGGGAATTTCTGTCGTCAAAGTCATTTTTAACTGGGACACTGATATTTATCAAGCTCGCCAGCTAGTAACAGAGCGATTACAACAAGCCCAAAGTAAGCTTCCCGAAGGGGTAGAAACTCCGCAAATTTCTCCCACTAGTTCTCCCATTGGCACAGTATTACAATATGCCTTCACGTCTCAAAGCACTCCTTTAATGGAAGTGCGGCGGATTGTTGATTGGCAAGTAACAAACCGCCTTTTAGCTGTGCCTGGTGTTAGTCAGGTAGTGGCGTATGGTGGCGATGTTCGCCAATATCAAGTATTAGTCGATCCAGCGAAGCTAAGAGCCTTTAATGTCACTTTGGAAGACTTAGAGCAAGCAGCCAAAGCTGCTAATGTTAACGCTCCTGGAGGCTATTTAATTACTCCTGACCGAGAAAAGTTAATTCGCGGGATTGGCAGAATTGAATCTATTGAAGAATTACAGCAATCAGTAATTACTGCCCGCAATGGTACGCCTGTCAAAATCTCAGATATCGCTGACGTGCAAATTGGTGCAGCTATTAAACGGGGCGATGGCAGTTTTAACGGTCAAAAGGCAATTGTTGTGATGATTAATAAACAGCCTCAAGCCGATACTCCCACCGTCACCCGTGCGATTGAAGCAGCGATGTCAGAGATTCAAGCAGGCTTACCCAAAGATATCAAAGTCACCCCAACATTTCGTCAAGAAAACTATATTGATTCTTCTATTGAAAATGTTAGAGAAGCTTTAATTGAAGGCAGTATTATTGTTGCTTTAATTTTAATTCCTTTTTTAATGAATTGGCGCAACTTAGCTATTTGTTTAACTGCCCTACCTTTATCTTTATTACTAGGAGTACTACTACTAAATTGGTTGGGACAAGGTTTAAATACTATGACCTTGGGAGGGTTAGCAGTCGCAATTGGTTCAGCCGTTGATGACGCGATTGTTGATGCTGAGAACGTCTATCGTAACTTGCGAGAAAATAAATATTCCCCTAACCCACGTCCAGTTTTAGATGTTGTATTTGATGGCTGTCAAGAGGTACGTGATTCAGTATTTGGAGCTACCATAATTACCATAGTTGTCTTCTCTCCAGTTTTTGCTTTAGCTGGTGTGGAAGGTAGCATTTTTATCCCAATGGGATTAGGCTATATGGCAGCAGTTATCGCCTCTAGTATTACGGCATTAACTGTGACTCCAGCTTTATGTGCAATCTTATTACCTTATGGTCGCTTGCCAGAAACAGAACCTTGGGTTGCAAGATTTTTTAAGAGGCTGTATCGTCCTCTACTAACATTTTCTCTGCGGTATTCTGGAATTGTTATAGGGGCTGCGATCGCTAGTTTGGTGGCTGCGGCTGTAATTGTCCCTTCCTTCGGCAGAATATTTTTACCAGAGTTTCAGGAGCAAACTTTGGTAAATACCCTCACTCTTTATCCGGGGGTTTCTCTAGAAGCTACTAATGCAGCTGGTGAAGCACTTCAGCACGCACTCAAGGGAGACTCTAGATTTCCCTACGTACAATTACGTTCTGGGCGTGCGCCTGGAGATGGAGACGCAGCCGGGGTAAATTTAGGACACTTGGATATCGAGTTAAGCGACGCAGGAATGAAAGATAGGGAGGGGACGATTGAGAAGTTACGCCAAGAATTTGCGAAATTACCGGGAGTAGCACCGAATATTGGGGGCTTTATCTCACACCGTATGGATGAGGTGTTGTCTGGGGTGAGGAGTGCGATCGCAGTCAAAATCTTTGGCCCCGACTTAGAACAACTCCGCACAATTGGACAGCAGGTTGATGATGTCATGAAAACCGTTAATGGGATTGTAGATTTACAACTAGAACCCCAAATACCAATTGAACAAATACAAATTAAATTCAACCGACCTGCTGCTTCACGGTATGGTTTGACAGTAGGCAAACTGTCTGAGATTATTGAAACTGCTCTGAATGGGCGAGTAGTATCTCAAGTTTTAGAAAAACAACAAACTTTCGATTTGACTGTATGGTTAAAGCCAGATGCACGGCAAAACTTGGATACGATTCGCAATTTGTTAGTTGATACTCCTAATGGTCAAAAAATTCCTTTAGCACAGGTTGCCACAATTGAAAATGGTACTGGGCCTAATACTATAAATAGAGAGAATGTATCCCGCTTGATTGTTGTGTCCGCTAACGCTAATGGTAGAGATTTGCGTTCCATTGTTAATGAAATTCGAGACAAAGTTAATCAAGAGGTACATCCACCCTCTGGTTACTATATCCAGTATGCGGGGCAATTTGAGGCGGAAGAAAGAGCAACTCAAAATATCTTAATTTCGAGTGCGATCGCCTTTGTTGCAATTACAGTAATTATGTACCTTTCTGTCAAATCTATTCCTTCCACCGCCATGATTATGATTAACTTGCCTTTGGCGTTGGTGGGGGGAGTATTTTCAGTAGCTTTGTCTGGCGGCGTTATTTCAATTGCCTCTTTAGTTGGCTTTATCACTCTATTTGGAGTTGCTACCCGCAATGGTTTGTTACTTGTGGATAATTACAACACTAAATTTGCGGAAGGTACACCAGTTAAAGAAGTTCTGATTAAAGGCTCAATGGAACGTCTGAATGCTATTTTGATGACAGCTTTTACCTCTGCTTTAGGATTAGCACCTCTAGTAGTTGAGAGTGGCCCCGGAAAAGAAATCTTACAACCACTTTCAATAGTGGTGTTAGGTGGTTTATTTACTTCTACCGCATTAACTTTAATGGTCTTACCAGCTTTATATGCTAAGTTTGGTAAGTTCTTGTTGCCTAAACGTACTATCTCAGTTGTAGGGGATGGCAAAGTACCAAAAGCAGTTTTTGAGTAATGATAAATATCATAAGAATTTTATTTTTTATAATCCTTGATGAAACGTCTAAAAATAATTGTTAGCCTTGAGTAAATTTTGAGTCATCTTGATGCTTTCAGTACAAAAGGTGTTAGTAATCAGGTTAATGAAGATTTCTATATATTCACTATGACCGAAACCAAAGTTCGCCAGCAGTATGACAAGCTAGCAGCAATATATGACCAACGCTGGAATAGTTATGTTGCAAATACGCTTTCATTTCTGAAAGACTGGGTGCAAATATCTCCATCAACAACTGTGCTGGATGTTGCCTGTGGAACAGGTGAATTTGAACGGTTATTGTTAACTGAGAACCCAACGCAACGTATAACTGGAGTAGACATTTCAGAGAAGATGCTGCTTGTAGCTCAACAAAAACTTCAAGCATATCCTCATGTCTCGTTTCATACTGCTAGCGCATCGACGTTGCCATTTGAAAATAATAGTTTCGATGTAGTTGTATCTGCCAATTCGTTCCATTATTTTGATGACCCAAATGCCGCATTAATCGAGATGAAACGTGTATTGAAACCTGACGGTAAAGTAATTATTTTGGATTGGTGCAAAGATTATTTATTGTGCCGCCTTTGCGATTTTATATTAAAGTTGGTTGATCCTGCTTATAAGCAGTGTTATTCCCAATTTGAATTTCACAATTTACTCAAATCTGCACAGTTTGATATTGAGCGAGCAACAAAATTTCATTTTGGTGTAGTGTGGGGAATGATGGTTGCTACAGCGACACCACAACCATGACTAAAAATAAAAAATACAACGTTGCATAAATGCGGAATGAATTGGTGATTGAAACTATTAAAAATGCGTTCCCAATTAGGTGAGATTATCTCATGATATGGCTAACGCCAAGCTGCGCTAACAGCAACGCTAAAAATACTACACCCCTTCTAGAAAATAGCAGAGTGGTGAAAATGGTCTTGTCAAGACTATTTTCCAGCTTTGATAAATATGCCCCCTCCCCCCATTAGTGTTAAAGTATTACTATAAAAGACTTTTATAACTATGCCCCTTGATAAATGAATACCTTGACATTTTTCCGCAGCTTGAGAAATCCGGTATTTGCAAGGCTATATACTGCTCAAACCACTAGTTTATTGGGTGATGCGCTTACTTGGGTGGGTTTAGCCCTTCTGGCTTTTAACTTAGCTGGAAAGAATGCGGCGGTTGTACTTTCAGTAGCTTTAACTCTGCGTGTTACCGCTTTTGTATTGCTGTCCCCTCTTGCAGGTGCGATCGCAGACCGCCTCGACCGTAAGAAAATCATGGTCATTACCCACATATTCAGAATGTTAATTGTGGGTCTGTTGCCTTTTGTAACGCAGATTTGGCAAGTTTACATATTGATATTTGCGCTGAACGTTTTTAATGCTTTTTTCACCCCAACTTACCAAGCCACAATTCCATTAGTCACGGGTGAGAATGACTATCCACAAGCTATTGCTCTTTCGTCCGCTACTTACCAATTGCTTGGTGTACTTGGCCCTGGTATCGCTGGAAGTGTCGCCGCCTTCATTGGTGCAAGACAAGTCTTCTTTTTGGATGCTCTCAGCTTTGCGATCGCGGCAGTCTTAATCTTTACCCTACCAGGTCAGCTCGTCGTTGCACAAAATCAACAGCCTTCCAGAACAACACGCCGAACATGGGGAGACATTAAAGACGGTACAACTCGCCTACTTACAGATGCACCTATTCGTTACGCGCTAGCGATGCAGTTAGTCGCATCAATTGCCGGAGCGCAAATCTTAGTCAATACTGTTGGCTATGTCCAAGGTACACTTAAGTTGGGAGAAGTGCAGTACGGCTGGGTGATGGCAGCTTTTGGGATTGGTGCAACCCTCTGTGCAGTTATTTATGGTACTTTCAATAGAAGTTTGCCGCGTACAACGTTTGTTTTTATTGGTGCAACTTTGATCACCTTAGCTTTGTTACCTGCCAACTACGCAAATTTAACAGTATTGATGCTTTTATGGTTGGTAGCGGGTGCGGGGCAAAATTTAGTCAACTTACCCACTCAGACATTAATTGCAGACCGTATCCCGACTGCTATACAAGGGCGAGTTTATGGCGCACACTTTGCCTGGAGTCATCTTTGGTGGGCAATCTCCTACCCTCTTGCGGGTTGGTTAGGAAGTCACTTTGCTGAACGTGAGTTTATTTACGGTAGCTTAGTGGGCTTGATGCTGCTAGTGGTAGTGCAAATTACCCTCTCGCCTCATCCACATGAACACGAACACTTTCACTATCTTAGTGTGCATGAACATAAACACATCCACGATGAACACCATCAGCATGACCACGATGAGGGGATAGTTATTATAGGCGAACCTCACAACCATGTTCACGAACACACGACGATTATCTATCACACTCACCCTCACACTAGGGACATTCACCATCGCCATAGTCATTAAACTGCTGTTGCCAATATGTTGAGTAGATATTGGTTAAAACATTCTTACAGGGTTAAGATGAAGCACTATCACCATCTTTTAGACCGAATGCTGCTTGCCACCTTTGCGGATGACGCGGCACTAAAATTCTTACATCGGGGTCTGGTAATCCAATATTCGCTTCTTTCAACGCAGCAACTATCGCCTGTCTAACTGCTGATGTCGTAGCTACAAAATCAGAACGCCGCGAATCTGTCCAAAAGCGGGTTTCAACTACAACGTCATCTTGTCCTAAATCTCGTATCCGCACAGAAACCCCCGGCTCATCAAGTACCTCTTGCGTTGCCTGGGCTGCATCTTTTAAAATAGTAACCACTTGTTGCAGGTCGCTATCGTAACCAATGAATAGTTCGACACTGCTACGACGGATAGGTGCAGCTGTGTTATTAATGATTCGAGAAGTAAACACTTCAGCATTAGGAATTAGTACCACGCGACCATCGTATGTACGAAGTTGGGTAGCACGCAATTCTATACGTTCAACGTTTCCTTCGGTTTCGCCAACAACAATTTGATCGCCCAACTCAAAAGGACGTAAGACAAGAATTAGCATACCACTAATAAAGTTGGAGATGATATCCTTGAGGGCAAATCCCAAGGCAAGGCTAGTTAATCCTAATCCAGTAGCCACAGCCTGGGGATCAAAACCAAAAGCATCAAGGGCAACTATCAAGCCGAGTGTCCAAACGGCGTAATATGCAACCTGCTTAATTAGGTTTTCAACGGTCAAATCTTCAACGATGTGGCGGAAGATAATTCGCATCAGCCAGCGTATGAATGTGGCTATTGCCCAGAAAAGACCAATTACTAAAATAGCAGCGATCGCACGCGGAATAATTGTGATGGCAGATTCTATCAGTCGCCCAAAAGCAGTCTCTACTGATGCTTGTACTTCTGCTACAAATCGCCCCCAAGGCGAAAGGCGGCGTTGACTTGCTCGTTTAAGAGCAGCATCAATTGCCTGTGACCATTGGATAGCTAGCGCGTCAACGGTTGTTAAATTGTCTTGAGCATCTGTTGTAGTTAGAGTAACAATTGGTACTCCCGCACTAGTAATAACACGCTTTTGCTTATCTTGGGAAGTTTCAATCTGAGGTGGAGAAATTGCTGTTGGATTTTCTAATAACCGATTCATGCGTCGTTCGATTTGCCTTGCTCAATCTGATGCCTTGGTGTTATCCACTGCACTTACTCGGAACAATGCACGACCATCTAGACGTACTGTTACTCGTTCATCTTGCGCCCTCACTGAATTGGGTATAGTTATTGATATCACAACCAAAATGGTGAGTAAAAATACCCAAATTGTGCGAGTCTGTGCTAGTTTGCTCAAGCGATTTGTGATTACTGTTCTGGTTCTTAGCCTCACAATTAAATTACCCTCGCAAACATCCACTTAGCCACAAATCAAAATTTTTGATTTGCCTATTGATAAGATTAATAAATTACTGTTATTGCTTAAAAATAAAGCTATGTGCGATATTTGTCTTCATGCTTGCGAAAGAAACCCTGAAGCTAAAAAGGCATAATAGCTTAACGCATTGGCATATTGTCTGTTTAGCAATTTTTTAACAGTGTGCGTAGGCATAGCCCGCCAAAGGTATCGCCTTGCTATTCGGCTGCAAGAACAAACACAACAATTAGAACAACTACAAGCACTACGCCAACCGTAAAAATTGCTCCAAATTGAGATTTCTTGGAGTCGATAGAATTTCATTCCAATTTCATCGTCAAGTGTGATGATGATAAATGCAATTAAATGTGATTTGACAATTACAGCTTTCTCTTAGCACCGAATTGCCAGTCATCAACTCAAAGGTAACAGCAGTGACAACAAAAACCTTTCAAACCATCCCCCGTAATGTCTGGGTTTTGGGATTTGTCAGCTTGTTAACTGATATTAGTTCCGAGATGATTCATTCGGTGTTGCCGTTATTTTTAATTTCGGCATTAGGAGCAAATTTGCTAACAGTTGGGTGGATTGAGGGAATTGCAGAATCAACTGCTTCTGTACTGAAAGTCTTTTCAGGAGCCTTAAGCGATTATTTAGGACAGCGTAAGAGATTAGCTGTTGTTGGTTATGGATTATCTACCTTAGTAAAACCTCTGTTCGCATTGGCAACTAGTCCTGCTTGGGTATTGATGGCTCGTTTTGGCGTTAGCGAAGCTCCTCCGTTAGGAGGCTCGCGTTGGTAAGGGAATTCGTGTAGCTCCCCGCGATGCAATCGTAGCAGATGTTACCGATAGCGTTAATCGTGGAGCTGCCTACGGTTTGCGGCAATCTTTAGACACCATCGGCGCATTCACTGGGCCACTAGTTGCATTCATCTTGATGTCTTTTTCAGGACAGAACTTTCGTCTAGTTTTCTGGTTAGCGGTGCTTCCCGGTATTTTAGCAGTAGCCCTTTTGGCAACTGGCGTGCGCGAACCTGACAATAGAAATAATCGAAGGCAGAATAATCCTCTACATTGGTCTGCTTTGCAAAGTTTGGGTAAAAGCTATTGGGTGCTAGTTGCGGTTGCACTACTATTTAATCTCGGTAACTCTAGCGATGCTTTTTTATTGCTGCAAGCACAGCAAGCTGGAGTATCCGCCTCACTAGTACCACTTACCCTAGTTGTAATGAATATAGCTTACTCTCTCAGTGCTTATCCAGTAGGATTGCTATCTGACCGCATTGGTAGATTGGGGCTGCTAGTGGGTGGATTTTGTGTGTATGCTTTAGCATATTTAGGTTTTGCATTTGTTGATGCTCCTTGGCAGGTGTGGGGACTATTTGCGCTGTATGGTCTGCATCAGGGAATGAGTCAGGGCATATTGTTAGCACTGGTAGCAGATAGAGTTCCGTCCCATCTGCGGGGTACTGCTTTTGGGTTAATTAATTTGGCTACTGGTGTAGCGCTCTTACCAGCTAGCCTGTTAGGAGGTGTTTTGTGGCAAACAATCAGTCCAAAAGCAACTTTCATCACTGGAAGTATTTTCGCTTTGAGTGCGATCATATAGGAATCATATTTGATTTCTGAAAAAAACTACGAGATAATGCGGAAAGAGCTATCGGTCTAATAACGAACAATGATAAACCAGCATCTAGAAATGGCGATCACAGAATTACAAGAATTTATAGATAGTCGCCCAGATGCGCGGGAAGTAAGAAAAGCTTTAGCGGTGAAACTGGTTTATCAAGGCTATAAGTATGAAGAAATTCAAACTATTTTAGATGTATCTGTTGGTTCAATAACAAGCTGGAAGCAAGCTTATAAGGAAAATGGAATTTTAGGATTACGCTTAAATCATAAAGGTAGAAAGAGTTATTTAAGTGATGAACAGCTACAAGAAGTATTAAGCTGGTTACAAACAAAAGATACTTGGGAGCTTGGAGAACTGGAGTACAAATTGGCTTTTGAATATGATGTCATCTACGAATCGAAACGGAGTTATTATGATTTATTTGATGCGGCGGGAATTAGTTGGAAAAAAACTACTGGCTTAAATCCAAAGGCTGACAAAGAGGCTGTAGCTGCAAAAAAAAACAGATTGAAACATTGTTGGCAAGCAACAGAGACGAGATAGAAGCTCGAAGACTGAGAGTATTACTAATAGATGAGTGCCATCTGTTATGGGGAGACATAACTGGTTATGTGTGGGGTAAAACTGACCAAGAAATAGCAATTGGCATCGTTAACGAACGAGAAAAACAGACATACTACGGGGCGGTTGATTATCTAGATGGCAAGTTACTTCTTAAAGCTTATAATGCTGGTAACTCAAACAATACGATTGATTATTTACGTTATTTATTAGACTCTTCTCCCAACCAGCGATTACTTCTTCTTTGGGATAGTGCTTCTTATCATCGTTCACATCTGGTTCAAAACTTTTTAGGCGAAGTAAATCAAGATTTACCTCAAGAGCAGTGGAAAATTCATTGCATCCGCTTTGCTCCTAATTGCCCATCACAAAATCCTATTGAAGATATTTGGTTACAAGCAAAAACCTGGGTGAGGCGTTTTTGTGCTTTAATTCCAACATTTCGCCATTTAAAGTGGATGTTTGAGTGGTTCATTAGAAACACTACCTTTGATTTTATGTCTCTTCAGATGTACGGAGTTTTTTCATAAATCAAATACTAGTCCTATATTACTGCTGGTATTTGAAGCCGGAAGACGAAAATCAGTAGGTAAAGAGTAAAAATCTTCATTGCCAGCTATCTCTTTCCAAGTTCTTGACTTTTTCTCTCTACGATGAACCTGCAAGTTCAGATAACGTGTTGGTAGTCCAGCAGCAAATAGGAGCAATAATGAACAAAGTTGCAAAAGTCACAATTTTCTTTTGGATTATGAAGATCATTGCCACGACGCTGGGCGAGACGGCAGGTGACTTCATCTCAATGTCTCTTGGGTTGGGGTATTACGTAGCCTTTGCCGTAACTTTTGCCATTCTGGCTATTCTCCTATTTTTTCAAATTCAATCCGACAGATATCGTCCAGCCCTTTACTGGTTGGCCATCATTGCGACAACCACAGCCGGAACTGAAGTTTCAGACCTGATGGATCGATCTTTGGGGCTAGGCTACGCAATGGGATCGCTGATCCTGGTAACCTGTCTCTTGAGCGTTCTTACCATCTGGTATTACCGGGATCGAGATTTGAGTGTTTATCCAATCGTGAGGAAAGACGCAGAGACAACGTATTGGCTGGCGATTGTGTTCTCCAACAGTTTGGGAACAGCCTTTGGTGATTTTCTGACAAGCAACTTAGGACTGAGCTATATCCAGGGCGCATTCGTGACAGCTAGCGTCATTGGTGTTGTCATCGCCCTTCACTACGTAACAAAGTTGAGCGATATTCTCCTATTCTGGCTCGCGTTCATCTTCACGCGACCCTTCGGAGCTACCTTCGGAGATTTTCTTACCAAACCGATAAAAGATGGCGGTTTATCACTGCCAAGGGGCTATGCTTCAGTGATCGCCTTTATCCTGCTGGCGGTTGTCCTATTCTTTTCCGTGCGAAAGGAGAAAAAAGTGCGTTACCCAATTGAGTGATACGTTTAAGCAGATAGATGACTATTTTTTGTTAAATACAAAATAAATAGTATAGAAATATGAGAATTTTAATAGTTGAAGATGATGATCGCATCGCTAAACCCTTAGCTGAAGATTTAAAACATCAACATCATGCTGTTGATATTGCTGGTGATGGAATTGAAGGTTGGGAATACGCCCAAGCAGGTAATTATGATTTAATTTTATTAGATTTAATGTTGCCGCGCTTAGATGGAATCACTCTCTGTAAACGGCTACGTGCTTCTAATTGTAATGCTTTTATTCTGATGTTGACAGCACGAGATACAACCCCAGATAAAATAATTGGACTTGATGCTGGTGCAGATGATTATTTAGTTAAACCATTTGAACTAGAAGAATTAGCAGCACGAATTCGAGCTTTATCTCGAAGGAGTCCAGAAACTCGCCAATTAATTTTAATTCATGGTGAGCTACAACTAGACCCTAGTAATTGTCATGTAACTTACGCAGGTAAGCCTCTATCATTAACACCCAAAGAATACATGATATTGGAATGTTTTTTGAAAAATCCTACTCAAATTTTGACTCGCTCGGCAATTTTAGATAAATTGTGGGAGTTTGATAAATTATCCGGAGAGGAAACCGTTAAAACTCACATTACAAATTTAAGAAAGAAACTGAGAGCGATAGGAAGTTCAGAAGATTTTATCGAAACTGTCTACGGTGTTGGTTATCGTCTGTGTCCTAAGTGAAGGCAAATTTAGCTTATGTTTGAAAAAATTCGCCGTCGTTTACTGTTGTCTTATTTAATCGTATTATCATTAATCTTAGGTGGATTTGCAATTGCTGTTCGGATTGTCTTTACCCATAGCCTCCATAAACAACAAACAGAGAAACTTGCTGCATTAGCACAAGTTGCTGCTGCTAATGCAGAGTTTGATAATGGGAGAATTAAAATTGAAAATGACTTACCTCAAGATAAATTATTTGAAAATCATCAAGGATTAAACTGGTTTGATACTAAAGGTAATCTAATCGAAAAACAGGGACAAGATATTTTAAGTTTACCTGTTCATGTAACAGAAGGAGAAAAAATTAATACAGTTGGTAAAAATCGTGTCCAGTCTGTCACTTTACCAATTATTAGTAGTGATGATAAACAATTTATCGGGTATGTAAGAGCCAGTCAATCTTTAGAAGAATTTGATGAAACTTTAAATAAATTAGATTTGGGATTAGGTGGTGGAATAGTTGTAGCTTTGATTATTAGTAGTGTTGGCGGAATTTGGCTTACTCGTCAAGCGATGCAACCAATTGAAGAAAGCTTTGAACGGTTAAAACAGTTTACTGCTGATGCTTCCCATGAACTCCGCAGTCCTTTAATGGCGATTAAAAGTAATGCAGGGGTAGCACTAAAGTATCCAGAAGGAATGCGAGAAACTGATGCAGAAAAATTTCAGGCTATTTCTAGTGCTACGAACCAAATGACTCGCCTCACTGAAGATTTACTATTTTTAGCTCGTCATGATAATATTCCTAACCGCAGTAAAGAAACTGTTAATCTCAGTTCAATTTTAAATAACTTAGTACAACTATATCAACCGCAAGCGATCGCTAAACAAATTAATCTGAAAAGCCAATTAACTGAAAAGCTTTATTTATTAGGTGATACAAATCAAATAACACGATTATTTACTAATTTAATTCAAAATGCTATAAATTACACACCGTCAGAAGGGATAGTAGAAATCACAGCTAATCGTTCTGCTTCAGACATAGTAGTTAATGTTCAAGATACAGGTGTAGGAATTGCACCAAAAGATTTAGGAAATATTTTTGAACGTTTTTGGCGAGCAGATAAATCACGTTCTTATAATTCTGGTGGTTCTGGTTTAGGGTTGGCTATTGCTCAAGCTATTGCTCAAAATCACGGTGGATTAATTACCGTCACAAGTCAATTGGGAATTGGAAGTTGTTTTACAGTGCGTTTACCAGCAAGTTCTCTTAATTAATGTTTATAAAAGTGTTTAACCAAGTACGATAGTACAGCTAGATTAACCATAAAGACTAAAAATTTGAAAATCGTTACCCCTTTAATTAACTCATAGATTTCGGGAGGTATACTAATACCAACTAATCCAATAACTAATATCTTTGCCCAAGTTTTTTCATACCATAAACCGATAGCCTCAATGGCTGTCACAACTGCATATATTGCAGTGGCAATTCCGCTAAATTTTAAAGTTTGTGGTTTGATATTAATAATTTTTTCTAGTAACCACTCAATAACTTCGCGTTTCCCTTCCAGTATGTAAGATTCGGAAAAGACCACAAGAGTATCATGTTTTTTTAAAGCTAACAGTAGAACAATAGATGTAGCTGTAAGTAGTAAAGCAACAAAGCCTTTATAAATAACAATTGCTATTAATCCTGGAGGACGTTTATCGATCATTTAATTTTCCTTACTTGTTACTTTATTGCTTGCTGAAAGCTAAATAATTTGTCAATAAAAAGGTTGACAACCTAAATCTGTGATTGATTTATGATAATTATATTCCCAGGTTGGATAATTAATTGATAATATGATAAAAATTAAGTATACTTTTTGTCAGTTTTTGTGTTGAAGCATTCATAATGTAGGTTGCTTAAATCTATATTTTTAATTTTTGTAACATCAATATATTTAATAAAAGTCAATAATTAGAAAAGATTAATTGTCAATAATATTTTGTTTAGTACCATTAGTATAGTAAAAATTAAGGGATGGGAATACAACCCATCCCTTATGTAACTAATTTTAAGCAATCGACCTCACATTTTAATCAAAATGTTCTCTGATGGCTCTGACATAAGCAGCGTCAGTATCATTGAGGTTGTTAAGCTCGTTTTCAGACTGAAAGTTTAAAGCTAATGAGTCAGATTCAGGATTAAATAGACTTGTCCGAAAACTCCAAAGCCATACTGTTCAAAGCTTTAAGCCAAAAGTTTGATATTTGCGTAAAAACGCAGTTACAAGGTTTTGAGATAGTTAGTGATAGTTTAGAGGCATAAAAATCAACTCCTAATTTCTAAATATTTATGATTATTGCTACTAGCTAACCTGGGAGAACTAAGCTACCTATTCTCAATCTAACTAACCCACATACTGTTAAAATAATTTGCTCATAAGTATCGAACTTTAAGCGGAATCTTTGTGAAGCAATCCGAAATATTTTAAGTAGTCGAATTAAATGCTCAATAAATATCCGATTACTAGACAAAGCCTTATTTTCATCTTTTTGCTGTTGACTTAATTCTCGCTTGGGTTTTCTTTTATGAGGCGTAGTGATGTTTTCGCCACCTTGAAATCCTTTATCACCTGAAAAAGGTTGATATTTATCAAATTTTGGCTGAGATTGACGAAACAATTTTATATCTGCTGTTGGCCCAGGAACCCCCACCTCTACTTCAACAATATCCTTACCTTCTGGCATCCCGAACATTAAACTTTTTAATGTATGTTGTCTCTTTTTACCAGAAAAATATTTTTGTTGCTCTTTGGAGTCAGAATCTCTATATATTGGCTGTTCTAGACTATCGACCAATAGCCTAAAATTTGTTAATATTTCTTGCACAAATAGTAAATCGCTCTCATTATTTGAGACTTGTTCTAATAAACTAGCAGGTAAAATATCTCGCAGGATTGATATCCAATAATGAAAAGTATCGTTGGCTTCTGTCTTCGATACTCCAAACAACATTCCTAATACTTGAAATGTCGGCATCTGTCTTAAATAAAACAAACATAAGCATACTTGCTCTGGTATTAGTAATATTTCTTTACGACCACCACCAGCCGCATTAATTCTTATTTTTTGGCTCTGGAGTTTGGTTTTAATTTCTTGATGGCTTTTTATAGCGCAATTTAATAATGATTGTAGTTGCTCGTAACTAATCCCTAAAATTTGTTTTGTTCGGTGTGGATATTTCTCGATATAATCAAAAACCATAACTTATTTGGAAAAATGGTAGACGCTCATTTCAACGTTTTACCATTTTTCTTTCCCTAAGTTAATATTTCGGACAAGTCTAATTTACTAGTTGCTGCTAGAACTGCCACATCTGGACTTGCTATTAATCCAAAACTAGCAACAATCAAGATGGGAATTGAACGGCTTATTGAGAGATACTTTTCCATAACTATCAAGCAAAGCTTATTGTGTATTTTCACAGTAATGAATAGTTGTGATAATACTGTGTTATCTTTGTTTCAATTCCTTATTTGTTAGTATATATATACATACAAAAAAGTACGATCATTCACCAATATAATTACTAAAGAGGTCAGTCTTCAAACTTATAACCAACACCATTGACTGTTTTAATAAAAGTGGGATTTGCTGAATCAGGTTCTATCTTTTTTCGTAACCGAGCTATAAGTGTATCGACTACTCGTTCATCTCCACGAAATTCACTACCCCATAATTTATCTATTAGTTGTGTGCGATTCCAAACTCGATTAGGATAGCTAACAAAAGTAGTTAGTAAGTTAAATTCCAAGTTTGTTAAATCTATTTTTTCTGAAAAATTAGGGTTCATTTGACGCAAAGCGGAGTGTTGCTCTATATCGAGCAGAAAATGTTGGGTACGGTAAACTTGATGTTGTTCTGGTTGACGCAAGCTACGTCGCAGAAGCGCCCGAACTCTGGCAACTAACTCTTTGGGGCTAAAAGGTTTGACTAAGTAATCATCAGCACCAGTAGACAAGCCAATAATACGATCTGTTTCCTCACTCTTAGCCGTCAACATTAAGATGTAGGGGTCTTTTGCACCAGGTTTTTGTCGAATTCTGGCACACAACTCTAAGCCATTGAGACTAGGAATCATCAAGTCGAGAATGATTAAGTTCGGTTGATGCTCTTGAATTATTTGGAATGCTTGAAGCCCGTCACCACAACTATGGCAAGAAAATCCTGCGTCTTCCAAAGAAAACTGGATTAACCGAGAAATTTCAAATTTATCCTCAACAATTAAGATTTCCATATTACAAGATATCAAAACATTTTATTCTGATATGGGCTAATTTTTGTATTATGTGAATTTAGTTGTAAATTGTAAATTTCTGGCAGTGTGAATTTTGTCAATATATTCAAGTATTATGAATTAATTTACTTAATATTAATGATTGCTAGCAAAGGGAGAAGGCGAGCAACATTCGCCTCCTCCCCTCTTTTGGTAAACTATGCTAAAAAAGCAGACTATATTATTTAAGTAATTAGTGAACTATAGCAGACCAAGTTTTTGCTCCAACAACTCCATCTGCTTTCAAATTATGAGACTTCTGAAAAGCAATAATGGCAGAACGTGTATTTCTACTGTAAACTCCATCAGTTGCTCCATTGTAGAGTTGTTTTGTTTTCAAGAATGCCTGAATCTCTCTTACTGCTTTGCCTCGGCTTCCTAATCGGAGAATTGGTGCTGTTTGAGGTGAGTAACTAATAAGTTTAGTTGATTTAGATGCTGCTGTGGTTGCTCGCATCGTTTTAGTAGCATTGACATTTTTGGGATGATATTGCGTTGAAATATGTGCGTTTGTTTTTTGTATTTTTGCGGTAGATGCTTGGGCATTAGCTGGTGCTATAGAAGAGAATAACAATGGACTTAAGGCTGCAATAGATAAAGCAAGTTTCACAAGTTTATTAGTCATAAGGGTGTATCTCCTTGTTTGGAAAATCTATTACAGCAGATTTAAAGTTAGTGAAGTATACCTTCAAGGTTTCAAAGTTAGTCACAAAGCTCATTTGTCTACTCTACCCTTCGGGAACGGCTAACACTGAACGAGAAAGCTGACGCGAACTGACTTCTGAATTCTGCTGTAATTTCAAGTTAGTTAGTAAAAGTAAAGAACTTGGAAAGATTTATCAGGATTTGAAAAAATTATTTTGTCTTTGAGAAATACTTGTGAAACCTTGCAGACACAATTTGCAAGATAAAGAGAAAAATGTGACTATTTTTTTATAATTTTGTAAAGAATTTGTCACACATGACTGATAAAGTCTAGAAAAAGCAATTTCTACAGTGCTTTGCTAGCGACAGATACAGAGCAGAGTTGCAAAATCACAATAACGGAGGTTATGAGTATGAAACCTGTTATCAATCTTATTTTGAAAGCTAGTTTGGTTGGAACTTTGAGTATAAGTCTATCAGTACAATCAGTTTACGCATCTCCATCACCGATTAGTGTCCCTGTCATCGAAGTTAGTGACAGTAATGATGATGTTAATAGTACAAAGGCATTTGCAATAGTGAGCAAAGATGAACAAGTAACAACCCTAAATCAAATCGGTGAGTATAGCAAGACTATCTATAACCTGATTAAAACCAACAATTGGACAGAAGCAAAAAACCATTTATCGCTACTTAAAGCTCTATCAGATCACCTTAAAACAGAAAAGGGAAAAACCGATGTCAACTTAGCCAAGCTTGACTCAAGTATCACTGTTTTGCAAAGTACGGTTGCAGCAAAGAACCATCAAGCAATGTGCGATGCTAACCAAGTTAGTGCGATCGCCGATCAACTAGCAATGCAGTTAGAACCTAAAATGCCTTTGGAGGTTGCCATGCTAGACTACTATGGTCGTGAACTAGAAATTTGGGCAGCCGATGGGAATACGGCTAGATTAAAAAATGTTGCTGGTAAAATTCGAGAGACTTGGGAAGCTTTACGTCCTTCAATCCAATCTCACGGCGGTTCACCTCAATTACAGAAGTTCGACGATACTCTAATTGCTTTAGTTGAGACAGCTAGTTCTCCTACTGAATATAGTCTGCTTGCCGCACCTGTACAAGGTGAAGTCAATAATCTCCGAAAAGTATTTCAACAGTAGATTTTTTTTAAAAGGCTCATTCATCTCACTGTCAATTTTGCAGGTATGGTAGGAGATGAATGGGTAGTTTAAAAACTGTCTGTGAATCAAACTGAATCTTCAGTGTACTTAGTGGAATTCAACTATATCTAAAGTGCGTTATGTTGCCGGAAGCATCGCTTATAGCAAGGCGTAGCCCATTATTGCCCAGGTAAAGCCAGTCTAAACCTAGTAAATCTTAAAAACTCCGCCCTGTGAGATTTGCAATAGCTGCAATTAACTCAGCTTGTTCTACAGGTTTAGCTAAACTTTTTTGAAAACCTGCCGACTGCGCCTGTTTTTTATCTAATTCACGGGCATAACCACTTAAAGCGATCGCCGGAATCTGGCTATATTGTCTCACTTCACTCGCTCTAATTTCCTGCATCAGCATATAACCATTTACATTTGGCATACCAATATCGCTGATGAGTAAATCTTGCTCTGAATTTGCCAGAACTTGTAATGCTTGTTCAGCCGATGCAGCTGTAGAGACGTGCATCCCGTGTTGTTCTAAGATAAAAACAAGCAACTCCCGAATATCAGGTTCATCATCTACTACTAAAACTTTTAAGCCTGCTAAAAGTGATGAGGCACAAGTCAAATGTGAAAGGGTAAGGATTCAGGTGGCAGAGTATTGACAAAGGGGATACTTGAGTAGGAGTATCACAAATATGAACCAAAATCTGCCTCAAGAATTAGACCGAGAAAGCTTGAACCAGTTATCAAAAGAACAACTGGTAGAGATAATTCTTGAACAGAATAAGGTAATACGTGAATTACAGAAAACCATCTTACAACTACAGCAAGAAGTAGAACGTTTAAAGGTCAGCCGAGATTTAGATAGCTCGAATTCGTCGAAACCACCATCACAAGACATCCATAAAAAGAGCGAAAACAAAAAAGCTCCCCCACAAGAGGAATCAAATCAGCCAAAAAAGAAGCCAGGCGGTCAGCTAGGACATCAGGGAAAAACCCGTAAAGGCTTTGGCAGCGTAGACCGTTATGAAATCTTACGCCCTCTAAATTGTGATTACTGTGGTCAAAAAGCATTTGCGACCGTAGCCGTAAAGGTGGAAAAGCACTCAGTAGCGCAATTAGTAGAACGTCCCATAGAAATAGTGGAATATCAACGTCACACCTGCATCTGTGAGTGTTGTGGCAATTTACAAGCAGCGCAGTGGCCACAACACATTATTCCCGGACAAGATTTAGGGGTGAAATTACAGGCATTTTTAGGGTGGGCAAATAATTATGCACATATGCCCTATGAAAAACAACAAGAAATGCTTTGGGAATTGGGGCAAATTGATATAGGGCTGGGGACGTTAGTTGCAACCAATGAACGAATAACTGGGGCAATTAAACCGAGCGTCATTGAGTTAAGTAGTTGGGTAAAACAGACACAACCTAACATTCATGTAGATGAAACACCTTGGTCTGTCAAGGGAGTGAAAGAATGGTTGTGGGTAGTTGCCAATTCTGATTTCTGCCTGTTTACTGCGGCTGATACTCGTTCTAGAGCCGAACTAGAAACAATTTTAGGGGCTAAATATACAGGGGTACTCAGCAGTGATGATTTTAGCGTTTACAATGGCTATCAAGCTGTAGCCCAGCAGAAATGTTTAGCACATCTACGCCGTCACTTCAAAAAATTAATTCAGCTTCCAGGTCTTCACAACCAAGCCATTGGCGAAACGTTTGTTAATTTAATTGATGAAGCTTTTAGACATTACGCCCTATGGTTTGAGACTCTTGACTGTGCTAGTTACAATGATTGGGTCAATCAATTCAAATCCAAATTGCAACAAACACTCGATTGTTGGATTGACTTAGCAGGGGCTACAGCAGGCAAGCTTTTACGTTCTTTGCGTGATAAAGCACATCAATGGTGGTATTTTCTTGACTACCCTGAAGTTCCCCCTGATAACAATCAGGCTGAACGTTCGCTACGTTTGGCTGTCACGAAACGCAAAGTTAGTGGTGGTTCCCGTTCAATGGAGCGATTTAAAAACACTGCTAATTTGTTGACGGTGGTGCAGACTTGTCGCCGTCAAGGTAGGTCTGTTATTGATTTTTTTGCACAAGCTCTAATTGCTGACTCCAATAATACTCAGTCTCGCCCTTCTTTACTTCCGCAATATTAGACCTGAATCCTTACGTGAAAGGGCTTTTGAATGATGATTTTTCTCTATCTCCTCCCTATCTTGTAGAAGTGGTAGTCTGACAATGAAAGTTGCTCCTTGTCCTTCTCCCATGCTTTGAGCTTCCACAGTCCCACTGTGAAGTTCTACTAAGTGGCGAACAATTGCTAGTCCCAATCCTAGCCCACCAAAATTCCTTGTTGTAGCGTTATCTGCTTGGCGAAAAGATTCAAAAACATGGGGTATAAACTCAGGCTTGATACCTATACCTGTATCTTTTACCTGAATTTGAGCAAATTTTTGTGTTGAGTCTGTTAATTCATACTTTTCTAAAAGACTAATTATAGATAACTCAATATCTACACGACCTCCTTGTAGTGTAAATTTGATCGCATTAGACAGCAAATTACACAGGATTTGATGTAAACGTTTGGAGTCACCTAAAACGTAATATTTTTTAGAGGAAGTTTTGAAATTATTTAATGATAAACAAGTATGAGAACTGAGTAATTCATTTCTCTTTTCTAAATCTATAACTGAAAATGATACAAATATTGCTTTTTCTTCAGCTATTAATCGCACCATTTCTACTGCTGACTCAATAGTAGATGCTAAATTGATTGGATATAAATCTAGAGTTATTTTATCTTGAATAATCCGAGAGACATCCAGTAGGTCTTCAATTAATTTAGTTTGCAATTTGGCGTTACGTTCAATAGTTTGAAGAGCGTAATTAGTAGTCTCTCGATCTAATTTTTTGCTTTGCAGTATCTCTGCCCAACCTAGAATCGGGTTGAGGGGCGATCGCAATTCATGAGAAAGGATTGCGAGAAATTCATCTTTACTGCGATTTGCGGCTTCCGCTTCTGCTCGTGCAGATTGCTCTCGCTCTAGTAACTGGTTTCTTTCTGCTTCTGCTAGCTTACGCTCGGTAATATCAGATAACATTAGTAGTACGCCGTTAAAATCACCCCAATCGGTAAAAATTGGCGTGGTAGAAACAATAACCCACAAATTAGAGCCGTCTTGAGTGCTAAAACGACAATCAAATCGTTGTCTTCTGCCTTGCTGCCATTGTGCCAAGATTGCTTCAACTTCATTCTCAACCGTTTCAGTCATCAACTCATTAAAAGAGCGATCGCTTATGTCCTCCATACCATAACCCAACATTTCAACTAATCGCTGGTTAACGTATTCAGTTCGCAACTGTGCATTCAATAACCAGATACCTTCATAAGCCGTATCGACAATATGACGATACCGCTCTTCACTGAGTTGAAGTTTGGCTAAATTTGCTTCGGCTCGTTGTCGAGCAACTCGAAGTGCAGCATTGAGCGAACTAATGAGCAACGCAACTATACTAAATAAGACCAAATGTAGAAGATTCGCACCGTGCCGAAGTACTAAATTGTCAGCTACAGGTGTTAAGAAAAAGTTGCTAGCTAAAACTGACAAAATAGTTGCAAGCAATCCTGCTCCTAAGCCACCATACCAAGCACTAAAAGTTACAGCAGCAAAAAATAGAGAGAAAACTGTTGATTTTACCAAAGACTGTAGCAGCAGTGTCAGCAGTAGTGCGACTACAACTGATATAACTGCAACAATATAGCGAGTTAAGCGATCGCGACTCAGGTGATAAAGTTGTCTAATCGGCCAGAGATTGATCAAATAAGCCATGCTCAATCCTAATTCTTTACTAATGCTATCTGCGTCATCCGTTCATATACTTTTTAAAGCTACAGTTTTTTAATCTACCTTCTCCTATGTCCTTCTAAACTGTGTATATTAAAAACTTAGTATGACAATTATTTGTCAATCTTGTGACGTTATAAACTTAGTCTTGAAATTAGGTTCTTAGTTTCAATACCTTAGCCAAAATAAGAGGGTGAAGAGAGAGGGCTGATGTAGTAGAGTTATTGTCTTCCCAAACGACAACTCAAAAGCCACAATCAACCCATGCCCGACATCTTATCACTCCTGCAATGCCTCCTGCCGCAGATAAACGCTACGACGATGCGTCATTTGAACCAGATAATCATTGCTATGTTAGGAATGAGCGGGCGAGTCACGATGTTGGGAATTGCCCGTTGGACAGGTGATGGCGGTAGCTACCGGACAATGGGGAGATTTTTTTCTACAGTCATACCTTGGGCAACATTGTTTTGGCTGTTTTTTCGTAAACATTTGTGGCGAAATCAGGATGTGTACTTGCTTGCAGGAGATGAAGTTGTAGTCACTAAAGCGGGTAAACAAACGTACGGGGTAGATAGATTTTTTTGTAGCTTGGCTAGTAAACCAATTAATGGTTTATCTTTCTTCGTATTGTCATTAATAAGTGTAGAAAGGAAACAGTCATTTCCTATTGGGATAGAACAGGTAATTAAAAGTGATACTCAAATAAATCCTACACTACCAATCAACAAAGTAAAACCTAAACAAAAACGTGGACGAGGACGACCAAAAGGAAGTAAGAACAAAAACAAAACCGAAGTGATATTAACATCGGAATTATTACTAATCCAGAAAATGATTAATTCATTATTCGAGTTAATAGCTCACTTTATTCCCCTAACATACTTGATTTTAGATGGTCATTTTGGTAACAACAATGCTCTACAGATGGCACGACAAGTTAACTTGCACATAATTTCTAAGTTACGCCATGATTCGGCATTATACATCCCTTATGAACATCCTGACTCAAGTAAACACTCTCGTCGTAAATACGGAGACAAACTAGATTATCGTAATCTACCTGACAAATACTTATGTAAAATCACAATTGATAAAAACATTCAAACTGATGTTTATCAAGCCACTCTGCTTCACAAGGAATTTGCACAGGCTCTTAATGTAGTCATTTTGGTCAAAATCAATCTTGATACTCATGCCCGTAGCCATGTGATTTTATTTTCTAGCGACCTAGATTTGAAGGCTGATAAAATCATTGACTATTATAAACTACGTTTTCAAATCGAGTTTAATTTTCGGGATGCTAAACAATTCTGGGGCTTGGAAGATTTTATGAATCTGAGTCAAACTGCTGTGACGAATGCCGCTAATCTTGCATTCTTTATGGTCAATTTATCCCATCATCTTCTCGCTGATTTCCGTCAACATAATCCTAACTCTGGCATTATTGACCTGAAAGCTTATTACCGTGGTTTTCGATATGTCCGTGAAATGTTAAAAATACTTCCTCAAAAGCCTGAGCCTATTTTATTAGCCCAAATTTTTGCCAAGCTCACTTCTTTGGGACGTATTCATCCCCTTTCCACAGGCGTTGAACCCTCGTAATTTGGCTAAGGTATTGTAGTTTGGTTATTATTTTTTTCAATGAGGTATTCCCTTCATTGAAAACTTGAGCTTGCAAGCAAAGATAAACTCAAATAAAATAATCAGCAGTCAGTGTAAACAATACATTTTTACTGACTGCTGAAAACCTAAAACCTTTCGCCAATCCCAAAATTGATGCGATTGTCACCATCGCCATTGATGCCGTAGTCAATGCGAATTGGCCCTAGTGGCGATTGTACGCGCACACCAAGACCATAACCGTAGCCACTACCATTTTTGTTCAGTACCTCAGCTGGCTTGGTATTACTTCCGAAATCACTACCAATATCAAAAAATAGTGCGCCACTGACGACTGAGAAAATGGGGAAGCGATACTCAGCCGAGGCTTGTATGTAAGTACGTCCACTACCTAATCCTCCTTCTTGATAACCCCGAACGGAGTTACTACCACCAAGGGTAAAGGCTTCGTAAGGAGGCAAGTCACCAAGAATAGTTCCACCCTGCAAGTTAAATGCTAAAGTTTGTGGCCCTTTGGTAAGACTAATAAAGTTGACAGGAAAATACTGGCTATAGTTACCTCGCAACCTGCTGAGAAAAATATTGCCTAGTCCTACTGGTACTGACTGATCAACTCCGAGGCGGAGATAAGAACCGCTAGTGGGTTGTAAGGGATTATTACGGCGATCGCGTTGTACCCCTAGTTGCAACAACAGTAAATCGTCTTCACCTTGTCCAGACTTGCTAAGTGGAACTAGTTCAGTAACTACTCCATTCTTGAACACGGTTCCTTCTTTTCTGATGTTGCCATTGGCATCACGGGTGGAAACTCGTTGATATTGCAAACCTGCTGAAGCCGTCCATTCAGAATTTTTGTCAAGATTATTGCTCAGGGGACGGGTAAAGGTGATACCGCCGCCTAGACGGAGGACACGGGGGCGATCGCCATTCGTTTTCCCTGCTTCAAAGGTCTTAATATCATTGTTTTTGCCATCAAAAATCAACGAAATGGAGCTACGGCGAAAAAGATTAGTGGTGTAAGAAGTCCGATCAGGATCTCCCGCAATCCAGGGATCTGTAAATCGTAGGTCAAACAGCAAATCCCTCTGTCCCACCTGTACTTCCGCACCTAATTTTTGGTTTCTTCCGTTTAGGTTCTGCTGCTGATAACTAACAGTGCCGTACAGTCCACTAGCAGAACTAATGCCACCTCCAACAGCGATTGAACCGCCACTGCGTTCGGCCACATTCACCACTACATCTACTTTGCTGGGGTCAGCACTAGGGTCAAGGGAGACATTTACATCTTCAAATAGTCCCAGTCCATACACTCGTTGCAAGTCTTTTTGCACAGTATTACGGTTGAATACCTGTCCCGGCTTCAACTCCAATTCGCGCTGAATGATATACTCCTGTGTCCGACCTCGTATTAGTTGTCCCTTTTCGTTTGTCTCTTGACCTTCTTTATTGCGGAACCGGACTCTAATATTCTCCACTACCCCTTCTGCTACTTGCAGGGTGACAACTCCGTTTTCAGAAACTTGCGGTGTTCCAATTATGTTGGCTAGCACGTAACCCTGGTCTTGATACCGCTTAGTTAATTGCTTGATACTCTCCTGGAAGTCGCGCAAATTTAAGATTCTGCCATACTGCTTACCAAAGACTTCATCCACAGCATTAGTAGGTAATACAGAGGGAACACCTGTGCCAGGATTAGCTTGCACTTCTACCTTAGTCAGAACAGGGTTAGGTTGCACTACAAAGCTTACTTTTACTCCCTTGGGAGTATCTTCTGGCATTGCTTGAACATTGGAGAAAAAGCCAGTACCAAATATAGCGTTAATATCTTCTTGCAGTTGGGAGCGAGTTGTAGTTCGTCCTGGTTGGGTACGAATGACTTTGTAAACTTGGTTTTCTAGTTCTGGTGTTAGTTGTCCTGCTTGAAGTCTGATAACTACTTCCGACACCAGCACGCGGGGTTCAGTTACTTCTGGGGCTTTGTTGGTTTGAGTATTTCCTGGACTTGTGGGAAATACGGGTATTGTCGCAGGCGGGTTAGCATTCTTTTGATCGAGAGTGGTGTCAGAGTCTTTTTCCGGTTGCTGATTAATTGTTGGTGTAAAAACCTTTGTTGTCTGTTTTAAACTGTCAGCAGTTTGTGCATTTGCATTCTTGCATTCGCTTAAAGGAACTGCAATTGACACTACTGCTACCAATACGGGGAATAGACGCATTTTACTTTACATTCCTCATAGTTACCACACGCAGTACTCCATAAGAGTCATTTAGCGATCGCTTCCGGCGGGGCGTAGCCTATCGTAAAGTAATCATGCTCTTATGCAAGCAACTGACCACGAAAGCCCAAAATGCTGATGAAAGCTATAGCTATAGCTAGATTAATTGAAATATTCATGGTGCAAATTTATCTGAAATATAGGTTTGTGATTATAAGCAGTAAAGGTCAAGAACTTGGAAAGATTCAGATGAATGACTTAATTTTTTTATTACATTGTTGTTGAGGCGATCGCAGGATATTTTTTTAAATTAAACCAAATCTTTCCGAGTTCTTGACTTTTGTTCTGCATAATTCAATCCGACAACCTAACTTATACAGGTTGTTGAACTCTAATTAAAGGAGTGGATACAATGAGAAATTCCGCAAAAGTGATAGTAGCAGCAGCTACTATCAGTGTGTTGGGATTAGGATTAACAAAGTCGGTCTTTGCAACCCAAATACCGTCTAATGTTTCTGTCAAATCTGAGTATTCCAAACACACCCAATTCTCTCAAGTCAATGCTGAAGAGTCTGATCCATCCGATCCTGCTGGAGACCCACCTGGCGGCCCTGATGGTGGCCCTGATGGTAATGGAGAGGGTGGCCCAGAAGGTTAAGTGCAACTTTTGCACTTTATCTTGTTGCCCCTCTAGTTTTAAATTACCGTTAATTTAATACCAATTTGCTTTCTCAAATGTCATTCTGTAACCTAAAGCTTTTTCTGCTGGTTACATAGCGAAATGAAGTGTTGGCAAAGTGTTCCCCAATGATATAATTTCGCGAGATTCTTTGTTAGACTCGGTTTGCTCCGATATGATCAATTTACCTTTTTGATTGCAAATTGGTATTACGAAACTAACTACGTAGAGTTTTATTTTAACTGTTGAAGATAGGATCTTATCTTCAACAGTTTTATACAAAATTTTTATTTTTAAGATTTATGAGTAATCGCAAGATAAAATATGATTCAACTGATATACCTGCTGAATCAAACATGAATGTAATCATTCGCGTACAAATAAACAAGGTTGTTGAAAATAGCTGATTCAACAACCTTGTATTTAGCTATTTACAGCTACACATCACTTGTGACTAGTAAGAAATAATCCTACTTACTGCCTTCATTTGTTTCCCGTTCGTTATTGTTCTCCGTAACTTGAATGCTACTCTTTGGACGAGAAGCTTCATTTTCATCGCTTTCCTGGTTAGCATTCTCAGTGTAGAGAACCTTACCATTACCAGCGTCAACTTTCACCTCTTTTTGACCAATTTCTACAGCATAAACTAAGTTACCATCTTCATTTTCGAGTTTTACACTACTAGCTTTAGCACCGACAGAAGTTTCAGCAGCTAGTTTAGCTTGTTCTGCTGTAATTTTAGCTAAAGCTTGTAGTTTTTTATCCTCTTGCTGTTCTTCTTGATCATCATTAGTTTCACCGTCACCATCACTTGCTTGAGCTATTTTAGTGTGATGAACACCATTTTTCATGATTTCAGGAGCTTCTGTAAAATCATTGGCTTCGCCATCTCCGTCACTAGCCTGAGCTACTTGTACACTGTTTTGAGAAGAAGAGGCACTTACGGTTTTGACCACTGCACCAACGCCTAAAATACTCATTAAAGCAGCTGCTAAAGCAATTTTTATTGAAGTCTTCATGTGTATATATCCTGGAAGTTTTTGTTTGTTGAGCAATCCAAAGTAGTTATCCTTACTGTGCTTTTCACACCTGTATTTGAGTTGCTATAACATCACTTTAAATATAAAAAGTCAAGAACTTGGAAAGATTGTTTAAGATTATAAAAAATAAATTCACTAACTATATCTAAGTTATGAACAAAAAAATTTGAAAACTTTTTTGCACTCCATCAAATCTTTCCAACTTCTTAACAAATGCTATCTATAGTAAAACTACAAACACGGATTGAGGTATGTAGGATTTATGAATAGCTCAACAAAAATCATTGTTATCGGTTCTTTGCTTGGTACTTTAGGTATCGCTGGTTTGCCAAAAGCTATCTCTATAAATCAACCCCAGTTACCTGTTGCAATTATGCCACAGCATTACAGCAGCACTCAGATGATGATTAATCAGGATAAAAATGTGGAAGTCAATGAAGAGAGAGAAAAGCTAGATACAGCTAATGATGCTGATACTGAAGTAAATGATGATAAAGTACCAACTTTCCTCAGCCAAGTAGGTGAATACGGTGAAAGTGCCTACGATATGGCTAAAGCCAATGATTGGACAAAAGCCACAGCTAATCTTTCCTTGCTTGAAAATGCAACAAAAAGTCTACATACCGAAATCAAGGGTGATAATAAAACACAACTAGCACAGTTGGATTCCAAAATAGCAGCACTCGATAAAGTTGTCACCGCTAAAAATCGCATATCTGCAATGCGCGACGCTAACCAAGTGACGTTAATCGCTGCCAATATTACCAAGGAATTTGAACCAAAAGTACCAATTGAGGTAACGCTACTTGATTACTATGGACGCGAGTTGGAAATTTGGTCAGCAACAGGAAATACAAGCCAGCTGAAAAAAACTGCATCGGAGATGCGCCGCACCTGGAATGAGGTTAGACCATCTATCTTAGCGCGTGGAGGAACTGCACAAGTACAGAAATTTGATGGACTTGTTGCTAGTGTTGAGGCGGCTAAATCATCTAAAGATTATGATCGTCTTGCTACCCCTGTACTAGATGAAGTGGATAATCTAGAGAAGGTCTTTAAATAGTAATACTTAGACTTTCTGATACTTGAGTATGCTCAATGCTTGAGGTATTGGTACTCACAAAAACAAGCTCTAGATACACAAATTAGTTGACTATTACATTAGCAACTAATCATAGATAACATTGGACTACTTTTGGAGTTGGATAGATGACCCCACCTAGTTACCCAAAAAATCACACCACAGCCTCAAGCAAGAAAAGTAATTATTTGAGGTCTTGGAAACAAAAATATCATGACTACAGTGGAAAAAGGCTGAATTGGTTTCAAGTAATTTTCTTGCTTCAAGGTTCAATTACCGTAAATATTATTCCTTGGATAGCTTTTTTTAGTTTATATAGTTCGATGATTTCATTACTTGAGTATCATGAAAACCATATATCTTTACCAAAGATAACTGGTGGTCTTCCAAATATTGTTTTGAGTTTCAATCTTGTCTTGAGTTTGTTATTAATTTTTCGGACTAATGCAGCTAACGAGCGACATTGGGAAGGTCGAAAGTTATGGGGAGTTTTAGTTAATACATCTCGTAACTTAGGTCGAGGAATATCAATAATAATTGAAGAGCGCTCAATTAACGATAGGTTGGAAAAAGAAACAATAATCCAGTTAGTGACTGCTTTTGCACTAGCAATGAAGTTGCATTTGCGCCGTGAACCTATAAATGCAGAGTTAATAGAATTGATGTCTTCTCTTCATTATTGTAAACTTAAAAATACGAATCATCCACCACTACAAATTGTGTTTTGGATTGGAAAATACTTGCAAGATGTATATCATCGTAATCTTGTAAATGTCTATCAACTGAATAGTTTGCAAAGTTTGGTAAATAACTTGGTGGATATTTTAGGCGGTTGCGAACGCATTTTAAAAACACCAACTCCTTTGGTGTATTCTATTTTTTTGAAGCAATTATTAATAATATATTGCTTAATTTTGCCTATTGAGCTAGTTGGCATTTTTAAATGGTGGACTGTTCCAGTAATGATTGTCATAAGTTTAACATTGTTTGGGATTGAAGAAATTGGGTCTGAATTAGAAAATCCCTTTGGACATGACCCCAATGATTTACCTTTGGATATGATCTGTGACACAATTTCTGGTAACATCAAAGATTTAATTACATCTGCTTCTCAAGGTAATGAAGACGTTTAAACATTTTTAGCTGAAACTCCAGTTATACTTTAAATAATAGTGAATTACATGATTTGTCCAAATAAAAATCAAGCTAACGATAGAACTGCTCGGCTTATGATTCACCTGTAGAATTCATTTATCTGATTTACTCAGATAGTTTATAAAAACTGCTCTTTTGAACCGAAACTTAGTTTAAAATTTGTTAAAAGGTAGAATTTCGTAGATGTCAAATACAAACGAAAATAAACCCTTACTTCAGCATCTTGCTTTAAAAGCGCCATCCTGCTTAGAAGAAGCATTGGGATATACTGGAAAGTCACGCTGGTTGGGACTGTACTGGGAGCCTGAGTTAAACCAAGTTTGCTACACTGATGGTCAGTCATTAGGAATGGGTAACGAAAAAGCATGGCAAATACTTTGCACCCATCCTAAAGTCAAGCCATTACTTCAACCTTACCACTTTGGCGATCGCAGTCAATCTACTGAGTATTGTTATCTCCTACTAGACAGAGAAACCCGCAAGCTTTATCTGGGAGAAGGCGAGGTAGTTGAAAGTTGCCTAACAGAGCCACAAACATTAGCATTGCTAGCGGCTTTGGACTCCCCTCTAGCTGTCCCTATGACAAATAACGATCAGAAACGATGGCTTAATTGGTCAAATTTACAGACTCGTCCAATAATAATTGGTAGTGCTTTATTAGTATTACTTGGTCTACCCACAATTGGATTTGGTGCTGCTGTAATTTTAGACGAGAAAGATTGGGTAGAAGTGGAACTGCCTGAATGGATGGATTGATCAACTTGGTATTTCTAAGCTTGTAAGTTAATTCCAGGTTTGGTATGTGAATATTGTGTCGGATTTTACCAATTGGATTTTTATTTTGCGTACAAGTGGGGTTTAGTTTAAACCAGTTACATCACAATACCTATTTTGAAGTGTATGCAATCTCTCAAATACTTGTACAAGTGTGACAGTACTAGTTGCTATTAATAGTAAGGACAAAAGTGAACTGGAAATTTAATGCTTAGTTCCAGAAACGGACTAATATATTTTGGTAAACCAACGACCAAAAACTCTAACCAACGTGCAAAAAAAACCTTTACGCACCCGCGTTAGTACAGAAGAGTATCGACTATTACAGCGTCTACGCGAACGCAAACCTGCACAGAATCCACCTAAGCCTCCGGCGACTCTAGGCGACAGGTTTTCCGATATAGTAGCTGATACCGTCGGCTCTTGGCGATTTATTCTCATTCAAAGTGCTTTACTCATACTGTGGATTATTCTTAACGTCACAGCCTACATCAAGCATTGGGACCCATATCCATTTATCTTACTTAACCTAATGTTGTCCTTTCAGGCAGCTTATACTGCACCCATCATTATGATGAGTCAGAATCGTCAAGCTACCATTGATCGCCAAGATGCGAAATATGACTATGAAGTAAATAAAAAAGCAGAATTAGAAATTGAATTGCTACACGATAAGATGAATCTGTTACGGGAAGATGAAATTGTTGAGATTATGCGACTTCTGAAAGTCCATCAGGAACAGTTACAACTTATAGAAGGTAAGTTATCAGAAATATTTGCCCGTCTAATTGATAATTGATTTCATTTAATAGATATCTCAGATAAATTAAGTTTAAAAAATATAAATTTTTTGGAAAATCAACAAACTCAAAAACTGTATTTTAAATCATCACTTCAAGAGCAAATTTCATCGTAATTTCATTTATGTATGAAAAACTAAAGAAAAGAAGCTATATTCAATCTCAGTATATTTTTTAGAGAGGTATTATGAAACGCTTAATCTACACCATACCCCTGACTGCAATTAGCTTATTGACATTTGTAGGATGCAATAGCTCTCAACAATCTACTACCCAGACCCCTGCTACTACTGAAACCACTGGAGGGACAACAGTATCTAAAACTCCTGGTGCTACACAGGGAGGTTTTGATGCTTTAGTCAGTGTTGTTTCAAATACAAAAACTGCTGTGGAAGCAGGGAATTTTGATAAAGCCCAACAAGAGTTTGACAAGTTTGAAAATGCTTGGGTTAAGGTTGAGGATGGTGTCAAAACTAAATCTTCCAAAACCTATAATGCGATTGAAGACACTGCAACTCAGGTGAAGGGTGCGCTGAAAGCAAAAGATAAAGCAAAAGCTCTTGAGGGGTTACAGACACTTAACTCAAATATCGCTAGTGTTTCCAAGGGGTGAGAAATCACTAAGATAATTTCCACTGGAGATTTTTGATCATGCGTTCATTTCGCAAGTACCACCGCACTCTGGCGATTATTCTAGCTTTACCGCTTTTTGTAACATTGTTAACTGGTATCGCAGCTACACTGGTGGGTGAGTGGTCAGCTAATATTGGAGTTCCGCGTAGTCTTTTGCTTTCGATTCATCGCGGTGAAATCTTTGGTTTACAAGGAATTTACCCAATTTTGAACGGACTGGGACTCTTGGGGTTGTTGGTGACTGGATTAAGTATGACTAGTTTGTTTGGTAGGAAAAAGCCAAAATCCAAGCAGGATTAGAAAAGGTATAGGTTTACTCAAGAGCGATCGCAGTAGTATAGTATGGTATGTCTTTGTGATATCTAATTGCAGTAGATAGCTTATTGACCAATGTAATATGGCATCTTTGACGTTTGAGCAAGCTTTGGATTTAGCTCAGAAAGACAAGGCTTGCTTAATGATATTTCACTACTTTACATAGCTAATGTTACGAACCTTTGATTAAGTCTGTAACAGCATTATATTTTTAATGTGTAATTTTTTTTAGTTGCATCATACACCCTACAAAAGTTTCCAATTTCTTGACATTTGTTGTTTAGAGTCAAACAAGGCCAAATCACTACGATGAAGGCTTCATCACTACTCTAAAAAATTAAGTAGGACAAATATCATGAAAAAAGTTTTAAACAGGGTTCCAGAGGTTACAGGTTCTTTCTGGATTATTAAAGTTCTGGCAACCACAGTAGGTGAAACTGCGGCTGATTATTTGTCAGTAACTCTGAACCTTGGTTTAGGCATTACATCCTATATTATGAGTGGCGTGTTACTGATTGCACTTTGGAATCAGTTTAGGCTGAAACGGTATGTCCCAATGAGTTACTGGCTTGTAGTTGTTTTTACAAGCATTACTGGCACACTGATTACTGATAGATTGGTAGATGAGCTTGGAGTTAGTTTGATGACAACTACTATAGTTTTTAGTGTTGTCTTGCTAGTAGTTTTTGCGCTTTGGTATTTAAAAGAAAAGACATTAGCCATGCACTCCATCAACACAGCTAAAAGAGAGCTTTTCTACTGGGTGGCTATTTTATTTACGTTTGCTTTAGGTACGGCAACAGGAGACTTACTAGCAGAGGCTTTGAAGCTAGGTTACGCCCAATCAGCACTAATATTTGGTGTTTTAATTGCGATAGTAGCTGGTGCTTATTATTACTTTAGAATTAATGCAGTCTTGGCATTTTGGATAGCATATATTTTGACTCGTCCGCTTGGCGCATCTGTAGGTGATTTACTATCTCAACCTGCTAAAAATGGTGGCTTTGGTTTAGGTACGGTCGAAACTAGTATGCTTTTTCTTTCTATAATCGTAAGTCTGGTTATTTACTTAAGCCTTAAGCAGAAGCAACCAGCGCCGATTGACCAACAAGATTGATTAATGATGGCGACGATTTGCCATATTGCTCAACAGTGGGATGCTGGTTTAATTATCTTAGGTTGGCATGACCACTGTGTGATGAGCTACACCCCGCCGGAGGCGATCGCGTAATTTTCATAGGCAGCGTTAACAACTATATGCTTTACTATGCAAATTGTTCGGTATTAATTGTTAGCGAGGGATGACATTAGCTATGCCCGTGACACCACCCACTGAAAAACACTTTACGGCATCGGAAACTATTCGTGATATCGTCATTGGTATGTCTGATGGTCTGACTGTTCCTTTCGCACTAGCAGCAGGTTTATCAGGTACTTTGTCATCTACCAATGTGGTTGTTACAGCCGGAATGGCAGAAATTGCAGCAGGATCAATTGCGATGGGTTTAGGTGGATACCTTGCTGCTAAAACTGACTTTGAACACTATCTGACAGAAAGAAAGCGGGAGTTACGCGAAATTAGAGAAACCCCAATACAGGAATCGGAGGAAGTTGCACAAGTTTTTCGTCGATATGGGTTAAATGATGAACTTATTGCTCCCCTTGTCGCAGCCATTCGTGCTGAACCTACACAATGGACAGATTTTATGATGCGCTTTGAGTTGGGACTTGAACCACCCAATCCTATTCGTGCGCGACAAAGTGCTTTTACCATAGCAGCTTCCTACATTGCTGGCGGATTAATACCGCTTTCACCCTACATATTCATCAGTGACCTGACAATAGCACTCAAAGTATCAACGATAACAACACTAGTTGCATTATTTGCTTTTGGTTATGTAAAAGGACACTTTACTGGAGTAAATTCATTGCATAGCGGACAGCAAACAGTTTTAGTGGGAGGGCTAGCAGCAGCAGTTGCTTTTGGTATTGCTCGGATGATTGGATAGTATTAAATATACATCTATAAAGATAAGTTAGAAATAATATCTAGTTAGATGAGGGGAGACTTGGCCTCACTTATCCGCCTCTTGAGTAATGTCAAGCTGGTGTAAGCAACAAGTATACTCAGCAACTCTAAATTAATAGATGCAATAAATGTAGCGCCTCTAAAACTGTTAAATATATCCCACAAAGCATGGAGTAATATAGCTGTTAAAAAAGCTCCTAATACTTGCCAATTTAATACCGCACGTCCTGCTTTCTCTCGTTCTCTCCATAGTACGGCGCAGACCAGCCCAGTCCAAGCTGCGTGTCCAGCAGGAGATAACAGTCCGCGAGCAAATAAGACCCCATCAAGGACAAGTAGGTTCCCCTGCGATCGCAAAAGTGTAACGAAGGCATAACCCATTGTTTCCAGTGCAGCAAAACCCATTGCAGAAGCAGTTCCTAAAAGTATTCCCGTTGCCTCAGAACGCAGGCGACCTTTGAGATAAAATCCTAAAGGAAAAATTAACTTAGCACTTTCCTCAATTAGTCCCACGCCAAGCATTGGTAAAAACCCCAGTGTTTCTAGAACATTGTACTCAAGGGTTCCTGCTACAAGTGTTCCTACTGCTCCCCCCCAGAGAAAACAAGTAGCCATTGCCGGAAAAGACACTTCCCAGTTTGGTAGAGTCTCATAGAGGTAAGTTACGAAAGTAATAGGTATTAAAAAAGACCCAAGCAAAATGACGCTAGGGACAAAGTTGAGGTTATTGGTTGCTATGAGCGTTTTTTCCATTGCATAGAGGAGGAAAAGCCCAATCATGAATATTTGAAACCACTTGCGT
Source organism: Nostoc cycadae WK-1 (assembly GCF_002897135.1). Classification (NCBI taxonomy): domain Bacteria; kingdom Bacillati; phylum Cyanobacteriota; class Cyanophyceae; order Nostocales; family Nostocaceae; genus Nostoc; species Nostoc cycadae. The sequence goes on along the minus strand of NZ_DF978432.1, from coordinate 174,222 downwards.
TTGATAAAACCCATATTGAAATGATGAGATGAGAATCAGTATTAATTTAGGCAACCTAATCCATGCTAATTAAACCAGATATGTTGATTGAGGGCTATATCCACATAATTTTATTTACTTAATGACACTAGCAATCTCTGTGTAACCAAAGTAAAGTGCTAGGACAATTAAAAAAGTGCTGTACAAGCGACTCAACATCAGACCTGGCAAATGCAGGGCAAGTTTACTTCCCAAATAGGTAGATGGAAAAACTCCCACAGCTAGCCAACCAGTCAACTCCCAGTCAATATGTCCAAGAAAGCATGAATGATTGTTGAAGGGATTACCATGAGTGTAACGGTTGCCAAAGAGGTTGCTAGAGCTGCTCGTAACCCCAACCCAATACCCAATTGATAAAGAGGGACTAACAAAAGTCCGCCACCATTGGCAAGCAAGCCATTGATTAATCCCAAGAGGGGCGACCAATAGGGAATGATTCTTTCATGCAACTGTGCTTTCGTTTCAGGTAAGCTGCGATTTCGGAGTCCACTTAAACCGTAAACTCCTACGGACAGGATAAACCCTGCTGTTAAAAGCATCAGGATTGTCCCTGGAAGAAATTCAGTAATCCAGGCTCCGAGTAAGACACCAGGGAAGCCCCAAAGACTAGTTAATAAGGCAATACGCCAGTAAATGAGGTGTTCCTTTCGATAGGCGATCGCACCTCCGATTGCGCTTGGTAATGTAAGTGGAAGCGGACTAGCCAGAGCGATTAAGGCTGGTAGCCCTAACAGCCGTAGAATGGGCGTACCAATTGAACTCCCGCCTAAACCAAACAGCCCAGAACAAAAACCCATGCCAACTCCAACCAAAATTTCTAAAAACCAAGGTAAGGAAGTCATGTTAAATAGAACCTGATATTTTTCATAAAGATTGAGTACGCTTACTGAATGCGTGATTGCAGTTATTTAATTTCGATAGACATCACTTTTTCAAGTCTTTGACAAAATCCTGCAACATCAAGCTCTTAACTTAAAAAATATCAGTTTTGGCTGAATTAAGCATATCTGCTCACCATCAGAGAAATCTTTCCGAGTTCTTAACTTTTACCCCTTAATGTGAAATTGCAAGTCGAGATTACAGTAATTAAAAGCTATGAATACTTTAGACTGCAATTCTTAAAATTTTACTTCCAAAGACTTAATTTATGGCTAAAGCTAACACTAACATATTTGCTCACTAATAACTTTTAGGGTTTATCTCTGTCTAATACTTGTTATTTATTGTCAACATTATGTCTAATATTCGTCAACAACAACCACATCCCTCAAAGAATGAAAATATTGTATTTGAAACAATTAAAACAATTGGTTTAAGCTTGGTTCTTGCTTTTGGTGTTCGCACCTTTGTTGCTGAAGCCCGTTATATACCCTCTGGATCAATGGAACCAACACTCCAGATTAATGACCGCTTAATTATTGATAAAGTTACCTATGACTTTATCTCACCTCAACGGGGTGATATTATTGTTTTTAATCCAACAAAAAAACTACGTTCTGAAAACTATCATGAAGCTTTTATTAAACGTGTAATTGGCTTGCCAGAGGAAACAATTGAAGTTAAGAATGGACTAGTTTATATTAATGGTTCGCCTTTAAAAGAGAATTATCTTGAAGCTAAACCAGACTATCAATGGGGGCCTGTAATTGTACCAAATAATTCTTATCTAGTTCTTGGAGACAATCGCAATAACAGTTATGACAGTCACTATTGGGGTTTTGTTCCCCGCAATAAAATCATAGGTCGAGCCATTGTGCGCTTTTATCCCTTCAACCGAATTGGATTTGTCAATTAAACTGTTTATTGAATAAAATTCATTATTTCATTCTAATTTCATTTCTTGATGCCATACTAACTACACAGAGTCACAAATTATTTACTCCAAGTCAATCAGTATTTATGAAGGTTCAAAAAACTATGAAAAATATATCTCATCCATCTATAGAAGTAAGCGATAAAAATGAAAAATCCTTATCCAATGCTGATATTGTGCATACTTATCTGCACGAAATCGGACGTATTCCTTTGTTAACTCATGAACAAGAAATTGATTTGGGCAAACAAGTACAACAAATGATGATTTTACTTACTGCCAAAGAAAAATTAGCTACTCAATTAAAGCGTCAACCTACGCAAAAAGAGTGGGCTGAAAATATAAATATCAGTGAAGCATTACTAGTGCAACAACTACACCAGGGACATCAAGCCAAGCAAAAAATGATTAGGGCTAATCTACGACTTGTAGTGTCTATTGCTAAGAAATATCAAAGACGTAATCTAGAATTTCTCGACTTAATTCAGGAAGGAAGTTTAGGTTTAGAGCGAGGAGTTGAAAAATTTGACCCTAGCAAAGGGTATAAGTTTTCAACTTATGCTTATTGGTGGGTTCGTCAAGCAATTACACGAGCGATCGCTCAACAAGGACGCGCCATCCGTTTACCTATTCATATTACAGAAAAACTGAATAAAATCAAACGAACCCAACGAGAACTAGCTCAAAAATTAGGTCGTACTCCTACAGCAGTTGATATTGCTGAAGAACTATCTTTAGACCCCAAACAAGTTCGAGAATATTTACTCATAGCACGTCAACCTGTCTCTCTGGAATTACGAGTTGGCGCAGAACGAGAGACGGAATTACAAGATATGTTGGAAGATGAAGGAGTTTCTCCTGAATTTTACACCGATCAAAAGTTTCTCCAACAAAATATTCAAAATTTATTGTCAAAACTAACTCCCCAACAACGGGAAATATTAACTTTACGTTTCGGTTTAGTAGATGGAAATGAACTTTCCTTAGCGGAAATTGGTCAACGCATGGGTGTTAGTCGAGAACGAGTAAGACAGGTAGAGCTACAAGCTTTGAGTACCCTACGCAGGTATAAAGAACAGGTGCGTAGTCATCTCGCTAGTTGATGCTGAGAGCATAATACGAGTAGCAACATCAATTTCAGCTAACAAAAAATTCTGTGATACTAGCAAAAGTACATTAATTAGGAATAAGTTTAATCATGACTAATATTTGGCTTTGCATAATTTTGGGATTGATAGCAGGAATTGTTAGTGGCATGACAGGCATTGGTGGTGGAATAATTATCTTACCTGCTTTGATTTTTTTCTTAGGATTCTCTCAGCACCAAGCACAAGGAACAACATTGGCTTTGTTAGTTCCACCAATAGATTTATTAGCAGCATGGACTTATTACAAGCAAGGATATGTAGATATAAAAGTAGCTGCACTTCTCTGTCTAGGATTTATTTTAGGTGGGTGGTTCGGTGCCAAAATAGGAACGATTTTACCGAGTGGGGTTTTAACTAAAATATTCGCCTTGCTACTAATTATGAGTGCTGTTAGAGTTTTATTTGCAACCCCTAATGATTCCGTATAATTAATTATTTCTTAACTTGTTTATCATATAATGCAGGCGTTGCTATTGAGTTTTTTAATAAGCAACGTTTAATTTAGAAGCGAGGGTGCGTTGGCGTGACGCGCCCACCGGAGGTGTTCGCTTGAATGTTTTAGAATTTACTCTACTAGTCTGGATTAGTTCTGCTACGGCAGGCTTTTTGGGAGCGTTGACAGGCTTAGGTGGTGGAGTGGTGCTTGTTCCTCTGTTAACTTTGGTTTTTGGTGTTGACATTCGTTACGCAATCGGTGCTTCGCTAGTATCCGTAATTGCAACTTCTTCCGGCGCTGCTTCTGCTTACGTCAAAGAAGGCTATACTAATTTACGCTTGGGAATGTTCTTGGAAGTAGCAACGACATTTGGAGCGATCGCAGGTGCAACCATAGCCGCTTTTGTTTCCACTAGAATACTCGCTGTGGTGTTTGGATTTGTTTTACTTTACAGCGCCCATCTCTCGCGTCAATCCCGTCCTGAACACTCAGCTGATACTCCACCTGATCGTTTAGCAACTCGTTTAAAGCTAAATAGCACTTACCCAACACAGTCAGGTGAACAACCTTACAATGTCCATGCTGTTCCCGTAGGATTTAGTCTGATGTTTGTCGCCGGAGTGTTTTCCGGGTTACTTGGTATTGGTTCTGGCGCACTTAAGGTACTAGCAATGGATCAATTCATGCGGATTCCGTTTAAAGTTTCTACTACTACCAGTAATTTTATGATTGGGGTGACAGCAGCAGCTAGCGCGGGTGTGTATCTGAAACGAGGTTACATTGACCCTGGACTAGCAATGCCTGTCATGTTAGGAGTACTTTTAGGCGCATTGTTGGGAGCTAAGGTATTAGTAAAAGCAAGAGTAGGCGTTTTAAGAAATATTTTTAGTTTAGTCATTGTGCTATTAGCTATTCAAATGATTTTTAACGGCTTTATTGGGAGAATTTAAAATGTCCCAAAATCGACACAAGTTGAGTGAAAGACAAGTCGAAATTTTGGTCGGTAATTTGTTAAGATATGGCGTACTTTTAGCTTCAGCTTTAGTCTTGCTTGGTGGAGCTTTATACCTAATTTATCACGGCAAAGAAACTCCTAATTATCAAATATTTCGTGGTGAACCTCCAGCTTTTCGCTCTCCTGAAGGAGTTGCAAACTCAGCATTATCAGGTCGTCGTCGTGGCATTATTCAACTTGGATTGTTGTTATTAATTGCGACTCCTGTTGCTAGAGTTGCTTTTTCTCTATTAGCTTTTATCCGCCAGCGAGATATCACCTATATTATTTTGACTTTGATTGTTTTGACTGGGCTGATTATTAGTTTTATAGGTAGTTAATAAATAAGAATTAAGTTTAGTCATAGTTGGAAACCTCGTTACTTAGTGTATCCCAATTTAGCTGCACTGCCCTATGTAGTAGTAGCTCTGGCAAGGGCAGATTCAGAGGATAGATTACTAGATTACTTTAAACCAGGTACTTAAAAGCTTAGTTTCAATAAAGTAACTAAATTTTTGATTTAAAATTATCTTTTCAAGTTCTTGACTATTATTTTGTAAGCTATAAATTCATAACAGATTTAGACATAATTCAATGATACGAAAAATTTCTACCTTTTGGTTACGACATATATATCCTCGTTTAGCTCCTTTAATTGCCACGATTGGTGTAGTTGGACTCATAGTTTGTCTACTGATTTTGTTTATTGTCTCCAAGCTTGCTGAAGAAGTTCTGGAAAAAGAAGCTTTTGCATTTGATACATCTTTCTTATTATGGTTACATCAATTTGCCAATCCGAGTCTTGATAATTTAATGTTATTTATTACGAATCTTGGTAATCCCAAGACAGTAGTAGTAGTCGCAGCAATGACTTTAGGAATACTTTGGTGGCGACGTTACCGAGTAGAAACATATATTTTTGTGCTTACTTGTATAGGAGGGTTAACTCTAAATACAGGTTTAAAGTTATTTTTTTCAAAACCCCGTCCGCAACTTTGGACACTTTTGATTTCTGAAAAATCTTTTAGTTTTCCTAGCGGTCATGCACTAGGCTCTATGGTAATGTATGGTTTTATTGCCTATATACTAGCTACTAATTATCCTAAATTTTCGCGGCTAATCTATGTTGTCGCAGTTATTCTAATAGCGGTAATTGGGATTAGTCGGCTATATTTAGGTGTCCATTGGCCCACAGATGTAATTGCAGGATATAGTGTTGGATTTTTGTGGTTAATGATATGTATCACGATGCTGAAACTACAGAGATTAAGGCAAGGGCAATTACTAGAGTAAAACATTCAATAACGTTCGCTAAACGTTACTCATTCCAGTAGAATATGCGTCATTTACTTAATTTTTCAAAGTTTTGGTTTTAAATAGCCGCATTCCATTTGCAGTTACTAGCAGGGAAGTTCCTGTATCAGCTAAGACGGCGATCGCTAAACCAACAAACCCAAAAGTCCCTAATAGCAAAAATAAAGCCTTAGTTACCAGAGAAAAAACCACATTCTGTTGAATCACTGACACAGTACGTCGGCTTAAATCTACTGCGTAAGCAAGTTGTCTCAAGTCACTACCTACCAGCACCACATCTGCTGTTTCTAAAGCGATATCAATTCCACCCACAGCAAAACTAATATCTGCCGTAGCTAAAGCGGGTGCATCGTTAATGCCATCTCCAACCATACCTACTACTCCGTGACGACGCAACTGTTGAATTACTTGCAGTTTATCTTCAGGTAACAGTTCTGCCTGATACTCTGTAATTCCAACTTGTTGGGCAATTTGCTTGGCCACAACAGTGCGATCGCCTGTCAACATCACCAACTGCTTCAATCCAACCCGCTTCAACTGTCGCAGGGCTTCTGTTGCTTCCAAGCGGATACCATCAGAGAGTGCGATCGCTCCTAATAATCCTTCATTTGTCCCTACAAGTACCGGAATCTGACCCAGTTGTTCAATTTCAGTTAACAAAGATTCAGCTTCATCAGACAAGCAAATACCTTGGTCTGAAAACAACCGTCGATTACCAACTAAATACAACATCTGACTTAAGTTTGCCTGAATCCCTTTACCGGGTAATGCGGTAAAATCAAGAGGCGTTGCTAACTCCAGCCCTAAATCTTGAGCCTTTGCCACAATAGCTTTTGCTAAGGGATGTTCAGACTGTTGTTCTAAGGAAGCGGCAATCTGTAATACCATATCTGCACTTACTTTCCCCAAATCATAAACCTGCTGCACAATGGGTAGCCCTTGGGTAATTGTGCCAGTTTTATCAAAAGCAAGGGTAGTCAGATGTCCAGCAGTTTCCAGTGCATTACCCCCTTTAAATAAAACGCCCTGCCGAGTTGCAGCACCAATAGCACTGACAACTGAAACTGGGGTAGAAATGACTAAGGCACAGGGACAAGCAATTACTAGCATGACCAGTGCGCGGTAAAGCCAGACGTTAAAAGGTTGAGCAAAAGCCAAGGGCGGTATTAGAGCAATGGCGATCGCTGCTAAAATCACTATCGGAGTGTAGACCTGTGCAAACTTATCCACCCATTGCTGTGAAGGTGCGCGGCTTTCTTGAGCTTGTTCCACCAAATTAATAATTTTGGCAACGGTTGTATCGCTAGAAGTGTGCGTAACTTTGACTTCTAAAAAGCCTGTCTGATTTAAAGTGCCAGCAAAGACAGTATCTCCAACAGCTTTATCTTCTGGGATTGACTCTCCTGTAATTGGAGACTGGTCAATGGCACTGTTACCAGAAACAACCACACCATCCAACGCCACACGCCCTCCTGGTCGAATTGTCAAAATTTCACCTAGCTGAATACTTTCGACCGGAACTGTAAATTCCTGATTCCCGCGCTTAACTGTAGCAGTAGGTGGAGTCAAATCCATTAGTGAGCGAATGGCATTGCGGGTACGACCAAAGGTGAAAACTTGTAATGTTGTGCCTAAAGAGAACAAAAAGACAACCAGCCCCCCTTCAAACCAGTCTCCTAAAATCACTGCCCCAATCACCGAAATAGTCATCAGCAGATTCATATCGGCGCGGCGCAAGCGCAACTCAAACAAACCAGCCCGTGCGATCGGATAGCCAGCAATTACTATACCAATGCCATAAAAAGCTCGTGCAATCCAGATGGGTAGCACTAAATACTGAGTAAGTAAACCTAAAACTAAACCTATACCTGCAAGTATGACACTCTGTCCTCGACGATTTTCAATCCAGAATCTCCAGCTTGTTAAGTCGGATTTTTGTTTTTGTTTGGACTTGTTTATTGGCTGAGAATGCTCGTGGTCATGACCACAAGCATCAGTGTGATGATTGGAACTTGTTTCAACACCCTCCTCGACCGTGTAACCTAAATCTTGAATCCGGTCATAAATTGCTTTCTCATTTACCAATTGTGGGTCATAGGATATATGCAATCTTTCGCTGGCAAAGCTGACTGATGCTTCTTGTACGCCTATGATCTTCTGCACCCCAACCTCAATGGTTTTGGCACAACTGCTACAATCCATCCCGCTAATTTGTAGCTGTAGCGTTTGCAGAGAAACTATATCTACGTTATGGTCATGATTTTGGTGGTCATGGTCGTGTTCACCGCCACAGGAATGAGTATGCTGATGGGATTGCGCCTGATGACTTTGCTCTATCGTATAACCCAAACCTTTAATTTGGTTATAGATACTCTTTTCACTCAATACCTCTGGATCATAAGAAACCCTAGCCTTACCAGTTGTAAAGTTTACCGTTGCTTCTGTCACACCATGTAACTGTTGCAAAGCGACTTCAATTGTCTTGGCGCAGCTTCCACAGTCCATACCGCCAACTTGCAAAGTTTGGGTTTTGAGGGAAGGAGTTTGAGTCATAGCAGCTTTAGAATCAAGGCAAAAAGTTAACTGCCAATATTCTAATACAACAATTGAACAACTATTCAATTGTACAATGGTTATCATTTTAGGTATTATTGAGATTGATAACCATTGCTAAGTAAAATTTGCTATGAATAAGCACAAGAAAAAGCAGGACTTAGAGTTAATTCCAAGTTCTGACACCCCTACCTGTGATACTCATCTGGTGCATCTAGATAATGTACGCTCATCTCAAGCTCAAATCTTACCGACAGATAAAGCACAACAAATGGCAGAAATTTTTGGGGTGTTAGCAGATACAAACCGTATACGCCTCCTATCAGCTTTGGCTTCTAGTGAGTTGTGTGTTTGCGATCTAGCTGCATTAACCAAAATGAGTGAATCAGCAGTTTGCCATCAGCTGCGGTTATTGAAAGCTATGCGTTTAGTCAGCTATCGTCGAGAAGGTCGGAATGTTTATTATAGTTTGGCTGACAGTCACGTTATTAACTTATATCGCTCTTTAGTGGAAAATTTAAATTAATAAAATATTGAAGTTTTAACTTATTGGTTTATCAATTTTATTCTATAAAAATCAAAATACATAAAAAAAATTATATATATGCTTTGCGTATGCCTACAGCAATCCCAATGCGTATATGTATTATATATTTTTGAGGTATTTTGTAGTTATGAATAATGTAAAATTCTAAACACGAATATAGCCTAAATATCATAGTTATTCCTAACAAAAATTCCAACTAAAAATTTCACCCAAATTTCATATCGATATGAAACACTGGAAAAAGACTACTATTCAAACTCCTTAAACTACTCACAAAAGCGATGTAACTACCTAAAGAAAGCGGTAGTCCAAATTTACACATTAAATGCCAACATCCAAAACGATTCTGCTTTCTCACTAACTTAGGACACAACAAGCGATGGGAATCTCTAATTTGTTTCAATGTTCTGCTCCACTGCGTTATGTTTCGTTGACAATGTTGAGTTTGTTACTACTAAATACTCCTACTACTGTTTTGGCTGGTGCTGGACACGACCATAGCGGTGCAAGTTCATTTCAGGGTAGTGGAAGCGAAGCACCTGGTTCTGTTGAAGTTGACGCAGAAACCGCAAAATTGCTAGGAGTTAAGGTCGAACCAGTGCAACGCCAACGATTAGCTATCGGCATTAAAACTACTGGACAGATTGAAACCTTACCTAGCCAGAAAGTGGAAGTCACCACCCCAATTCAAGGGGTAAAAGTAGTTGAACTGCTGGTAGAGCCAGGCGCATCAGTGAAGAAAGGTCAACCTGTCGCTGTTGTAACCAGTCCAGATTTAGTGACATTGCGCGTGGAATCTCAAGACAAATTAGCACAAGGTCAGGCTGATTTACAGCAGGCTGAAGCTGACTTGAGGCTGGCTCAACAAAATTACGATCGCTATCAACAAATAGCCGCAGCAGAAGTCGCCCAAGCTCAAAGCCAAGTAGCATTCGCTCAAGAAAAGTATGAGAAAGATCAAGTGTTAGCCACTGAAGGTGCTTTGGCACGTCGCAACGCTCTTGAATCTCAAACCCAACTAGCAGAAGCTAAAGCTAAACTAACCACAGCCAACAGCCGCCGCGATGTCATTGCGGCTGAAAATCAACTCAAACGCGCTCAAGCAGCAGTTAGCCTAGCAAAGTCCAATATTAATCGCAGCAGTGCTATTTATGAAACTCGCCTTTCTCAACTAGGAAACCGTGCTAATACTAAAGGACTAATCACAGTAACGGCTCCAATTTCAGGCAAGGTTATTGATAGGGAAGTTACTATCGGTCAATCATTTCAGGACGCGGGTGGTAAATTAATGACGATCTCAGATGATAGTCAGGTTTTTGCCACAGCGAATATCTATGAAAAAGATTTAGATAAAGTGAGGACAGGTCAACAGGTAAGGATGAAGGTTGCTAGTGTGCCTAATCAAACCTTTATAGGCAGGATTACACGGATTGGCTCAGTAGTCGAAGGAGAAACGCGAGTAGTACCAGTACAAGCCGAAATCAATAACGCTAGAGGGCAGCTAAAACCCGGAATGTTTGCCGAACTTGAAGTTGTAACAGACCAGACATCTACAGCTACTTTGGCAATTCCCCAGTCTGCTGTAGTAGATGCAAATAATAAGAAATTGGTCTATGTCCGAAACGGCAATGCCTTCCAATCTGTTGAAGTTGAGTTAGGACAAACCTCTGGAGATTTAATTGAGATTAAAAGCGGTTTATTCGAGGGAGATTCAGTAGTTACCCAACGTGCGCCACAACTTTATGCACAGTCATTGAAGGGTGGTAGTAAATCCAACGAAGGAGAAGAACAGGAACAAGCACATTCAGAGGAAACTGAGGCTAAAGCTAACAGTTTCCCTCTACCTTTATGGTTACTAGGTGCAGGGGGAGGAGTGGTGATCGCAACTTTGGCTTTCCTAGCTGGTAGTTTCTGGTCTAGCCGTCGTAACCGTTCCCGTTTAGTACCAGTAGGTGACGGTTTTAATTATGAAACCGAGGTTTATATCGACAACCACAAACAACCAAGCTCCTCTACTCCCGCCATTTCTGTTGAGAAAAATGACAAGGATACTCATTCCAATTACTAATAAAAAATTTGCGGTGCTGATTAAGAGTATGAATTTATCGGGCTACGCCCCGCTAACGCTAATACCATTTCACTAAAAAAATGATAAAGGTAATTAGGGAAGAAATATGAGCAGAAGTGTATGGCAGGAGTCACCAAAGTAAAAATAAAAGAGTCAGCCGAGGAATTACATGATCTGCTGAGAAAACAAAAAACAGCATTAGGGAAAGAACGAATAAGCGCGTTGTATTTACTGAAGATAGGGCATGTAAAGACAATACAAGATTTGGCAGTGGTGTTGGGAAGAGGGAGTGCGACGGTACAAAGGTGGTTAAAGGCTTATACAGAGTCGGGAATTACCAGTCTAGTATCAAGAAAGAAGGGATCAGGGCGACCACCAATTATTAACACGGAAGTAAGAGAGCAACTTTTAAAAGAACTGGATGACCCCCAGGGATTCAAAAGTTATGAAGAAATCCGAACATGGTTAAAAGCGGTGGAGGGGGTAGAAGCTTCATATAAAGTAGTACACGATACGGTGCGTTATCAAATGAAAGCGAAGCTAAAAGTGCCGCGTGCAGTAGGTATAAAACACCAGGAAGAAGCGGAAGAAGAATTTAAAAAAAACTTCCCCAATACTTAGAAGTAATTAAAAAACACGTCATACCAGAAAAAGACAAAAACAGAAGCATCAGATATTGGTGTGAGGACGAAAGCCGTGTGGGGTTGAAAACTGAAGCTGGCAGATTAATTACAATAAAAGGTACCAAGCCTGTTGGTATCATCCAATGGAAACGAGAGAATTTTTATTTATATGGATTGGTAGAACCATTAACTGGAGAATACTTTATCTGGGAATTTTCTCATTTAAATGCAGCTTGTTTTCAGGTTTTCTTAGAAAAGTTCTCTGCTACTTATGCCCAAGATATACATATCATTCAGTTAGATAATGGTGCTTTTCATTTTAGTCAGCATCTTCAGATACCAGAGAATATAATTTTATTGTTTCAACCTCCACATACACCACAAGTTAATCCCATCGAGCGATTATGGGAGGAAGTTAAAAGACATTTGGCGTGGGAAAGCTTTGGAACGTTAGATGAATTGAGGTATTTTATCTGGAAGCGTTTAGAGAAATTAAACACATCAATCGTTGCTTCTATTACAGGTTGGGATTTTATTCTTGATGCTTTATTTGCATCAGATTTTTCGTGAATTGGTATAACACGCAGTACCGCTTTCGCGTAGCGTCCCGTAGGGAAGGCAGAACCCGCAGGGTGGCGCAGAGAGTAGGAGTTTTAAATCCCTGATTTTTTATTTCATACTTCAATTCAGCAGCGCCAAAAAATTAATAATGTGGAATTTGAAATTCTCTCTTATAAAGTTGTGGATTTGAAATAATTAACAACTAATAACCAACAACAATTAACAACTAAATAGATAATGATTAGTACAGTTGCTAAATGGGTAATTTCTCGACGGTGGTTAGTAGTGATTGCGGCACTTATTTCTACAATAATCATATTATTTAATACTATCCCGCAAATGCCGTTGGATGTTTTCCCCAACTTTGCACCTCCCCAGGTCGAAATTGAAACAGAAGCTCCCGGACTCGCTCCTGAAGAAATAGAGTCTCTGGTGACATTACCAATTGAAAGCTCAATCAACGGCACACCAGGGATTAGCGCAGTTCGTTCTTCCTCCTCAGCAGGACTTTCTGTAGTCAGAGTTGTTTTTGGCTGGGGAACAGATATCTATCAAGCCCGCCAGTTAGTACAAGAACGACTGCAACAAGTAGTAAGTAAGCTACCTGAAGGAATTGAAACACCAAGACTCGCTCCTATCAGTTCACCTATCGGCACTGTATTAAAATATGCTTTCACAGTGGAAGAGGAGGGACAGAAAGGAGAAACATCCATCCAAAACCCAACATCTAAAATCGACTTGATGGAAGTACGCCGAATCGTTGATTGGCAAGTTACAAACCGCCTTTTAGCAGTTCCTGGCGTTAGTCAAGTACTAGTGTATGGCGGTGATGTACGCCAGTATCAAGTATTAGTATATCCAAACAAACTCAGAGCTTTTAATGTATCCTTACAGCAAGTATCTGAAGCAGTACAGGGGGCAAATGTCAATGCTCCTGGTGGCTTTTTAATCAGCCCTGACAAGCAAACTCTGATTCGGGGAATTGGTCGAATTGAATCCTTGGATGATTTAAAACAATCTGTAATTGTTGCCCGTCAAGGAACGCCTGTACGCTTGGGAGATGTTGCCGAAATTCAAATTGGCGGTGCGATTAAGATAGGCGATGGCAGCTTAAATGGTAAAGATGCTGTAGTGGTGATGGTGAATAAGCAACCTCTAGCTGATACTCCCACCGTCACCCGTGCGATTGAAGCCGCAATATCTGAGCTAGAAGCAGGTTTACCGAAAGGAATTAAAGTAAATGCAACCTTCCGTCAAGCTGATTATATTGATGCTTCAGTAGAAAATGTTAGATCAGCCTTGGTGGAAGGTAGTATTATTGCCGCACTTATCCTCATTCCTTTTTTGATGAATTGGCGGACTCTATCACTTTGCTTGTTAGATTTTGTTTTGACTTTTGTGTTCTCCTTACAAATATTATCCTGGCTAGGCTTGGGGCTAAACACTATGACTTTAGGCGGATTAGCGATCGCCATTGGGACAGCAATTGATGATGCCATTGTCTATGCAGAAAATACTTATCGCAACCTCCGCCAAAATAAACATTCTGCCAATCCGCGTCCGGTACTAGAAGTCATTTTTGAAGGCGGACAAGAAGTCCGAGAATCTCTCCTCGGTGCAACTTTAATTACTATTGTCGTCTTTTCTCCAATATTTGCCCTCGCAGGTGTAGAAGGCCGAATTTTTGGACCAATGGGAATGACTTATTTAGTGGTGGTTATGGTTTCCAGTTTAGAATCATTACTATTGAGTCCGGCTTTGTGTGCAATTTTACTTCCACACGGAAAAATGCCGTTAAAAGAACCATTAATACCCCGAATTTTCAAGCGGCTGTATTATCCTTGTTTAAATTTTGCTATCCGCAGTCCCATGATCATTATCTCTGGGGCTGTGGCGGGGATGATAGCGGCAATGGTGATTTTTCCAGCTTTGGGACGGGCTTTTTTACCAGAATTTCAAGAATCAACTTTGGTCAATACTTTAGCTCTTTATCCAGGTTCATCTTTAGAAGCTACTAACAGTGCCGCCTTTGTGTTGGAGAATAAACTCAAAGATGATCCCAGGTTAAAATATGTGCAGTTACGCGCAGGACGCGCCCCTAGTGATCCAGATGCCGCACCCGTAAATCTTGGTCATCTCGATATTGGGCTGAGTGACAAAGGAATGGAAAAGCGTAAAGAAACAGTAGAATGGTTGCGGGAAGAATTTAATAAAGTACCGGGTGCTGCTGCAAATATTGGTGGATTTATTTCTCACAGAATTGATGAAATATTATCTGGAGTAAGAAGTCAAATTGCTGTGAAAATATTTGGACCAGACTTAGAAGAACTCCGCCAAATTGGTCAACAAGTTGAAAGTGCAATGTCATCCGTGTCTGGGCTTGTAGATTTACAATTAGAACCGCAAGTTCCCATCGAACAGATTCAAATAAAATTTGACCGTGTTGCCGCATCACGTTATGGTTTAACAGTTGGGCAACTATCTGAACTTGTCGAAACTGCGCTCAATGGTAAAGTAGTATCGCAAGTTTTGGATAAGCAACAAAGTTTTGATTTAATTGTCTGGTTACAGTCAGAATACCGTAATAATTTACAAACAATTGAAAATTTGTTAGTTGATACCCCTTCCCAAGGTGGAAATGAAGGAGGAAATAAAATTCCTTTAGCTAACGTGGCTAAAGTTACCTATGGCACTGGCCCAAATACCATTAACAGGGAAAATGTTTCCCGTCTAATTGTAGTATCTGCTAATGCTCAGGGCAAAGATTTGCGATCGGTAGTCAATGAAATTAAAAATAAAGTCAAGGCACAAGTGCAATTGCCCTCTGGATACTTTATTCAGTATGGCGGTCAATTTGAAGCCGAAGAAAGAGCCTCACAAAATATTTTGATTTTCAGTGCCATTTCCTTCGTAGTGATTACGGTATTAATGTATCTTTCTGTCAAATCCATTGCTTCTACAGCAATGATCATGATTAACTTGCCCATCGCTTTAGTCGGAGGTGTAATTGCTGTGGCACTAACAGGGGGCGTTGTTTCAGTCGCTTCCTTGGTAGGTTTTGTGACTTTATTTGGTGTAGCTACTCGCAACGGACTACTTTTAGTAGACAATTACACTACTAAATTTGCTAGCGGAATGTCGTCAAAAGAAATTATTATAGCCGGGTCAATGGAAAGACTAAATGCTATTTTGATGACATCCTTCACATCCGCTTTGGGATTAGTACCGTTAGTAATTGCAGTGGGGCCAGGTAAGGAAGTTTTACAGCCACTTTCGATAGTGGTTTTGGGTGGTTTGTTTACTTCTACAGCATTAACCTTGCTGGTTTTACCTGCTTTGTACTCGAAGTTTGGTAGGTTTTTATTACCTAAGCGAAGTGCGGTTGTTGAGGAAAATGGGAAGGTAGCTGGGGTGGTGTTGGAGAATTAATTAGCATCACTAAGTTAAGCGCAGATGGAACAGTAATTTTGCTAAATTAGAGCCAGTGAATTCTTTACTGGCTGATAACATAAGAATTAATTATAGGTACACATAAACTTCCAATAATGGGCATCGCTGATTCAATAAAATACTCTGTACAATATCACTTTTATGAGATTTTTTGAAAAAAGTATAGGGGGAAAATATTTCAAGTTGTTCCGTTACCTGCGATGGATTTTGCTAGGTTTAGTAATTAGTGTATTAGCAAAACCTTTAATAGCAACGGCTTATATAGGTTTAATGACGAATGGCTCCCGCTACCTTCAACCAGAATTAGTCCCAAAAGAACAGGTTGCAATAGTATTCGGTGCAGGAATTCTTCCCAATGGTAATCCCACACCCATGTTGTCAGACCGTGTAGAAGCTGCTGTCAAACTTTATAAAATGGGAAAGATTAGTAAACTCTTGATGACAGGAGATAACAGTACAGTTTCCTATAATGAGGTCAGGTCTATGCTGAAATATGCCCATGATCTGGGTGTACCGATGAAAAACATTACCCTAGATTATGCAGGTTTCAGCACTTATGAGAGTTGTTATCGCGCTCATAAGGTTTTTGGTGTACATAAAGCTGTTGTCATCACTCAAAATTATCATCTTCCCCGCACTGTTTATACCTGTCGCCAATTAGGACTGAAGACAGTTGGTTTAGGAACTCCAGATATAGAAATTTATGGACTACGAGGAATGATTCCCGATTTATTACGAGAATCATTAGCGAATGTCAAGGCTTTGTGGGAAGTTGACATTACCCGTCCCCGACCTACTTTTTTAGGACAGTTTGAACCAATTAATTGATGAAGTTTTTAAAATTTATCATCTCGATTATTTTGTGCTTATTTATTTTTATGTAAACATTTGATTTTATTCAATTGAGGCTAACATATTTATGCCTAATTCAACATCCCAAGTGACTAAACTTAAGAGCAAGAATAACGAATTTTCATCTACAGCAGATATAGTGCGTATCTATCTTCATCAAATTGGACGTATACCTCTGTTAACCCATGAGCAAGAAATTTTTTTTGCTCAACAAGTTCAGCAAATGATAGCAATTATTACTGCGAAGGAAAAACTATCTGAAAAATTACAGCGTGAACCCACTCTGCAAGAATGGGCTAACAAGATGCAGTTGAAAGAAGATGTGCTGCTGCAACAACTCAGTCAAGGAAAAATTGCCAAGCAGAAGATGATTCAGGCTAATCTGCGGCTGGTGGTGTCTATTGCTAAAAAATACCAGAAACGCAATATTGAGTTTCTAGACTTAATTCAAGAAGGTACATTGGGGCTAGAACGAGGGGTAGAGAAATTTGATCCAACTCTTGGATACAAGTTTTCTACTTATGCTTACTGGTGGATTCGTCAGGGAATTACACGAGCTATCACACAACAATCCCGCACCATTCGTTTACCCATTCACATGGCTGATAAGCTGAACAAAATTAAGCGTGTTCAACGAGAGTTATCTCAAAAGCTTGGTTACATTGCTGGCGTGACGGAAATCGCCCAAGCCCTCAATCTGGAACCTAGTCAGATTCGAGAATATTTGCAGCTTGTTCGTCAACCTGTTTCCTTAGATATGCGAATTGGGTTTGAGCAGGATACCCAATTACAGGATCTGCTGAAGGATGATGGAATGTCTCCCGAACGCTACGCCGAACGAGAATTGCTCTATCAAGACATTCACAACCTATTAGCAAACCTGACTCCCCAGCAAAAGGAAGTCTTAATCTTGCGCTTTGGTTTAGCAGGTGAATACGAACTTACCCTCGTACAGATTAGTCAACGTATGGGCATTTGTCGGGAACGAGTGCGACAAGTGGAACAACAAGCTCTCACACTTCTACGAAGATATGGGATGAACATACGCAGCTATCTAGCTGGCTGATGTTCCTTAATTTTGAAAGCTTGTAGTGGTTATTTGACTTTCGTCCTTTGCTTTAGCCACCAAAAGGTTCCCAAACCTGCAATCATGACACCGAGCGCCATAGCTCCGGTAAACCATTGATTCCCAGACTTGGTTGACTGACTTGATGGTAATTCTTGCTCAATTTTTTGGGAACTTGTAACTGGTGCTGATGTCGATGCTGCTACACCACTAGCTACTATTACCTCATACTGCATCTGGAAGGATTTAAAATTACTTTCGACTTTGGGAGTGCAAGCTAACTCTAACTGATAAGCTCCTGTTTTAGGAAAAACAACATCTGCACCAGGAATACCCTGATATCTCTCAACTGAAATCGCTTGCACCGTAGGCTGTAATACAGGCGAATCTTCCTGTTTACGGGGTTGAGAGTAGACAGCCATTTGGCAATTCGCCTCCGACACTGGCAAGATTTTCCCTCCCTTGCGGGTGAGTGCAACCCAGACTCTCGCTGTTTCTCCTGCTTTGGGACTGTGATTTGGTTCAACGTGCCAAGTACCAGCCACATCCCCCGATAGTTGAATGTTATGTGCTAACACTGGGGTGACGAGCAGTGACAGAAATACCGCTCCCATCAAGCTTATATTAATCTTTGATTGGTGTGACATTGTGGTGCATGGCAGCTGGTAGTCGAATTCTTAACTATAGCGATCGCTTCTGTCAAGAGACAAGGTGTCAAACTGAACCGAACGTCATAGCTTGCAAGTAAGTTGAAACTGCCTCAGACTATCTTTAATTAGAGAAATAGCACTGATGCTCAAAAACAAGGCAACTAGTAAACTAGATACTGCATCTGCCCATAGCCAATTAAAAAAATAAACACAACCAGCAGCCAGAATTACACCGATAGAACTGCCAGCATCAGCAATCCCGTGTAAGAAAACTCCCCGCAGATTTAAATCATGATGACTGTGTTTGTGCAATGGTTGGATACTCAAACCGTTAATTACTATGCTCAAGGTAGCTACAATCAGCATGGGTAAGCCTGATATAGGTTGAGGATTTTGAAGACGTTCCACAGCTTCTAAAGCAATGAAACCAGCTAAAGTTACTAAACTCACCCCATTTAGTAACCCTATCCAAGCTTCTATTTGCTGGTACTTAAAATTCGTTTCACCTGAAGATTGACGCTCTGTTAACCAAACCACTAACACTGTCAATCCCAAAGTCACCACATCGGAAAATAGGTGTCCCGAACCTGCTAAAAGTGACAGGCTACCTCCCCCAATTCCAACTCCTAATTCTATTAAAAATAAGCTACTCCGTAGCCCGAAAATTACCCAAAGTAAATTTAACTTTTGCGTATCATCTACAGTTTTGGTGTGGGAATGTTGCAATTTTGGGTTGGTAAAACTCATCTTTATTTTTTACATTCAAAGCTTCTAATTTAAAAATTGAGGATAGATGAAAATTAAAGCAATGGAATATAACGGATACTCAACGATGTTTTAATGCCGGTGACAGTATTGAATACATTTGAAATAGCCGAATATAAAGCCTAGCATCTTTGTGTTGTTGCCACTCAATCCAGGCAATCACCCATTGAAGTTTGCTATGCAGTAATAACCAATACCAAAGACGTTCGCTCCAAGTATCTAAATCCTGGGGTACTATAACATTCAAGTGTAATAACCGGATGGCGTAGTTAATAGCAGATTTCTCGGCATTTCTAGCAAGGATGAGTAACAATTGTCGTCGATATACCAAAGCTTCCCGTTCAGCCAAGGCTTGGTAAAGACGGAATGCAGATCGTTTATGACGATAACTGCGTTGGAGTCTAAAACACAGGAGCGATCGCAGTATGTCTGTGTCCATAAAATTTACCGTCTTAGTTAAGAGTAAATTGCAGAACGAGGAGATAGAAAGAGAAACAGAAATTTATTGCTCCAGATGCTCTTATGTTTCAATTTACCGATTACCATGACCAAGCAAATAAACCTTTCCCCTTTTACCGGACTTACACCCATTATTTTTGAATTGGTGAACTACAAGTTTATCCACCCTTACTTAATTAGTTTTAAACAACGTTTTCTTCAGCAAGAGGACATGGGTAACTCGGATCGCCAGTTTCTATCTGAAACGTGGTGTGTTCAATTCCAAAATGATCTTGAAGCTCTCGATTTACCTGGACTAAAAAAGCATCGCCGGGATGTCCTGTGGGCATTACCAAGTGAGCTGTAAGGGCTGTCTCTGTGGTACTCATACCCCAAATATGAAGGTCATGGACACCAGCTACATTGCGGAGTTCAGCTAGGTAAGTACGGACGGCAAGCGGTTCAATACCTGCTGGTACAGCATCTAATGCCAGGTTTAGAGAGTCTTTCAACAGTTGCCAGGTTCCAACTACGACAACGACAACGATAATTAAACTCACAACTGGGTCAAACCACAACCAGCCAGTGAAAACAATGGCGATGCCAGCTAATACAACCCCCAACGAAACTCCGGCATCAGCCGCCATGTGCAGAAATGCTCCTCGAATATTTAAGTCCTTTTGACGACCGGACATAAACATCAAGGCAGTAACTGTGTTGATGATAATTCCTACTACAGCAACGCCGATGACTGTACCTCCCGATACTGAGCTAGGTTCGCTAAAGCGGCGAACTGCTTCCCAAGCGATCGCACCCATCGCTAGAAGGAGAACAAGTGCGTTGATCAGAGCCGCTAAAATTGAGGAACGACGCAATCCGTAGGTATGCCGTCTGGTTGGGGGTCGCTGGGTGAGGGCACTTGCTCCCCAAGCTAATAGTAGTCCCAATACATCACTCAAATTGTGACCAGCATCGGCAACCAAAGCCAGCGAGTTTGCTCGGTAGCCATAGATTGCTTCAACAATCACAAATCCGATATTGAGGGCAGTACCAATTGCGAAAGCGCGGTTGTAGTTGCCCTGTCCGTGTTCATGTCCCTGATGCTTGTGGCTGTGGTTGTGTACCATTGCTTAATCCTTAACAGTCTTGGTTTTAAATAGCCGCATTCCATTTGCAGTAACTAATAAGGAAGTTCCTGTATCTGCTAAAACGGCTACAGCTAACCCAACAAATCCAAAGGTTCCCAATAGCAGAAACAAACCTTTTGTTACTAAAGAAAAGACAACATTCTGTTGAATTACAGATACAGTGCGACGGCTTAGTTCTACTGCATAAGCAAGTCGTCTGAGGTCACTTCCCACAATCACGACATCTGCTGTCTCCAAAGCAATATCAATTCCACCAACCGCAAAACTGATATCCGCAGCAGCAAGTGCAGGGGCATCGTTAATACCATCCCCAACCATACCTACTACTCCCTTTTGACGCAGGAGTTGAATTTCTTCAAGTTTATCTTCGGGTAGTAGTTCTGCTCGGTACTCTGTAATTCCAACTTGCTGGGCAATCTGTTTAGCAACAGCAGTGCGATCGCCTGTCAACATCACCAACCGCTTTAATCCAACCCGCCTCAACTGTCGCAAGGCTTCTGTCGCTTCCAAGCGGATGCCATCGGAAAGTGCGATCGCTCCTAATAAACCTTCGTTCGTCCCTACTAACACCGGAATTTGACCGAGTTGCTCAATTTCAGCCAACAGAGATTCAGCATCACCAGATAAGCGAATACCTTGGTCTAAAAACAACCTTTGATTGCCTATGAAGTACAACTGCTCCCTCAAGTTCGCCTGAATCCCTTTCCCAGGTAGTGCTGTAAATTTAATAGGTGTTTCTAACTCCATGCCTTGCTCATGAGCTTTGGCTACAATTGCCTTGGAGAGCGGATGCTCAGACTGTTGCTCAAGTGAAGCTGCAATCTGTAACACCATGTTTGCGCTTACCTTGCCAAGGTCATAAACCTTTTGTACAACGGGTAGCCCTTGCGTAATCGTACCAGTTTTATCAAAAGCAAAAGTAGTCAAACGTCCGGCGGTTTCCAGCGCATTACCCCCTTTGAACAAAACGCCCTTACGAGTTGCTGCACCAATGGCGCTGACAATTGAAACAGGAGTAGAAATTACTAAAGCACAGGGGCAAGCTATTACTAACATCACTAGCGCCCGATAAACCCAGACGTTAAAAGGTTGAGCAAAAGCCAAGGGCGGAATTAAGGCAATGGCGATCGCAATCAAAATTACAATTGGGGTGTATATCTCTGCAAAGCGATCCACCCACTGCTGAGAAGGAGCGCGACTCCCTTGAGCTGATTCTACCAAATGAATAATTTTAGAAACAGTTGTATCACTAACAGTGTGAGTTACTTTAACTTCTAAAAAGCCTGATTGATTCAACGTCCCAGCAAAGACAGTATCGCCTGGAGCTTTATCTTCTGGAATTGACTCTCCTGTAATTGGCGATTGATCAATGGCACTGCTGCCAGAAATAACTATGCCATCCAACGCCACGCGCCCTCCGGGTCGAAGCGTCAAAATTTCACCAACTTGAACACTTTCAACGGGAACTGTAACTTCTTTATTTCCCCGCTTGACAGTAACAGTAGGTGGAGTTAAATCCATGAGAGCGCTGATAGCATTGCGCGTACGACCAAAGGTGAAAACTTGCAGTGTTGTACCCAAAGAAAACAGAAACAGGACTAGCGTTGCTTCAAACCAGTCCCCCAAGATCACTGCCCCAATAACTGAGATGGTCATCAGCAGATTCATATCGGCGCGGCGCAAGCGCAACTCAAACAAACCTGCCCGTGCAATAGGATAGCCTGCAATTACTATGCCAATTCCATAAAAAGCCCTTGCTATCCAAACCGATAGTGCCAAATGTTGAGTCAGCAAACCCAGGACTAACCCCACTCCCGCTAAAATTACGCTCTGTCCTCGGCGGTTGTTAATCCAGAATTTCCAGCTTGCTGGGTCGCGTTTTTGAGTTGGTTTCGAGATTGAATTATCGTGGTTACGAGTGTGGGTATGTTGATGAGAGCTTGCCTCACCAATCTGTTCAAATGTATAACCCAGAGTCCGAACTCGATCTGAAATTGTCTGTTCATTTACCTGTTGGGGGTCATAGGATACCTGCATTCTTTCAGTCGCAAAGCTAACCGATACCTCTAAAACTCCAGCGATTTGCTGCAAGCCAACTTCAACAGTTTTGGCACAACTGCCACAATCCATCCCACCGACTTTGGCCTGTAACTTTTTACTAATGCCCGCTTTAACGTGGCCATGGTCGCTGTTACAGTCAGGGGTGTGATTATGCGGCTTTACATCCTGACTCTGCTCAATCGTATAACCTAAAGCTTTAACTCGGTCGGAAATTGTTTTTTCATTAATCTGTTGCGGATCGTAAGATACTTGCAATCTTCCAGTTGCAAAGCTGACTGATACCTGAAGAACGCCTGCTATTTGCTGCAAGCCCACCTCAACTGTTTTGGCACAACTGCCACAGTCCATCCCACCGATTTTTGCTTGTAGTTTTTGAGGAGAAGCTACTTCCAAATGCTCATGGTCGCTGTCACGGGAGTGGGTGTGATGATGGTCGTGGTTGCCATTACAGTCAGGGGTGTGATTATGGGGCTTTACCTCATGGCTTTGTTCAACCGTATAACCCAAAGCTTTTACTCGGTCGGAAATTGTTTTTTCACTAACCTGTTGCGGATCGTAAGATACATGCATTCCTTCAGTCGCAAAGTTAACCGATGCCTCTAAAACCCCGGCGATTTGCTGCAAGCCAGCTTCAACAGTTTTGGCACAGTTACCACAGTCCATTCCACCAACTCTTGCCTGTAGTTTTCCAATAACGGCCACTTCAACATCACTGCGATCGTGATTATGGTCGTGTTCACCTTCACAAGAATCGCTGTGATTATGAGACTTTACTTCACTACTCTGCTCAACTGTATAACCCAAGGCAGTTATACGATTTATAATTTCAGCTTCTTTCAGGATCTCCGGGTTATATAAAACTTCGGTTTTTGCAGTTGCAAAGCTCACCGACACTCCCATCACGCCGCGCAACTGCTGTAAGTCTGCTTCAATTTTCTTAGCACAGCCTCCGCAGTCCATACCATCAACTTGCAAAAACTGGGTTTTGAAGGAAGGGGTTTTAGTCATGGCAGCTTTACATAAAAAACTACAAAGTTAACTTTCAATATCTTACTACAACAATTGATAAACTATTCAATTGTACAATGATTCTCATTTTAGGTATGATTGGAATTGATAACCATTACTTACGCACAACACCATGAACAAGGGCAAGGCAAAACAAGACTTCGACAACCGACAAAACTCTGATGTGCCAAGCTGTGATATTCATTTGGTGCATTTAGATAATGTGCGTTCAACTCAAACGCAAATATTAGCAACTTCTAAAGCACAGCAAATAGCAGAAGTTTTTGCAATCCTGGCAGATCCGAATCGCCTACGCCTCCTCTCAGCTTTGGCTAACCAAGAGTTGTGTGTTTGCGATTTAGCCGCATTAACAAAAATGACCGAATCAGCTGTTTGTCATCAACTGCGATTATTTAAAGCGATGCGTTTAGTCAACTATCGTCGAGAAGGTAAAAATGTCTATTACACTGTGGCTGACAGTCATATCATTGACCTGTACCGTTCTGTAGAGGAACATTTAGATGAAAATAATACAAGTACAAACTTTGTTACGCAACGTGTTTAGCTTTCAAAAATGTTAAGAAAAACTTTGCTTTTTTATTTTTTTGATCTACGATGAGTACTGATTAAAGGGAAGTAGCTACTAGTTACTTACTTAACCAGTCATCTAAATTAACATACCTAATGCTGATGCCCGTGATAATGCTCACCAATAACATCGGTGTTAGCCAATCGCCCCAACGCACATATAAGGTCTGCGTATGCCGCCGATAAACTGTATGTGTATGAACATCATAAGTATTAATCCTAGAAATCCATAAAGTTCTACCATGAGGGTTTACGATGCCGGAATAGCCTGTATTTGTGGCTCGAACTGCCCAGCGGTCAGTTTCAATAGCCCGCATTACATCCTGAGCATGGTGCTGGGCTGGCATTGCTTTACTATAATGGGCATTGTTAGATGCTGTGAGGATAAACTGCCCACCTGCTGCTGCCTGACGTTGGAAATGCTGGGCAAAAGCCGACTCGTAGCAAATCCCCACAATTGCTCGACCAAAAGGTGTCTCAAATAGCTGGTTTGGCTCCCCAGCAACTAGGTTAGCCTTCAAAGGTGAAAGCCTATTAATGATACTGCCTAAAACTTGCTCAAAGGGAATGTACTCCCCCAAAGGTACCAGCTTTACTTTGTCATAACGACTGAAAGTTTCGCCAGTGCCGATGATACTAAATAAACTATTTGTATAAGCACGCCCCCGCTCTCCATACGCTCCTACCCAGGTAACAACGCCTTTATCCAAAATGGCTAAATAGAATGACTTGCGCTTTAATTCATTCAAAAAAAATGGTAAGGCTCCTTCTGGTGTTAAAACCGCCTGGACTCTTTGGTTTGCTAAAGTCTGATAGCCATTAGTGTATCTTTCCAAAGCTCGACGCTTACCTTCTGAGAAAAGCTTGATGTTGTTGGGAATGTTCCCCTGAATAATGCCCATCTTCAATGCCGCCTCTGGTTGCTCTCTGAGAGGATGGCTGTACAGTCCAAATCCGAGCAGGTGCAACCCCACCAATAGGCCAATGGCTAGGTTTAAATAGCTCAAGTTAAGGTGGATGGAATTTAAGCTTATGGAAATGTGATAAATCGTATCTTTGCCACGGTTAATCCACGCCTCTGCCATCAATCCATTTACTGCTACGAGCGCAGCTGTAACAGTACTAGGGCCAGAGAGTTGACCCAAATGCAAAATCGCCAGATTATAGGGACTCTGAGTAAAAGACAGGGAAGTCCACCACAGTGGCCCAGTGCTCCAGATTGCTTCAAGACTACACCACAGCGCAACGCCAATTAGGACACGATAGCATATTGGAATTGGGGAATTGGGGAATTGGGAATTGGGAGGAATTAAAAGTGGGCAGAGAAACGTCATCCCAACTGCCCAGATGACGACTAATGCAGTTCCCCAGAAGGTGATGAAAAGCCAGCAAAAGAGGGCGATCGCCAAGCTTGCCCACCAGTTCACTCCCATCCAAGTCATAGGGTGAATTCCAGTGATCCAGGACAGTGCAAGTCCGTGATAGCCAATGCCCCACCAAACTGAAGGATGAAAAACGAAGGATGTACGCTCTTGGCGTTTGGGTTCCCCATTCCTCGAAAAGAGGGTTAAGGGCTTTTTCTGCTTCGCTCTGGTAATAACCAATACCCAGAGAGGAGCCAAGGCAATCCATGCTAGAGGCCATGCCCCCACGGGCACGATACTAAGTCCCATCAAGATACCACTTACCATTGGCAGGTAGAAGTTAGAAGGCAGAAGGCGAAAGACAGAATAATAATTCTTCATTTATCAAAGTTGGTCACGGCAAAAGTTTTTATTCCTATGGGAATTGCGGTTATCAGATAACCCACACTGTCCTTAAGTTTTATACACTTCTAGAGCCAGTGAAGAGGTTTTAACTTGTTTCTACCAATGGTAGTAAACGAGAAACATCTATATAGTGCATAGTGCCATTTCAAAGTTCATGGATTGTTAATTGGAGACAAGGGCTATGTCAGTTAGTTCCTAAATAAGAGCTGATTCGTAAATAAAATCTTAAGGATACCTAATCCAGTACTAGGCATGACTTTCAGAGAATAAACGCTTGATTGGCTCAAACCACTGAAATCCTTAAGAGATAAAGACTTTACTCTAGTTTACAAATTAGCTCTAAGGAGTAAATATCCTTATATTAGAACTACGGTTCGATTAATGAAAAGTTTTTAAGATAAAAGCCTTGTTGAACAAAAATTGTAGTCTCACTATACTTTCAAAATTCAAGTCGGGTTCCTATATGTTCAAATTTTGTAAAACTATAGCAGTCCTAAATCATTTGTGAAAATTATATATCTCTTTCTTCTTTTTTCCCTTTGCGCTCTTAGCGTACTTTGCGGTTCGTTTTCAAATTTTATATTTTTCACGAATCAAATAGGACTGCTATAAACATATAAACGTTTGAAATATCTAAAATTAATACTCAAAAACTCTGCGTATAATCAAAGAGCCTTTTTACTAAAAACTAAACATGAGCAGCGGAGCAAATGGGTCAATCCTTTAATCTGCCTGACTGAATATAAATTATTTTAATATTAAACATTATCTACAAATATTGGATTTTGTCTATTCAGTATCACAATACTTGAAACAAAAAGATATCACTCATAAAAAAATTAGAGCAGCTAACAGCTGAAGCTGTTTGGTGATCGAACACTACTGTAGTACCTTTAGTACCTTGAAATCATTACTTAAAACAGCAATTTTTGACAATAAAAATCATTCTTATTAATATCTAAATTGTTAATGATTTTTATTCTCGCACGGAGATTTATAGAATAATAATAGTTCTCACTCCAAATTATAATTTAATTTTGACTTGAGACGTTGAATCAACAATGGTTTTCATCTAAAATCAAGATTTATAGCCATTATTTTAGCTTGACTAAAAGCTAAATCTTTGACATAAATTAAGTAAGAAGTGGGCAGCTTTATCAAAAAACTTATTGAGTTAGCTATGGAGCTATTTTTAAGATTAATTAGAGATAAACATAAGAAAACTGTTTTCTCCGTTATCGGTTCTGCTCCTGTAGCATTTCAGATTTCAAACTCTGTTCTTCGCTGTTCAAAGAAATACAATCATGCCAAAGTCACATTCAAACCATTCGGATTGTTGCGGTCATGATGACGATCATAGTCAGGTTAATCACAACCCCGGAGTCCATAATCATGACCATGACGATGACCATGACCATGATCACGGGCATAATCATGGTGACGGAGATTTCAGCCTCAAGAAGGAACTAGCTCCTGTTGTTTTTGTTGTTATTCTGTTTATCCTCGGTTCAATTTTTGAAAAACAACTTCACGATACGCCTTACTCGGTTGGTGAATATCTAGTTTTCATCCTTGCCTATCTCTTAAGTGGCTGGAATGTCTTGACTAGCGCTGGTCGCAACATCCTTAAAGGCAGAGTCTTTGACGAGAATTTCTTGATGACTGTGGCGACCTTGGGCGCAATTGCCATTCACAAACTACCAGAAGCCGTCGGCGTAATGTTGTTCTTCAAGGTTGGCGAATTATTTCAGGAAGTCGCAGTTAGTCGTTCTAAAAAATCGATCAAATCTCTTTTAGAGATACGCCCTGACTATGCCAACTTGCAGACAAATGGAAAAATCGAAAAAGTATCACCAGATCAAGTAGCGATCGGGGATGTTATCCTTGTCAAGCCTGGGGAAAAGATTCCCTTAGACGGTGAGATTTTACAAGGTACTTCTCAACTCGATACATCGGCTTTAACCGGAGAATCAGTGCCTCGCACTGTGAAAGTTAAAGAATCCGTGATGGCTGGGATGATCAATAAAACGGGCGTTCTCAGTATCAAAGTTACCAAACTCTTTGGTGAGTCTTCAATCTCTAGGATTTTGGAACTGGTACAAAATGCCTCTAGTAAAAAAGCTAATACCGAGAAATTTATTACCAAGTTTGCCAGATACTATACCCCATTTGTCGTTTTTGGCTCACTAGCAGTGGCTCTACTTCCCCCTCTATTTATTTCAGGAGCAACCGCAGCTGATCGATATCTATGGGTTTACCGCGCCCTCATCCTGTTAGTTATTTCTTGCCCCTGTGGACTCGTCATTAGCATCCCACTGGGATACTTTGGTGGTGTTGGGGGTGCTGCCAAGCGAGGGATTTTAGTCAAAGGCTCTACCTTCCTAGATACGCTCACAGCCGTTAAGACAGTCGTTTTTGATAAAACAGGAACCCTGACTAGAGGTGTTTTCAAAGTAACGCAAATTCAACCTCAGAATGGGTTTAGCGAAGCCGAGCTACTTGCTTTGGCTGCAAAGGTAGAATCGCAATCTAATCATCCTGTCGCTCAATCTATCCGAGAAGCCTACGGGAAAAAGATTGATTTATCTGAAGTTCAAGATTACGAAGAAATAGCCGGTCACGGCATCCGAGCTAAGGTACAAAACAAGGTAGTTATTGCTGGAAATGACCGCCTGTTGCATCTAGAAAACATTGAACACAATGCCTGCAATGTTGAGGGTACAGTCGTCCATTTAGCGGTAGATAATCGCTATGTTGGGTATATTCTGATTGCTGACGAAATTAAGGAAGATGCGGCACAAGCAATTATTGCCCTAAAGAAACTGGGTGTTAAGCAAATCGTGATGTTAACGGGAGATAATGAGGCAGTCGCTGCAAATATTGCTCAAAGGTTGGGTCTAGATTCTTACGTAGCTGGGTTACTGCCTGAAGGAAAAGTTGATGCAATTGAAAAACTCCTTCAAGCAGCTGGAAAAGATCATAAGGTTGTCTTTGTCGGTGATGGAATTAATGATGCACCCGTTATTGCTAGAGCCGATGTGGGTATGGCGATGGGTGGGCTAGGCTCTGATGCGGCGATTGAAACGGCTGATGTTGTACTCATGACAGATGCACCTTCAAAAGTAGCTGAAGCAATAAAAGTTGGCAGAAAGACTCATCAAATTGTTTGGCAAAATATTATTTTTGCCATGTCTGTCAAAGCTGTATTTATCGTACTGGGTATTCTTGGAGTTGCAACCATGTGGGAGGCAGTTTTTGCGGATGTCGGCGTCGCTTTAGTTGCCATCTTTAACTCAACCCGAGTCATGAGCACGAATTGATCTGGAAATAACAACGCTGATAGATACTTGCAACCTGCTCTTGTAACTAATGTCTTTCATTAACTGCATTTTGAGTTAAATAGTGTCATGAGTCGCCAACGTTCTACTTCCTGGATTCATCGCTGGTCGCGTCTGCTAATAGCAGCGATCGCCACTGTGGGTGTAGTGGTAACGGCTTATTTAACAACGGTCAAGTTAGCAGGAGGAACGGCTGTCTGTCCTACCAGTGGATGCGATCGGGTTCTCTCAAGCCCTTATGCCACGGTTTTTGGTCTACCTCTCACCCTGTTTGGCTTCCTCGCCTACGCCAGCCTGATAGTTTTTGCAGTTACTCCTCTATTTGTGAAGTCAACACACAAGAAACAACTCCCTTCAAAACTAGAGAACTGGACCTGGCTGTTGATGTTTGGAGGTGCAACGGCAATGATGATTTTCAGCGGCTACTTGATGTATCTGCTAACTTTCCAAATCAAGGTAGTTTGTATCTATTGCGTCGCCTCGGCACTCTTCTCCACCAGCCTATTTGTACTAACTTTAATCGGTCGTGATTGGGAGGACATTGGGCAATTGTTTTTTGTTGCGATCGTAGTTGGGATGATTACCCTAATTGGGACGTTGGGTATTTATGCTAACGTTAATAACCCTGTTGCTAAAATCAACAGTTCTATTCCTGGAGAAGCAGGCTTACCTATTACCACCACTTCCGGCGCAGCAGAAATAGCTCTAGCACAGCATTTGAAACAGGCGGGAGTCAAAATGTATGGAGCATACTGGTGTCCCCACTGCCACGCGCAGAAGCAACTGTTTGGTCAAGAGGCGTTTAGTCAAATCGATTACATTGAGTGTGACCCCAAGGGCAAAAACCCACAGACAGACCGCTGCCAAGCCGCCAAAGTTAAGGGCTATCCAACCTGGGAAATCAATGGTCAATCTTACTCTGGTACACAATCTTTGGAGAAACTAGCAGAGTTATCTGGCTATAGCAGACCCCGTAATTTTAAGAATACGGTTTCTCAACCTTAGCTTAGGAATTGCGAAGAAAGCTTTATAGAACAACGGGTTAGAGAATACAAATTGCTTCTAGTTTTATCTGCTACTTATAGCAACTGTAGCAAGCCGATATCTGTAGACTGTAAAGTTAAATTTTTTCAACGAGGTGAAGATTATGAAGTGTCCTGTTTGTCACATTGAACTAAGACGGGCAGATCGTCAGGGGGTTGAAATTGATTACTGCCCTGAATGCCGAGGAATTTGGTTAGACCGTGGTGAACTTGAGAAACTGATTGAACGATCAACTACGATGCCCTTTGAAGGTGAAGATCATCGAGGTGGACATTATAAAGAAGGGGATCGAGGTAGGCATCAAAGAGAAGAGTATCGAGGTGAGCGTAAACGTAAATCATTTCTAGGAGAATTATTTGATTTTTAATTAGCAATTTCTCTTACCGAACGCTCTTTTTTCAGTGATGTCCAAATTGGCTTAGTTTTCGTATTGAATCAAATGATTTCTAATGAAACGACACATTTATCAAAAGAATGTTGTGATGTTAACAACTTGATCGCTGATCGTGACGACAGACCATCCCATCTGAGCCATACAAAATTTACACAAGCTACACAAAAGCTACGGCTCCTTTGGATGGTTTTGGGACTGCGGAGTATTTTTTTCGTGGTGGAACTGGGAGTTGGCCTAATTAGCCACAGCCTTTCACTTCTAGCTGGTGCGGGGCATTTACTCTCGGATCTGGTTGCTCTGGGATTGACGCTACTGGCAACAAAGCTGGCGCAACGTCCTGCCGTAGGTCAAGCTACCTTTGGATATCAGCGCTTAGAAATTTTGGTAGCGTTGTTGAATGGATTGGCACTGATAGCGATCGCACTTTTCATTGCTTGGGAAGCCATCAATCGCTTCCAATCCCCAGAGCCATTGTTAGGCTTACCGATGCTGATGGTAGCAGGACTGGGTTTTGTAATTAACAGCTTGAACATCGGCTTGTTACACTCTGATAGCTATCATGACCTAAATCTGCGGGGTGCTTTCCTTCATGTAATTGCCGATGCTGCCAGTTCCGTGGGTGTAATTCTAGCGGCAATCTCCGTTTATTACTTCAATTGGTTGTGGGCAGATGCCGTCGCCAGTTTACTCGTTGCCTGTCTGATCACGCTCAGTGCTATTCCCTTAGTTCGGGATAGCTTGAGAATTCTGATGGAATATGCTCCTCACAACCTTGACGTGGCTAAGGTTGAAGCTGCCCTGAGTTCCCTTGCAGGCGTCCGACAAGTGCAAAAGCTACACATCTGGACAATTACATCTGGGCAAGTGACGCTATGCGCCCAATTGGCTGTGGAATCTCTGAGCGCCCAAGAGCGTGATAGACTGCTCTTTCAGTTGCAAAACTACTTAACTCAAGAGTTTGGCATTAGCGAATCTACTGTACAGATAGTAGCTTTTGATGAAAGCGATGTCGTTAGCGTTGAGGGAATATGTAATTAATCAATTAATGTAGTATTTATGACAAATATTGATATTAAATAGACAGTCAATTCCGCAGGTGCTGTTTGGCTATACGCAAAGGCTATATGTCTTTCAGGCACTGAGTTATGGGGTGTTACTGATTACATCTGAGAGTATTTATTTCCAAAGCCTATCAGGTCAGGCAATTTTTCCAACAAGAAATAGCAAGTCGGCTCGAAACTGAGAATTGGATATTATGTCTTCCATTAAGCGTTTCAATAACCATAGAGGGTACAACATTGGCTAGCGTACTCCTGAATGTGTTGACCTACACCCTGATCCCCGTGGCATCGGCTACCGTAGGTGGGGTAATTGCTGCATGGCGAACGCCGGGAGCGAGGCTAATAAGCTATGTCCAGCATTTTGCAGCGGGTGTGGTAGTGGCAGCAGCAGCGGGTGAATTGTTGCCGAATGTAGTCCACGAAAAGTCGTTATGGGCGGTCGTGATTGGTGGTGGACTTGGAGTTTTGGTAATGCTTGCCGTGAAGGAACTGGCGAAGAAAGCCGAAGGCTACATAAGTTTGATTGCAACGGTGGGTGTAGATGTTCTGATTGATGGACTCATTATTGGGATTGGGTTTGCGGCGGGAGCTAAAGAAGGAATCTTGCTCACTATTGCTTTGACTATCGAACTTTTGTTCCTCAGTTTGTCCGTTGCAGCTATGCTCAGCCAAGCTAAGGCATCGCGTGGGAAGGTAATAGCTACAACTTTTGGGATTGCCTTGTTGCTCCCACTCGGTGCTGTGATAGGTGTGGTTTTGCTTGCGGGGCTTTCAGGTTCTACATTGGCAGGATTCTTTGCGTTTGGGCTAGTTGCACTGCTGTACTTGGTAACAGAGGAACTGCTAGTTGAAGCACATGAAATACCCGACACCCCCTTAACCACTGCAACATTCTTTGTGGGGTTCTTGTTGTTAATTATTATCGAGGAAACGCTGTAGTAGGTTGATTGATGTTAGGGAGATTTAATAAAAAAATGCCCCTGTTGAGGCACGCCCTGGGGGGCGAAAGCGCCAAAATAAGCGTCGTATAGCAACAATTTCCTTGATACGCAAGAGTGCTTTTTTCGCGGGCTTGTGCCTTATGGACAAAAGCTGGGTATAGGGGTGCGACCCGAACTGGTCGTTTAGAAAGGGAAGCCCACTTCCCTAGCGGATTCATACCCGCTACTCTCACGGAAAAGACTCTGCGAGAGTCTGGTCACGTCCAAGTAGGTAACGAAACAGACGGAGTGCAGACCCCGAAAGTAACCGAGACTAGCAGCCTAAGCCGGTTAGGAGCGAGAGAGAGTCATCAAACGGTGAACTAACGTGAACTATTGTTTTAAACTGCGTTATCCAGCAAGGAGCTAAATAAGGCTGATAAGCTCCAACCAAAAGGTAAGCAAGCGGATATTTAACTCCCTGTTTTAAATATCGTATGAACAAAATCTTGCCGCAGAAGAAATAGCACCTAATTGATGACATAAAAACTAAACGACACAACGGGGTAAACCCTACAGAGTCTAGAAAATGTCGATATTTCTAGTAAGCCAACCGTAAGGAAAGCAGAAATCTCTGGAGGGGAGAGGATGGATGAAAAAGCGAAGGCCTATCTGTAATGGATAGGATAGAGGTTCAAAATTTGCCTCTAACCGAAAGGAAAGCAGACTTCATCTGGGTCTTATACGAAAGAACTAAATGTCAAAGAAACTTAATCCGAGGACAAGTTAGATGCAGGCAGTAATGTCTACAAACGGACTAAAGAAACAACTTGAAAACTGGAGCGAAATTAATTGGCGTAAAGTTAACAAGCTTGTTAAGAATCTACGACATAGAATCTTTCGTGCAAGAGAACTTGGTAACTTCCGAAAGTTGAGAAACTTACAGAAGTTGATGCAAAGAAGCTACGCAAATCTATTATTATCTGTTCGACGTATTACTCAAACCAATAAAGGCAAAGCAACGGCAGGAATTGATAAAGAAATAATCAATACCCCAGAGCAAAGAGTGATTTTAGTTAATAATTGGAACGGCGGAAATCTACAACCTACAAAACGGGTGGAGATACCCAAATCCAACGGTAAGAAACGACCGCTCGGAATCCCAACCGTGCGGGACAGAATCGAACAAGCAATAATAGTTAACTCACTAGAACCTGAATGGGAAGCCGTGTTTGAACCAAATTCTTATGGATTCCGACTCGGTAGAAGTTGCCTAGATGCAATTAGTCAGAATTATATCAGACTGAAAAGCGATAGAGACAAATGGGTTTTAGAAGCTGATATTAAAGGATTCTTTGATAATATTGCCCATGAATCCATCCTAAACATGATTAGCAAGTTTCCGAAAAGGAACCTAATTGAAGGATGGTTAAAAGCTGGATTTCTGTTCAGAGGGAAATTTAACCCAACGAACACTGGTACACCACAAGGTGGGGTTTGCTCGCCCCTACTTGCCAATATCGGATTGCATGGATTAGAAACATTCATAAAATCCACCAATCCAAAACTTGGAGTGGTTCGCTATGCTGATGATTTTATCGTTACAGCTAGAGATAAATCCTGTCTCGAAATTGCCCAAATTCAGATTCAGCAATGGTTATCTAAAAGAGGACTCGAACTCAGTTCGGAGAAGACGCTAATTACGTCAATGGAAGATGGTTTTGATTTTCTTGGTTTCAACCACCGCCACTACAATGGCAAACTGCTTATCAAACCCTCGAAGAAAAAAGTCCTAGATTTTTGTAAGCGAATTGGGAAAGAAATTAAAGCAATGAATGGGAGCGAACAAGAGAAAGTTATTCAAAAACTTAATCCAATTCTCCGTGGTTTTGCTAACTATTACAAAGGGGTAGTAAGCAAAGAAACTTTCGCCTATGTTAAAAGCAGAACATGGGAATACCTTTGGCGTTGGGCAAAGCGTAGACACCCAAACAAAAATACAAAATGGGTACACAAGCGTTACTTTAAAACCATCAATGGCAATAAATGGACGTTCGCTACAACAACCAGCGACCGCCGAGGGAAACAAAAGGATTTAATCCTATACCCAATAGCGCACACGCCCATCGAACGCCATGTAAAGGTCAAGGGTAAAGCCTCACCAGACGACCCCTCACTCGGAGAATATTGGGAAAAACGCTACCAACAATATGGAAAGAGCTACTGGGAAAAAAACTCTCGGAACCATAAAATCGCTCAGAACCAAAATTGGACTTGTCCAATCTGCGGTGAACCATTATTCAATGGGGAAGAAATTGAAACCCATCATATATCTCCTGTTGCCCAAGGTGGACTAGACGACCTAGAAAACCTTCAGCATTTACACAAAGCGTGTCATAAACAGGAACATTCAAAAACCAAGTCAACTCGCTTGAAGTAAGGCTTGAGCCGTGTGAGTACGAAAGTCTCACGCACGGTTCTCAGGGGAGGGGAGAGCGGTGACGCTCAAACCTTACCCAACGAGAAGCTCAGATGAGAACTCTCGATAGTAAATTGATCAAATGCCAACACCTAATTTGAACTTTGCTTATTTTGCTCGCTATCCCGCACCCGCGCGGTTAGGTATCTTTGTGCTGGCTTTGCTCGTACTATGGCTACCTTTTGCTGCACCTATCTACTTACTTTGGGGTACTGGCAACACAGTTAGTATCATTACTATGCTCGTGTTGTATAGCGATTTCGTGTTTCTCCTGCGACTATGGGGAACAAAAGTTCATTTCTTACCCCACCCACTTGAGAGTCACGGTTTAGTACGAACTAGGAAGAACGGGTTGGAGCTATTAAGGGGACTATGTTTGGGACTAATCAGCCTTTTGTGCCTGTTTTTCTTGGAAGCTAAATTTGGCTGGTTAATTTGGCAACAAACTCCCCAATTTTTACCCAAGATTATACTGGAAGGATTGCTTGTAGCTTTGGGAGTTGGGTTAGCAGAAGAGCTGCTGTTTCGAGGCTGGTTAATGGATGAATTGCAATTTGATTATGGTTCTAAAGCGGCTTTATGGGCTAGCAGCACCATTTATGCAGTGTTGCATTTCATCAAACCTTGGGCAGAAATTTTGCGGACTTTACCTAGTTTTCCAGGGCTATTGCTGCTTGGTCTAACATTGGGGTGGGCAAGGCAATTGTGTAAGGGGCAGTTAGGATTTGCTATTGGATTACACGCAGGTTTAGTTTGGGGCTACTACATTATCAATGTAGGGGATTTGTTATTATACACAGGTAGAGTTCCCGTTTGGATAACGGGTATTGACCGCAATCCCCTAGCAGGAATAATGGGGTTGCTGTTTCTTATTTTAATCGCTCTGGGATTACACGTAATTTCAGTAATTAAACGACGGCATAAATACAGCTAATTAATATGCCTAAGCCAGTGAGTCACCTATCAAAAGAATTTAATGATTTTTATCAAACGCTCTATAAAAATTCTCTTAGTAGATAAAATTTTATTTTCTTTGTTTTGTTGCTGGTTTAATGCTATTTTAGCTTTCTTGTGTGAGGATAAGTTTTTTTGAAAATTAGAATCATTCCTATCATTTATTGGATGGTTAATAATTTTATTTTAATTTTTGACTTTATAGAATAATAATAATTCTCAGACTGGCTCAGGAGTTAAAATGCCCCCACAAAGTAAGTTTGACAACTTGTCTTTTAACGCAGGTAGTGGTTTTGTGAGAAGGTTCCAATAAAATGCGATGCCACGCTTATCAAATATCAATAAAACTCTAGGCTGCACGCTGTTTGTAGCCTTAGACTAGCTTAATCGTTTTGGGCAGTGTAGGCTAGTTTTTTTTAGGCGCTTGTAGTGGCAGTAATCAAGAAGCTAATAAAAACGCCGATGCAGCAAAATCAACTACAGAAACAGGTGCCAAAACTGAAAAGTAGGATTTTATATTCTAGAAATAAGTGATGATTAGAGACTTAAGCTACTGAAATTTAGCCTATGCAATCACAAAATAACCTAGTAGTGATAAGTTGATCAACTCTGACATAAAATAAAACTTAATTCTCAATGCAACCAGGCATCGGCTGAATCTGATGAAGAGAATAGACAATAGTAATGGTAAGAAATCAATCTGTAGGGCGTATATTGATGTTGCTCTGTTTTGGTACAGCAATTCTATCTCTCGCTGTCCATTGGCGCATTAGTGCTTCTATGAAACCTTATAGTAAGGCGGCTACAAGTGGAAATGCCATAGCTATTGAAGCTTCAGTAGCAAAGACGCCAAGGAGCTTGATACAGAGTAAGAAACAAAATACAACTGTAAATAACTTGCTTCCATCATTATTGGCTCAAGTTTCAGCTAAACAAAAACCATCCAGTAACCTTGCCACTAATGAGATGCAAGTAGTCGTTGATTTAAGCGATTACCGCGTTTATATTTACCGCTTAGAGCAGGTCATAGCTAGTTACCCAATCGGTGTAGGTAAGAAGGGTTGGGAAACTCCCACAGGTTCTTTTCAGGTAATGCACAAGCAACTCAATCCCATCTGGCGTCACCCGATTACTGGCAAAGTATTTCCACCTGGTCCTGATAGTCCTTTAGGAGACCGATGGGTTGGTTTTTGGTCAGATGGACGTAATCAAATTGGCTTTCACGGTACACCGGATAGTGGACAAGTAGGCACTGCCGTATCCCACGGTTGCTTGAGAATGCGTAATCCTGATGTCCGATTGTTGTATAAGCAGGTAAAAATGGGGACACCAGTGGAGGTACGCCCTTAATAAATAGTCAGGAATCAAGAGTAAATAGCATGGCAAAGAAGGTAGTTGGACTAGACGCAGGGGCTGAAACTATAGCTGGTAGTGATTATCCAGTCATCTTTGCAACTTGTTACTCGTCCGCTCCAACTCCAGATCATCCCAGGAGGTAGGGTCTTCCAAAGGTTCTAAATGTGTTGTCACACTCGTTAGAGGCAATGCCTGGATGATGGCAAGCTCAATCACCTCGCACAAATCATGCCCTTGCCGAACTGTCCAAGCTCCAGGTACAAGAACATGGAAGGAGACAAAGCGGCGCGTTCCAGCAATGCGGGTTCGCAGCGCATGGAATTGGATACCTTGGCGTTTGTATTCGTTTAGAATTTTGAAAATTACGTCAATTTCTTCAAAAGGCAAGCCAGCATCCAGCAGCCCGGAACCAGTTTCCCGCAGCAAACGAAATCCTGTCCAGACAATATTTGCTGCTACTAACAGAGCGATAATCGGGTCAAGCACGTCTAAGCCTGTTACCTTAACCAGAAGAATTCCGAGTACTACACCACCTGAAGTCCATACATCAGTAAACAGGTGGTGAGCATCAGCCCTGAGTGTAATGGAACGTAACCGCCGCCCCGCCCGCAGCAAAACAAAGGCAACAACGCCGTTGACTGCCGTTGCCAAGAGCGAGAGTACTAATCCTAATCCCATCTGGGTTAGCGGTTCTGGATGCAACAAGCGTCCCCAAGCTTCAATGGCTATAATGATGGCTGCCACTATAATCAATATGCCTTCGGCTGCACTCGAAAAGTATTCAGCTTTGGAATGCCCAAAGGCGTGTTCTGCATCAGCTGGTTTAGCAGCATAGGTCAATGCCCACAGTGCCACCAGTGCTGCCACGAGATTCACACACGACTCAATGGCATCTGAGAGCAGCCCTACCGAACCAGTTAGCAGGTAAGCCCCAAACTTCAGGACAATTGTGACGACTGCCGCTACAATCGACAAGAAAGCATAAGAGCGAGCTGTTCGACTACTCATTAAGGTCAAGCAACAGAGATTCAGAGCTAACAGTAACAAATCTTGCTTTAACCTTCATCATCCTTAAGATGACTACGGAGGCGCTCCTATACTAATTAAATTTAGCTAGATTGAGAATAAAGTGCTAGATACTAGCTTACCCTCACTTTTGGTGTTCGCCGCTGTTGTATTAGCAATCCTATTGCCATACCAATACCGACAATGGCAGTAAAGTAGAATAAACCAATCAGCCGGATATAAATCGGTGGTGCAATTCCCTTAACTTCTATCTCTTGGGCTACTTTCACCTCAGAAAATTGACGACTAGAACCAGGGTTGGGAGTTGCTGACACCTCAACTTTGTGAGGTGAGCCATCAAAAAATTGTTCTAGCCACGTTAACTTGCCTTCTGCGTTCGGAATTCCTTTGTATGCAAAGACTGTGAAATCATGTTCTAGAGCGATCGCTTTGACTTGTAACGTGACATCTTTAATAGGTAGACCTGTTGCGCTATCCTTCACCTGCACTGTTAGATTAGCAAGTTTGCCTACAGTTGCGTTTTTATCTCCCTCAAGGCGGACTGACAACCCCTGAGATTTCTGGACTGAGGGTGCAATAGCTTCAGTAGTGCTATTGTGTTCGCTGCCATGAGCTTCAGCAACTTCTGCACTAATGTTAATAAACAACAGAGTTACTATAGCCACTACTGTTAAGGCACTTAATAGCAAACGCACTGAGGTTGGTGCAATTTCTCCTTGTCGCAGTTCTTGTTGTCCGCCGATAACCCAACCACCCAACAATCCAAGTGATAGTAAAATAGCTGCGACAACAGCAAAATATTTATACTTGACTGGATTTTCGTGGACGTTTAGATTCAAGGTTTGCTGATATGGAGCAAAAGCGTTTGCTATCAAAGGTGACACATTCACCCGCAATTGGTAATTACCACGAATCGGTAATATCTGCTCAACTTCTAGCTTTCCATCAGGTGCAGCCGCATCCATTTGCAGCAATTTTGTTCCCTCAACAATCGGAAAATCTGTTGTCAACCAAGGATGGGGCTGTGGTGTCAGAATTTGTAAACTGATTAAAGCATTTTCTAAAGGTTTACCCGCAGCATCAACAGCTTGTAACGTTAAGGTAACAGGAGACTGTTGTTTTTGTGCTTCTGCTTCAAAGGGAAGAATATGCTCTAAAGGTGGATTAGTAGAAAGTAGCACTCTGGGTGCAGGAGTTTGGGAAACCCCTACAAAGGAATAAAGAATTGACAACGCGATGCAAACAGCGCCGATCGCCCCAAACAGTCGATATTTTTTCATAAAATCTTGCCTTCTGTGTGCAAAATGCGTATCTTTTAGTACCGATACATTGACAGCGCTAAATGAACTCATTCCACCTAATAATGCTTCTGTTGATTAAAAGTGGAAAAATTACAGTCAAAGTATAAGTGATAAATTAAACATGCTATCAAATTAAGCTAAGACAATGTAGAAATCGTAAGCGAAGCATATCTACAAATCTAAATTGATTTGGTAGTAAAAACATTGGCGCGAAAGCCGCGCCATTTTAGTGTCCTTAATTTGTTGGGCGTTTTAGTAAACTTGAATACATCTAAAAAATCTCAGAATTATGATGATTTAATGACATGCAACGCCTAAAGTGTGGTGACGTACTGAGTGAGTTGTATTGTGAACCGCAGGATAGGTAGAGAACAATACAGTCCAGATAACCAAAGAAGATAGCAGCATGTAAAGAGTTACTTGAACAGGCTTGGATAGGGTAATACCTGCGGTCTTTTGCAATACTGGATTAGAAGAAAAAGCAGTCATTTTTGACCTTCCATAGTTAAATTGGCTAGTTCATCAATCAAGGCACTTTACTACTTGATTGCAAAAACATATACGATCAGCCTTGTTTTGACAAGGGTGTATAAAATGTGTTATGCAATTTGACTTGGCTAAATCTTCACATAAATATTTTTGATGATAGTTAAAAATACTTCTTTTTATGCATGAGTGCATAGAGCAATATCTATATTGAGTATATTGATATTTCTGCCAGTTTTTTTGACATTATGAGAGAAATATGAAAAACTCTCCGGCAGAATAGATGACTATCCCAGAAAACAAACCCAGCTTACCAGAGGTTCACCGCAGCATCAGAGTCCCTAACAGCAAGAGCTTTTGGCGCAAAATGCTGGCTTATGCAGGGCCAGGATATCTGGTTGCAGTGGGATATATAGACCCTGGAAACTGGGCAACAGACATCGCTGGGGGAGCTAAGTTTGGCTATACCTTGTTGACAGTCATTCTGCTGTCGAACCTGATGGCGATATTACTGCAATCGCTATGTGTACGTTTGGGAGTTGCTACGGGGCGAGATTTGGCGCAAGCTTGTCGGGACTATTTTGGCCAAAGGGTAAGTTTTTGTTTGTGGATACTGTGTGAGATTGCGATCGCCGCTTGTGACTTGGCGGAACTGCTGGGAAGTGCGATCGCCCTGCAACTTTTATTCGGTATTCCTTTGGTATGGGGTGTGTGCATCACTGCGCTGGATGTCTTGGTATTGCTATTCCTGCAAAGTAAAGGCTTTCGCTATACAGAAGCCCTGGTAATAATGCTGGTAGCAACCGTAGGCTTTTGTTTCACAGCAGAAATTCTGTTCTCCCGACCTAATATGGGGGGGATTTTGTTGGGGTATCTGCCTAAGAAAGATATTTTACAAAATCCAGAAATGCTCTACATTGCCATTGGCATTTTAGGCGCGACAGTGATGCCTCACAACTTATATTTACACTCCTCTATTGTGCAAACCCGTGATTGGCAACCTACTACTGAAAAAAGATGGGAAGCAATTAAGTTTGGCACAATTGATTCAACTTTTGCTCTATCATTGGCACTGTTTATCAACTCAGCGATTTTAATTGTATCTGCCGCTACATTTCATTTTTCTGGTAATCAGAATGTGGCAGAAATTCAAGAAGCTTACAAACTGCTTTCACCATTGTTAGGTGTTAGTGCTGCTAGTGCCATCTTTGGGATTGCCTTACTTGCTTCTGGGCAAAGTTCGACACTAACTGCAACTCTGGCTGGGCAGATTGTCATGGAAGGCTTTTTACAATTTCGCCTTCCATCCTGGTTACGGCGTTTAGTTACACGTCTGCTTGCTATCATTCCAGCGTTGATTACAATTATTATCTTTGGAGAACATAGCACAAGCAGCCTCATAGTTCTTAGTCAAGTTATCCTTAGCTTGCAGTTACCCTTTGCAGTAATTCCATTGGTAATGTTTACGAGTAACCGTCGCTTAATGGGAGAATTTGTAAATCCTTTGTGGCTCCAATCTCTAGCTTGGCTGGTTGCTATTATTATCGTCGGGTTAAATGTTTGGTTGCTATTACAAAGTATTTTGGTTTGGCTGGGTTTAAATCTCTAAATCTGTTTAAACCGCTTAGGATGGATCTAGTCGAGGACAATCCCGTGCATCTGTCTTGATATATCTATCAAGGAGAAAGTCAAGCTATGAACTATATTCACAAAGCTACTATCATCTTAGGAATAACAACTAGCGTACTGAGTGGAATACCTGTTGCTGTCTATGCTGCACAGGAAGCACCAACGCGCATCCAACAGATGAATTTTCAGGAATACTATAACCAGGGTGTGCAAAAGCTTGAGCAAGGTAACTTCAACGGCGCGATAGAAGATTTTAGTCGGGTAGTACAGTTAAATCCCAAATACTACGAAGGTTTTTGCCTAAGAGGTTTGGCAAAGTCTCAATTAGGAGATTTTAAAGCAGCCGTTATTGACTTCGATCAAGCACTGCGATTAAATCCCAATCATACAGATGCTTACAACAGCCGGGGGACTGCTCATGCGGAACTAGGAAGCATTGAAGCGGCTATTACCGACTTTAACCAGGTACTAAGAATTGATCCAAAGTCTGTAGATGCTTACTACAATAGGGGCTTTCTGAATTATAGACAGGGAAATCATAAACTGGCGATCGCAGATTTTAACCAAGCACTACAAATCAACCCCAACTTAGCTGATGCCTACGGCAACCGAGGACTTGCTGAATATGCTTTAGGCGATCGCAAAAGCGCCATTACCGATTTACAGCAAGCTGCAAATCTGTTTCAACGGCAAGGAGATACCCCAAGGTATCAGCAAACACAAGCTCTCCTTCAGCAGATTCAGATGTAACTAATTCAAATAATTGTCAAACCCAACTTTTCAAAAAACCTTACGAAATAGTTGGGTTATTCAATTTTGTTATCGAATTGTTGAGGAAACTATGGGCTGCTTTAGCTCAATTTTTTCCAGTTATTACCGCCATTTTGTGATTGAAAGACATTATTGATAGTCTGCTGATTTAGCTCATACGCGCCAAAGGGTAACACCCGCTTGTGTTGTCACTTTCTCTATTATTTTTCCCCTGGCGATTGAATTGTCTGACAAATGAGACTTGGGTATGATAACCGAGTTCGACTTTAATAAAAATGAACTTAATTCTGGATAAAATTTAGTTTTTGTGAATAGCGTCACCCTTGGCTATACAATTAACTCTATATTGGGTAATTATTTTGGCTAGAATATAAACAGTTAAGTCTGTTTGATTGCTAGATAAATCACCGTTGCTTTAGCCCGGTGAGGATGTCAAGACAGGAAGTTTTGAAAGAAGTTCCTAGACGATAACATTTGCGGATCATATCTAAGGCAAAGTATGGTACGCGCAATCGAAGTGGGTAAAACACGGGGAGATATAGGCAGTAATAAGCCTTTTTCAGGTCATTCCACTTTGAGCAGGCTTCTGGATGCAGAAAATCTGAGATGTCTACGACTAATCCTTTGCCTTGGTGCATCATGACATTACGACCGTGGACATCATGAGGGTGGAGTCCACGACTTTGAGCATAGTCAAGAGCTTTATCGATGTCCTGTATTACTTGTTTGGGAATAGGTAAACCCAAGTACATACAATCATAGAGCGTTGTTCCATAAAGCCGTTTCAAGACTAAAAAGGCATCTTTAGCATAGAAACATTCAGAGAATGCCGGATGAGAACCTAGACGATGGTAAACTTCTACTTCCTCTTCATAGCCTGGCCGTCCTGGGGCATAAATCTTGACTACAGACTCAGAGTGGTTAGGGTGATAGACTACTGCGGCATAATTTCCTTTACCAAGCAGCCGCCAGGGTTCTGGAAGATAGCTAACCTTGATTGGATTCCGGGGATTGACGCTTTCAATTTGTAAGCTAGGCAGTAGTTGCTGATAAATACTTTCAAGCAGCTGCTTTGGAGGCGATTTGTCCATATTGGATAAGTATCTTACACCCAAGAAGAAATTAAACTACTTTATGTCAACTATTACGGTAACAATTGGAATCACGTAAAATCATCAAAGCTGACGTTTGCCATTGATGGTTTGTAACAATGCTCAAAAATTCATCCCACGCTTCCTGAAGGGACAGACGTGGGGCAACTTTAAGTTGAAGCTAAAAATTTCATCTCAATTTCATCTTCATTTGGGAGAGTAGGTAAAGTACTTGATCTTTAAACTTACTTAGCTGCACAGCAAGCAGACATCCCTTAACGCTTCTAAAAATGCTTAATTCTATTGTTAAATGGTCGATTGCTCAACGCTGGCTAGTGGTTATTGCCTCCATCCTCATATCTGTTTGGGGCTTTCTCGTCCTTACACAAATGCCACTGGATGTATTTCCCAACTTTGCTCCACCGCAAGTGGAAATTATGACCGAAGCTCCAGGACTAGCACCAGAAGAGGTTGAATCCCTAGTTACTCGACCAATAGAAAGTGTGATTAACGGTACTCCCGGACTAGAAGCATTGCGTTCTTCCTCAGCCGTAGGTCTTTCGGCTGTGAGAGCGACTTTTAGCTTGGATACAGAAATTTATCGCGCCCGCCAATTGATAACGGAACGGTTGCAACAAGCACGCAGTCAACTACCGCAAGGTGTAGAAGACCCAGAGGTTCTGCCGGTTAGTTCCCCCTTGGGATGGACTGTCAAATACGCCTTTACTTCTGAAACCACTCCTTTGATGGAGGTCTGGCGGATTGTCAACTGGCAAGTGAAGAACCGCCTGCTAGCTGTCCCTGGTGTAAGTAATATCGTCATATTTGGTGGGGATGAACGTCAGTATCAAGTGCTGGTAAACCCAGATAAGCTGAAGGCGTTTAATGTTTCCCTTGATGATGTCACCAAGGCAGCACAAGCAGCTAACGCCAATGCACCAGGGGGATTTTTAATTACTCCTGACCAAGAAACATTGGTGCGAGGGGTAGGGCGGATTGAATCTATCG
Organism: Nostoc cycadae WK-1; assembly: GCF_002897135.1. NCBI lineage: Bacteria > Bacillati > Cyanobacteriota > Cyanophyceae > Nostocales > Nostocaceae > Nostoc > Nostoc cycadae. The sequence continues at coordinate 129,473 of NZ_DF978432.1, read as the reverse complement.
AGCAGTTGAAAAAATCAGTAATTAAAGCCAAAAATGGCACACCAGTTCTGTTGGAACAAGTGGCAGATGTACAAATAGGTGCAGCACTCAAACGCGGCGATGGCAGTTTTGCGGGTAAAAAAGCGGTAATTTTGACAGTCAACAAACAGCCAACAGCAGATACGCCAAAAGTAACGAAGGCGGCTGAAAAAGCAATGGAGGAAATTCAAGCAGGTCTGCCCAAAGATGTCAAAATTACAACTACTTTCCGTCAGGAAGATTTTATCGAAGCTTCGCTTAAGAATGTTGAAGAAGCTTTGCGTGATGGCACGATCATCGTTTGTGTCATCTTGATTTTATTTTTGATGAACTGGCGCACGGTGATTATTAGTTTGAGCGCAATTCCTGTGTCTTTGTTGTTAGGAATGATGATCCTGAATTGGACAGGACAAGGCATCAATACAATGACTTTGGGCGGATTGGTTGTTGCGATTGGTTCGGTGGTGGATGACGCAATTGTCGATATGGAGAATGTCTACCGCCGTTTGCGAGAAAACCAGATAGCAGGCAATCCTGTACCACCACTGCAAGTTGTTTTTAATGGCTCAGTGGAGGTGCGGGTAAGCGTACTGTTCTCGACAATCATTATTGCAGTCGTCTTTGCACCAATTTTTGCTCTTTCCGGTGTAGAAGGTCGGATTTTTACACCGATGGCTGTAGCTTATTTGCTGTCAATTGGTGCTTCTACCTTAGTAGCACTGACATTGACTCCAGCACTGTGCGCCCTTTTGCTAGTAAATCGGCGTTTACCAAGTACAGAAACTTGGGTTGAACGACTTTCTCATCGCCTGTATCGTCCACTTTTGAAATTTTCTATTCGTCGCCCCAAGATTATTTTGACAGGTGCGATCGCTGCCTTTGTGGCTTCAACGATGATTCTACTCTCGTTAGGGCAAGTTTTTTTACCAGAATTCCAAGATCGCTCTTTAGTAATCGCCGCAGTTTTAATGCCTGGTCAATCTCTGGATGCGACTAATCAAGTAGGGTTAGCGATCGAAGAAGCCCTGAAAAAAAATCCTGGGGTTGAAACGGCTCAATTGCGCTCTGGACGGGCTGTAGGGGATACTGAGGTAGCTGGTGTAAACGGGGCGGAAATAGATGTCCAACTCAGCGAGGAGGGAGGAAAAGATCGAGAAAAAACAATTGAAATGATTCGTAAAGAATTTGATAAAATTCCCGGAGTCGTTCCCAATATCGGCGGGTTCATTTCGCACCGGATGGATGAAGTGCTTTCTGGGGTACGGAGTGCGATCGCTGTGAAAATTTTTGGACCCGATTTGGAAGAACTCCGCACCCTTGGTCAACAAGTACAATCAGCTATGGGCGGTGTTTCGGGTCTAGTAGATTTGCAACTAGAACCGCAAGTACCAATTAAACAGGTACAAATTCAATTCGACCGCAATGCAGCAGCCCGCTATGGTTTAACTATTGGCGAATTGTCAGAGATAATAGAAACTGCACTGAATGGGCGAGTCGTTTCCCAAGTATTGGAGCAACAACAAACCTTTGATATGGTGGTTTGGTTGCAAGAGAAATACCGTAACAATATTGAAATTATCGGTAATTTGTTAGTTGATACACCCAACGGACAAAAAATTCCCTTAGCCCAAGTCGCAAAAATTGACTACGGTACAGGCCCCAATACTATTAACCGCGAGAATGTCTCTCGTTATATTGTTGTCTCCAGCAATGTGGCTGGACGTGATTTAGGTTCTGTGATTAAAGATATCCGGGACAAAGTTAAGCAAGAAGTACAATTACCTCCCGGCTATTACATTGAATACGGCGGTCAATTTGAAGCACAAGAAGGAGCTACAAAAACTTTACTTTCGGCTGGTGGATTAGCTTTTGTCGCTATTGCAGTTCTGATTTACTTTGCTGTCAAGTCGATTCCTGCCACCATCATGATCTTGATAAACTTGCCCTTAGCCTTAGTGGGTGGAGTCATTTCCATCGCTTTAACTGGTGGTATTCTCTCTGTAGCTTCAATGGTAGGATTTATTACCTTATTCGGCGTTGCTACACGTAATGGACTATTACTGGTTGAGAACTACAATTCTAGGATGGCAGAAGGACAACCTCTGCGACAGGCTTTGATGGAAGGGTCAGTAGAAAGGTTGGCTGCTATCTTAATGACGGCGCTATCATCGGCTCTGGGTATGGCACCCTTGGTAATTGGTAGCGGAGCCGGAAAAGAAATCCTCCAGCCGCTAGCCGTTGTAGTGTTAGGTGGATTGTTTACCTCAACCGCTTTAACCCTGTTAGTGCTTCCGGCTTTGTATGTACAGTTTGGTAGATTTTTGGTGCCGAAAAAGACTGAGCCAATTATTCAGCCAGAAATTGCAGGAGAGGCAAGTTTTTAGTTGTTAATTGACCAAAAATTGAGGAATGTAAATCAATGAAATTTTTGAAACCCAGCTTCGTAATTTTAGGTAGTGTAAGCTTGCTTTTCTTAGGTGCTTGTAGTGGCAGTAATCAAGCTATAAATTCAGAGAATAAATCGGCATTAACAACAGAAACGGCTGCCAAAACTGAAATCGCAGCGAAAGATAATCACTCGGAAAATGATGGTCATTCTCATAGTAAAAATAATGCTCTTGAGCATTCCGAAGATGGTAAAGGTGAACATTCACATGGCGGTCAAGTTTTAGAGTCTGGGCAGTATCATTTGGAGTTTGTTACTGAAGCAAAGGATAATGAAACTCATTTAGATTTCTATTTAAAGAAAGGAGAAAAACATACTACAGTTTCGGATGCAAAAGTAACTGCTCAAGTTCAGCTACCTGATGGTAGTCAAAAATCGCTTCCCCTCACTTATGAAGCTAAAGAACAACATTACCATGCTGTACTTTCTGAAAAAGCAGCAGGTGAATATAAAGTTGCTATTCTTTCTGATGTCAATGGTGAAAAAGTAAACGGTCGCTTTACCTTCAAGCGATAATTAATAGCAAGTGGTAGCGATAGGATAACAGTTATGGTTCAACAGTACAATTACGAACCAATTAAATGGAAGGAGCTAACAATCTATATCAGTGAGTCTGATAGTTGGAAGCACCAACCACTTCACCAAACTCTATTGGGAATCGCCCGCCAACAGGGAATAACAGGGATGACGGTGATGCGAGCAATTTCTGGATATGGCAAACATGGAATTTTTCGCACTATGAACGAGCTAGATCCATCTATTGAGTCTTCTGTGCTACCACTTGTCATTACAGTTATTGATAGTGAAAGTGTAATAACCGAATTTTTTTCCTTGGTCAAAGATATGCTTAAAGATAAGTTTGTCACTTGTCAAAGCATAGAAATTCTTTCGCCATTAGTAACGCTTTAAGGGCAGTATTCATGTCTCACAATCACAGTCACGGACACAGCCACGAACCGACTAATTACAACCGTGCCTTCATTATTAGCGTTGCTCTCAACACTGGATTTGTTGTCATTGAAGTAATTTATGGGTTAGCTGCCAATTCCCTTGCCTTACTTGCCGATGCTGGTCACAATTTGAGTGATGTTCTAGGTTTGTTACTTGCCTGGGGAGCAAGCTTCCTCGGTCGTCGCCAACCGACACCACGCCGCACTTACGGGTTACGTCGCTCCTCGATTTTAGCAGCTCTATTAAACGCTATCCTCGTACTTGTAGCTTCTGGTGCAGTTGCCTGGGAAGCCATACAGCGTTTTGCTCAACCTAGTCCAGTATCAGGTAGTACAATTATCGGCGTGGCTGCGGTAGGTATTGCCATCAATATGGGAAGTGCCTTGATGTTTCTGCCTGGTCGTGAAAGAGACTTGAATATTAGGGGAGCCTTTATTCACTTAGTTGCTGACGCGGCGGTGTCTTTGGGTGCAGTCCTGGCTGGTATTGCGATTGTTACCACTGGTTGGCTATGGTTTGACCCAGTTGTAAGTTTGATGATCGTTGTCGTGATTATTGTGAGTACTTGGCAATTGTTCCAAGAATCTTTGAACTTAGTCACAGATGCAGTACCAGCAGGTATTGAACCACTTGCAGTCCGTACATTCTTAGCTGAACTTCCTGGTGTATCTAGTGTTCATGACTTGCACATCTGGGCAATGAGTACCACAGAAACAGCTCTCACTGCTCACTTAATTATGCCTACTAGAAATCCTAATGATGCTTTTTTAGTTGAGGTAAATCAACAACTTCACGACCATTTTGGTATCGAACACACTACAATTCAGATAGAAACAGGCGATCCAAGTTATCCATGTCCTCTTGCTCAAGAAAACGTGGTTTAAATCAATTGAGTTGAGTATATGGATAGAGAATTTGGTGGCGATCGCATTTAGAATAGTTACTGTGACTGAATACCCAATCATCTTAGCTTTGCGATCGCCAATCATCAAAGTAAAAGTAATAGTTATTCAAGTAAAATTTGCCGTTTTTAATATATACGAAAATAACTAAATCTGGAAAATTTTTATAAAATACGGATTTTTCATCTTAATTTCATCCTGTTTTTGTAAAGTAGAGTTTAGAGATTTAAACTTTAAATCTTATAGCTATTTAAAATGCCACAGTTGTCTCACTAAATTATGGGTGCAACTAGAATTGTGATGCTTATAAATTAAGATGAAATCAAAGTCATCATCTCAAAAGATGAGCTTTATTCCTCGCTCTATCCTGCGGACGATAGGAAAATTTCAACAGACGTTAGATCCAAATGCCGAAGCAAAGGCTATCGAAGAGTTTCGCGTTTCTCGACTGCAAACAATTTCCTACCTCCGTTTTCTGTTAATTCTGATTGTAGTTCCATTACTGATAAATCAGCTTTCTAGAAACTTTTTCATCGCTCCCCTAATTGAGAAGTTTTGGAATTCACAAGAGTTAAATATTTTCTTAAATTATTCTCAAGAAGAAAAAGCTTTAGCGGAACTCAAAAGATTTGAGCAAAGTGTTTATTTTGAAGCTCGAATAAGTAAAATCACCACATTCTCTGACGAGCTTGTTCAAAAGAAGATTAAGAAAAAAGCTATTGCGTTAGTAGCAGACAATAAAATTAAAAGTATTAATGCAGTAACAAATGTTTTTACAGATATACTTACAGCCATCACATTAATTATTTTAATCTTAATAGGTAAGCAGCAGCTATCCATTCTTATGTCTTTTGCTGGCGATATAACTTATAGTCTAAGCGACTCCGCTAAGGCTTTTTTAATTATTCTATCTACAGATATATTTGTCGGTTTTCACTCTCCTTATGGATGGGAAATAATTATAGAAAGTACTTTAAAGCATTACGGTTTACCAGAAAACAAAAGTCTTACTTCTTTATTTATTGCTACTGTTCCAGTAATCATGGATACAGTTTTTAAATATTGGATATTCCGCTACCTCAATCGCAGTTCTCCTTCAGCTGTGGCTACTTACCATAACATGAATGAATAATTTATAAATATATCTAAATCTTTACATACAAAAAATACTGAAATTATGCCAACTCTCAACATGATTACAACAACTTCAAATACTAAATTCAGCACAGATATAGTTCGGAATTATCTGCAAGATATTGTTCGCGTACCATTGTTGACTCATGAGGAAGAAATTGTATATAGCAAACAGGTACAGCAGATGATGGTGTTACAGAAGAAGAAAGAAACTTTGAAGAAACAACTCAACCACGAACCCTCTCAAAAAGAATTAGCCAAATATGTACAGCTTAGTGAAATAGAAGTGAAGAATATTTTTCAGCAAGGTACACAGGCAAAGCAAAAGATGATGGCAGCAAATCTTCGTTTAGTGGTTGCTATTGCCAAAAAATATCAAAGAAGAAATTTGGAGTTGATGGATTTAATTCAGGAAGGTTCATTAGGTTTAGAACGTGGCGTAGAGAAATTTGACCCCACTCGTGGCTATAAATTTTCTACCTACGCTTATTGGTGGATTAGCCAGGCAATGACACGAGCAATATCTCAGCAATCACGAACTATTAGACTGCCAATTCATATTACCGAAAAGTTGAACAAACTAAAAAAAGTGCAAAGGGAATTATCTCAAAAACTAAAGCGCAGTCCTAGTATGTCTGAAATTGCAGAAAAAATGAAATTAAAACCTGCCCAAATCCGCGAACTTGTGATGATATATCGTCAACCTGTTTCATTAGATAAACAAGTGGGTGATAACGAAGACACAGAATTGCAAGAACTTTTAACAGAAGTTCCAGAAGCCTCGCCTGAAATCCTAGTAACTCAAAATTTAATGCGTCAAGATATCTATCTCTCACTGAGAGAATTAACTCTACAGCAGCAACAAGTCCTAATTTTGCATTATGGCTTGGAAGATAATTGCGAACTCACCTTGACGCAGGTAGCTCAACATCTCAACATTAGTGAGAGGAGAGTTCGTTACTTAGAAAAACAAGCACTGAGTTACCTCCGTCTTTGCCACACAAATCTACAACACTATATTTTCAGTTAAATATATGACAAAACATCAGTACGAACATCTTGGTTCTTCAACTGTTTGTCAATATCGTTATAAGCTGAAACGAGGTTAGAGAGCTTTGAGACTATAAAGAGATACGTTTAGGAAAAAGTTACAGATCCATCAAAGGTCACTTATTTGTTTTTTAAAAAAATCCCTGTAACTAGCTAAAATTTCACCCAAATTTCATCTCACTTTGTCAAGCTATTAAGAGGTAACATCTTTCAACGAAGATGATTCTGATGATTGATGGATCTAGTAAAGTGATTATAAAAGCGCAATGATTAGAATACTGAGATATACTGCTATTTTTGCCTTGACTATGGCAGTTTTAGTTCCAGCTACTTATGCAAATTCTACACCACAATCTAGTAGCTTTCCTCACGTTATTAGCCTAGTGGAATCTCCTCAAGGTATTCGCCACTGGAGAATTCTCAGGCATACTTTAAAAATAGCAGTTCCCGAAAATAGCAAGGCTATTTCTCAGCTAATTATCGAAGCTCCAGCTAACATTGTTCTCAGAGAAAATATTGATGTGTCCGAGGAATCTGGTAAAAAAATTGCTGCAAAAGTTTCTATTCAAGGCAAAAAAGCTACATTAGAGTTTGCCGAATCAGTCGCTTCTGGAACTACCATCATCGTAGAGATGAATAATGTTAAAAAAACAGCAGTGACTACTGGTGATAAGTTCTACAAGATATCTACCATTTTCGCTGGTACGAATGCAGAGTTACCAATTGGTGTCGCTCAATTGCGTGTAATTTAATGAATAAATTACTAAAATACATCTGCTGCTTATGAAAGTTTTGCTTGTTGAAGATGAGCCGGATCTGGGTGCATCGATTCAGCGAAAGTTGAGTAAAGAAAGATATATTGTTGACTGGGTTTTGGATGGAAATGAAGCCTGGACTTATCTAGAACATGATTGGACTCAATATACACTGGCAATTTTTGATTGGTTGTTACCAGGAATGTCAGGCATAGAACTATGTAAGCGATTACGGGATCGGGGTGATGCTTTACCCGTGCTGATGCTAACTGCTAAAGATAGCATGGCAGATAAGGTAGCAGGACTAGATGCAGGGGCAGATGATTATTTGATCAAGCCGTTTGGCATGGTAGAACTGCTGGCACGGTTGCGGGCTTTGCAAAGGCGATCTTCCTTTGGAGGTACAGCACTTACGTCTCAGTTCCAGTCTTTACAATTGCAAGTTGGTGGTCTGATCCTAGACTGCGGTAATTGTACAGTTTCTCGACAGTACCCTAATGGTGAAAATAAAATAATTTATTTAACAAAAAAAGAATTCCAATTATTAGAATACTTAATGAAACGTCCCAATACAGTTATTACCCGCGACCAAATTTTAAATCATCTGTACGCTTTTAGTGCAGAACGGGTTAGTAATGTAGTAGCAGCTCAAATCCGACTTTTGCGACGCAAATTATCGGAATATGGTTGTGATGGGCTAATCGAAACTGTTCCTAGTATGGGTTATCGTTTCAATCCTGGCAATGCAGATTCGACTATTTCGTAAGACTCGCTGGCAATTGGCTACCTGGTATGCGGTAGTTATGGCTCTAATTCTATCCTTATGCGGTTTCGTAGTTTACGAGGTAATCATTGATGCTTATGTGGTTTCTATCAACCGGGAACTGGAATCGGTAGCAGGTACACTACATGATGTAATTGAACCGAATTTGAAACAACCTGGTATTACAGAGCTAGTTTTCCAGCAAGTTTTACCAAATATTTGTTTAGCTGAGTCCAGTTGTCCTACCCAAAAGATCCTAAGCCACAGTCAAAGCACCCATAATGAACACGGTATTTTTAGTCCTGTATATAAAGATAAGCAATATTACATCCGTTTTGTCGATGGTTCAGGACGTTTAATTGCGGTAGCAGGTTTCCAAGCTAATGAACTGCCACCGACTGTGGAAACCCAAGTGTGGCAAACAGTCAAAGACTTACAAGGCAATCGTTACAGTCAAAAGTCTCTACTGCTGCACACTCAAGATAATCAAGATTGGGGCTATATTCAGGTAGGGCGCAATCTCAATGACCTTGATAATCGTCTCGCTGCTTTGAAATTAATTTTGGCGGTGGGATTGCCAATTACGGTATTGTTAGTTGGCGGTTCTAGTTGGTGGCTGGCGGGGTTAGCAATGCGGCCAATTGACTCTTCGTATAAACAAATGCAACAGTTTACGTCTGATGCCTCTCATGAGTTGCGTACTCCTCTAGCAGCGATTAATGCAACGGTAGAAACTTTATTTGATATGGATTATCTGCCGGAGGAGGCGCGAGATGTTTTGGCCTCTATTCAACGTCAAAATCATCGACTAGCTGAACTAGTTCAGGATATGCTGTTACTGTCTCGATTGGAACAGCAAACGCTAGCGACACAACAAGTACATTGCTGTCTGAATATTTTGATTAATGATCTCATAGAAGAATTTTCAGCGTTAGCGGCTGCGGCTTCTTTGCAGCTAACATCTTTGGTGTTATGCCAAGAGCTTTTATACGTGATGGGAGATGAAGACCAACTGTTGCGTGTGCTTTCTAATCTCATTGCCAATGCTATTCAATACACCCCTGCTGGCGGTTATGTAACTGTTATCCTCAAACGCAGCAACGGTAATGCTGTAATTGAAGTTCAAGATACAGGTATTGGTATTGCATCGCACGAGCAAAAGCGGATTTTTGACCGCTTTTATCGAGTGAATAGCGATCGCTCGCGTCGTACTGGTGGATCTGGATTGGGATTAGCGATCGCGCAAGCAATTGTTCAGGCTCATGGAGGTAGTATACAGGTGCAAAGCCAAATTGGTAAGGGTAGCACCTTCATCGTTCACTTACCCTTGACAGACGAAGCGAGCGATCGCGTCGTACTGAGGGATCTGGATTTGGGTTAGCGATCGCGCAAGCAATTGAGAATTGAATACTCTCCTAGAGAATCTAGTAGAGTAAACTCCTCTTTTCTATGCTCTGGGTGCATACATGATAATTAACACACTCAGTAGCGCCAAACAAGCTCCTAGCATATCGTAGTAATCTGGAGCTACCCCATCTACTTTCCAACCCCAAAGCATTGCCAGCACAATAAATACCCCTCCATAGGCAGCATACACTCTACCAAAGTTAGCAGGCTGGAGAGTAGCAAGCATACCGTATAAAGCTAACCCAATACCTCCGGCAATTCCCCACCAGACAGGCTTTCCATCCTTTAACCATTGCCAGACAAGATAGCCACCGCCTATCTCAAACAAGCCAGCCCATATGAAGTTAAGTAAGGACTTTAGTATTTCTTTCACTCAAGAATATCCTATCTATTATAAAGATTCTTTACGAACTTCAAATCTTATTTGATTTGTGTTTTAGCAAAAGTATAAAAACACACGGTAGTTATAAGTGGTAAGACAAGATTTTTACTTTTTAAATCTTGAGGAGATTAATATTCATGCCAGATTTTTTCAAATAATGAGAAGAATATGAAAAAATAAATTATGAAAAGAATATGAGAATATTTCATAGCAAAGTAGAATGACTCCCCCAGAAAACCGACCTAGTTTACCAGAGGTTCACCGCAGCATCAGAGTCCCTAACAGCAAGAGCTTTTGGCGCAAAATGCTGGCTTATGCAGGGCCAGGATATCTGGTTGCAGTGGGATATATAGACCCTGGCAACTGGGCAACAGATATCGCCGGGGGGTCTAAGTTTGGCTACACTTTGTTGACAGTAATTCTGCTATCGAACCTAATGGCTATATTACTGCAATCGCTATGTGTGCGTTTAGGTGTTGCCACAGGACGAGATTTGGCACAAGCTTGTCGAGATTATTTCAAACCAAGGGTAAGCTTTTGTTTGTGGGTACTGTGTGAGATTGCGATCGCTGCTTGTGACTTAGCGGAACTATTGGGAAGTGCGATCGCACTGCAACTTCTATTTGGGATTCCTTTAGTGTGGGGTGTTTGCATCACAGCACTCGATGTCCTGGTATTGTTATTCCTGCAACACAAAGGCTTTCGCTATACAGAAGCTTTGGTAATAATGCTAGTAGCAACTGTAGGCATCTGTTTTACAGCAGAAATTCTGTTCTCTCAACCTGATGTGGGGGGGATTTTATTGGGATATCTACCTAAAAAAGAAATTTTACAAAACCCAGAAATGCTCTACATTTCCATTGGCATTTTAGGGGCAACAGTGATGCCTCACAATTTGTATTTACACTCCTCTATTGTGCAAACCCGTGATTGGCAACCTAGTACTGAAAAAAGATGGGAAGCGATTAAGTTCGGCACAATTGATTCAACTTTTGCTTTGTCATTAGCACTATTCATCAACTCAGCGATTTTAATTGTGTCTGCTGCAACATTTCATTTTTCTGGAAATCAGAATGTGGCAGAAATTCAAGATGCTTATAAATTACTTTCACCACTGTTAGGAGTCAGTGCTGCTAGTGCTATTTTTGGCATCGCATTACTTGCTTCTGGGCAAAGTTCGACATTAACTGCTACTTTGGCAGGACAAATTGTTATGGAAGGCTTTTTGCAATTTCGCTTTCCTTCTTGGTTACGCCGTTTAATAACCCGTCTGCTTGCCATCATTCCAGCGTTAATTACAATCATTCTGTTTGGTGAAAATAGTACAAGTAGCCTCATAGTTCTCAGTCAAGTCATCCTCAGTTTACAGTTACCATTTGCAGTAATTCCCTTGGTGATGTTTACAAGTAATCGCCGCTTGATGGGTGAGTTTGTTAATCCCGTGTGGTTAAAATCTTTAGCTTGGTTAGTTGCTATTGTTATCGTTGGCTTAAATGCTTGGTTGCTATTACAAAGTCTTTGGGGATGGCTATTACAAGTTCCCAGTTAAAATAAAGGAACAGATCCGTGGCAATCCAATGTCATGCTGCAAGAATGAAGGGGTAAAGCCATGAAATATATCAAGCGAACAATAGCCATTCTGGGAATAATGAGTTTACTGGGTGTAATGCCTGCTGCTGTTTCTGCGCGAGAAGTACAAATACCTTTGAAGGCGACGAACTTCCAAGAGTACTATAAGCAAGGGGTGCAAAAGCTTGAGCAAGGCAACTTCAATGGTGCGATCGCAGATTTTAACTCTGTAGTACAGATGAATCCACGGTTTTATGAAGGTTTTTGCCTTCGTGGTTTAGCTAAATCTCAATTGAGAGATTTCAGTGCAGCCATTTCTGACTTTAATCTAGCGCTGCGGTTAAATCCCAAGCATACAGATGCTTATAATGGTCGGGGAATTTCTTATGTAGAACTAGGAGATTTTCAGAAAGCAATTGCCGACTTTAACCAGACAATAAAGATAGATCCGACTTCACAAGATGGTTATTATAATTTAGGACTTGCTCATTTTAGACAAGGAAATCATCAGCAAGCGATCGCAGATTTTAATCAAGCACTACAAATCAATCCCAATCTAGCTGATGCCTATGGCAACCGAGGACTGGCACAATATGCTTTAGGAGACAGTAAGAGTGCTGTTACAGACCTTCAGCAAGCTGCAAAACTGTTTCTTAAACAAGGTGATACCCAAGCTTATCAACAAACACAAGCCCTGATTCAGCAAGTTCAGCGTTAATAATTTGTTTAGGGTAATGATATCAGTGTTAATAAACCCGGTTTCCTTACGAATCGGGTTCGTAAAAATTTAAATGCACACAATGATTTAGATTTTTGTGAGTAACAAGATTTTTTTTTGAGTTTCATACTAAATAAAATTCGTGTCAGATTGAATCGTTTTATCAAAAAATGATAAGCCACAAGAATACTAATACTTGAAGTCAGAAGAATACACAGAAACTTCAGCATCAGTGCAGTCTTCCATTGCACAATATAGAAGCCCTGACTTTTCCCGTTAAGTCTCTTTTGCAAGCTGCCAACCCTCGCAAAGATCGTGTAATTTGCCTGACTGAATTTTCTTTAAGAGCGGACAATAATTTTTTCCTTGTTTAGCTTCACATAAAGCATTTAAGTCTTGATGATATTGAGTGCAACAAAATCCTAGCTACACAACATCACAAATCTTCAACCTTGATTTCATCTTGATTTCATTTTCATTTGAGACATTAAATAAAGATGTACGCGATCGGGTTAAGCAAATTCAACTATCTGGAGGATACTATGTACAATTTGGCGGTCAGTTTCAAGCACAGGAGGAAGCAACGCAGACATTAATCATTGCAGGTGCGGTTGCGATCGCAGTAATTTCCGTACTGATTTACTTTGTCATTAAATCAATTCCTGCCACTGTAATGATTATAGTTAACCTACCACTAGCATTAATTGGTGGTGTAATCTCCGTCGCCTTGGGTGGTGGTATTATTTCCGTTGCTTCAATGGTTAGTTTTATCACTCTATTCGGTGTAGCTACTCGTAATGGTTTGCTTTTAGTGGATAACTATAACAATCGCCTAGCTGAAGGAATACCACTTAAAGAAGTAATCGTTGAGGGTTCGATGGAACGCTTGGTGGCAATTCTGCTAACAGCCCTTGCATCAGCACTTGGTATGGTTCCCCTAGTAATTGGTTCTGGTGCAGGTAAAGAAATTCTACAGCCTTTAGCGGTGGTGGTGTTAGGAGGTTTGTTTACTTCCACTGCTTTGACATTGTTAGTTTTGCCAGCTTTGTATTCCCAACTCGGGAAGTTTTTGGTTCCGAAAACTACTGCACCAGTACAAAATCTTGAAGTTACTCAAGGTTCAGTTGTATAAAAATTTAAGTTTTTATTTGTTTTCTATCTTGCATCAGTTAATGAAAATTATCAAATATCAAAGAGGGTAGCTGGAAAAGGGGTTTTCAAAAATAGGTGCAAGAACTAGGTCTACCCAAGTTTGTTTCAATTTTTAACTAATCCAGATGAGGAGTAAATCAATGCAATCACTCAAACTAGGCTTTGTTATTTTAGCAAGTACAGGACTATTATTTTTAGGAGCTTGTGGTAATCAAGCATCTGAATCTAATAGTAATTCATCAGTACCAACCTCTGAAACCACAACTAAAACAGAACCTACAACTAAATCAGAAACCGTTGCCAAAACTGAGTCATCTGGTCATAGTGAAGCTAATCGCGGCGGTCAAGTTGTTGAGTCAGGTGCTTATCATTTAGAGTTTGTACCTGAGAAAGAAGATAACGGAACGCATATAGATTTCTACATCCAGAAAGGCGATAATCACGAAGCAATACCTAACGCCAAAGTAACAGCTCAAGTTCAGATACCTGATGGCAGCCAGAAAACTTTAAATCTTACATACGATAAAGAAGGTAAACACTATACTTTTTTGCTACCAGAAAAAGCTTCCGGTGAATATCAAGTGAAAATGCTTGTGGATGTTGACGGCAAAAAAGTAGACGGTCGTTTTAGTTTTAAGAACTAAATCACCTACAAGCAATTCTAAAAAAACAATCATTTCCTAGCAGCTTTTACTGTACTCTTTACGGTTTTGGGTTAAATTCATAGCTCTCGGAAATTTATTGAGTTGGGATTACTAAACTCTATGATGCTTTAGTCTTGCTTGTACTAGGGGTAGAGATAGTTGGCTACTGCTGCTCTAATAAATGAATAATTCTACCGCTTTTGGTAATTTACCTGATTATGAAATACTGGGCGATCGCCAAGAATAGTAAATAGTGTCGTGGTTGATTTCATCCTGATTTCATCTTTTCAACCTAATGTTGTAGTTAGCGCAGTAGTTCTACTCTGCTTACTTTGTTTATGCCTTGTTCAACACTTAAAACGGACTAGCTGGAAGTAAACTTTATGAATCGTTTTGTTGCTGTATTAGTGAAATCCACTATAGGTATTGCTGTCCTTACAACCCTGCTCATAGCTCAAGGTTGCTCACCACGAGTAAAATCTCAGGAAGCTGCTGCTGATAAAGAAAAGCCTACTACAGCACAACCAATGGGTAGTATGGATCATCAGGAGCATGAGACAAGTAAATCAGAACACCAAAAGGGTGGTATAGATCATTCAGAACATAGTGGTAACAAGGTAACTACTCAGGTAAAACTCACTACTCCAAAAGATATCAAGCCTAATACTACTGTGCCTTTGGTAATTAATGTGCAAGATAAAGATGGAAAAGCGATCGCCAATTTTGATACATTTCAAGAAAAACTGATGCACCTGATTGTGGTTAGTGATGACCTCCAGTTTTTCAACCATATTCATCCTATTTATAAAAACAATGGACGCTTTGAAGTCCAGGCTAATTTTCCTCAACCAGGTAGTTACACGCTTTTCAGTGATTACAAACCAACTGGAAACACAGAACAAATCTCCGTACTCAAAACACAACTTCCGGGTAAAAGTCCATCCACACCACCAATTGACCTAAAATTAAATAAGACTTTTGGTGATATTAAGGCTAATCTCACCTTCTCTCAACCAACATTAAAAGTAGGTGAAGAAGTCACCTTGAGCTTCGATTTAAAACAAACGTCTAATAATCAACCGGTTCAAAATTTACAACCATATCTGGGAGAACTAGGACATTTAGTAATTCTCAAACAGTCGTCACCATTGACAAGAGCCGATTATATTCATGCTCATGCGCTAAAAAACACTCCATCTGGAAAGGTGAATTTTATGACCAACTTTCCGACTCCTGGTACATATAAAATGTGGGGTCAATTCAACCGCAATGGCAGAATTCTTGTGGTTGATTTCGGGGTAAATGTTCAATAATTATGCTAAATATTCATCTAGATTTCATCTCTATCCATTTATACTAATATTTAGCCGTTTAAACTTACGCTTTAATGCAGATTCAGGCTTTTTAGCTGTGCTGTCATAGTGCAAATAAAAGCCTGATTTCTTTTTAAGAAATAAAAAAACTTTATATCCGAAAGCTAGTTTGTTTTTTAGTTTATTTTTCAGATTTAAATTATTGAATTTTTCGTTACTTCATCAAAGTTTTACTTTCGGACTGGCTACCTAACACAACATCAACAAATTATTTTTTGAACAAGTCAAAATTTCACCCTAATTTCATCCTGACCTGTCAGACTTATTATGTAAAGGTCTATTTAGTAGAAAATTGTAACTTATTTTACATAATGGCTGTTTCACAATTCAAGATGAAGAAAATATGGATTTACACAGGTACAGTGTTTGCTCTTGGCACTATAGCTTTCATTTGCATGACCAAGGCAAATGCTAAGGAGACTAATGTTGATAAGAATTTGCAATATCCTACTAATAGCTGGCGTTTTGTAAAACATACTTTTCGGTTAAATATCCCCAAGAATAACAACGCTCTTTCTCAACTTATTATTGAAACTCCATCTACTGTAGCAGTGAGTAATGATATTGATGTATTGGATGTGAATGATCAGAAAATTAATACTAATATTTCCGCCAATGGTAGACAAATTATTATAGAGTTCCCTGAAAAGGTTATTTCTAACACTAAGCTCTTAGTTAATTTTAATAAGGTTCAACAACCAGTTACAGGCCCGGATTCTGTATACCGCTTTTCAGTGAAAGTTGTTGGTAGTGAGGTAGAGATTCCCATTGGTTTAGCTAAATTTCCTACATTTTAATATTTAGATTTTTATGTTAATCAAAAATTTCATCCAGATTTCATTATGACCTGCCAAACTTGATTAATAAAGGTAGTAGACCTTTTTGACTTAAAACAGTAAACGAGTTAATGAGAAGGCTTTTAACTTCTCTTAATTCTTGTGTGAATGTAGGAGATAGATAATTCTGTCTTTACCTAGTTGTTATGTATTAGTTGATAACGGCTTACTAAACACGAATCTAAATATTTGCTGATGTTACTGATTAAATTAGGAGTAAATATGAAAAAACTGGTAGCTTACATTGCTATATCTACTCTAGCTGCTGCATTTTTAATTCCTGCCAACTATGCAAGTGCCAATGAAGAAAATGATAGTCTTCCTCATGTTGAGGGTAACTATCAATTTCCTCCGACTCGCTGGGCGGTTGTTAGACATACTTTGCGAGTACACGTTCCTAAAAATAGTAAAGATGTTTCGCAGTTAAATATTGAAGTTCCAAGTACTGTAAGGTGGAGCAATGATATGAATGATATTGTTGTAAACAAAGAGAATGGTCAGAAAATTAACGTTAATGTTTCTTTGAATGGTAAGACTATACTACTAGCTTTTGCTGAACCAGTTGCTCCTAACACTAAGCTAGAGATTGACATCAAGAATGTCAAGCAACCATTTCTTGGTAATGGGCCTGTTTATTATTTATCTGCTAATCTCATTGGTAGTGATGTAAAAATACCTATAGGTGTAGCTAGATTTCGTATTAGTCCTTAAAATCTTTGCTATCCAAATAAAGCTCCTGATAGTTAACTGATTTTTGAGTTAACTATCAGGAGAATTTTTAATTGATTTTAAAATTTGAATATTTGATAGTTTAACCATAAATAATTTTGAGTAATTACGTTTAGCAACTACATTTTAAATTTCTTTTGGCATAACAATATTTCATCTTTATTTCATCAATAGCTTTCATAATTATAAATATATAGAATCCCATTTGATTGTTGAAAAGTCAACCTGACTGAAAGCCTGTCAAATAAGGTTTGGCTTCTCAGTATACATAGCAAGACTCAAGTTGGATTCCTATAGAGATAGTTCATTGATTAACTAAATAAGGAGAATATCGATGAAAAAGCTGATTTACACTGTTACTTTTACCTTAGTTCTTGCATCTTCAGTTACTACTGCTTGGGCTAAAAATCCAAATGATGCTAAATTTTCTCATCTAGGCAATAGTGCTGCTGTTCCTAATGTTGCCCGTATCCCAGATGCTACTCATAAATTTGATGTTCATGTCCAAGGTAAAGCACTTTCAGAATTGGCGATTGATTTACCAGAAGGAATAAGTATTAATAAAGGAATTGAAGTCCAAAACAAATTAGGTCAAAAAATTCCTACAACGGTTTCCATTAACAACAAAAAAGCTACTGTAGCTTTTTCGGAACCAATAGTTCCTGGTACAACTATATCAATTCGTATGAAAGGAGTTAAGACTCCAGATTATGAGGGAACTTGGCATTATCCTGTATCTGTTAAAAAGATTGATATGAAAGAAGAAATTCCACTTGGTTTAGCTCGGATTCAGACTTACGGTGGCTAGGCTGATTAACTGCTGTTAATTTTGGGTGTGGCTGGCTGTCAACCAAATTAATCGGTAGCTGTAGGGTGGGATAGTGGATTTTGCCTACCCTATATCATCTTGCCAGAGTTAGTTATGAAAAAGTCAATTTATGCGGTTGCAGCATTTTTTCTAACAGTAACTTCTTCATTTCCTTGCTGTCAGAAGAAAAAATCAAATTTATTACAAATTATTAATATTGTATTTTTTAGACTTGACTCTCCTGTTAGGTGGAGGATTGAAAATACTAGTAAGGTAATTGTTGGTCAATATTATGGCAAAATAAATGTCAAATTCAGATATTTACAGCTAATTGCCCTCTTTGTGAGGATACAGTTTGTACAGCGTAAGAACTAGCTGGCTCAAATTGTGAAGTATTAGTTGATGACTTGTGTTCAGTTCAGGAGCAGCAGACTTATCTAGCGAAAGTTGAACAGTATGGAGTTCAGTCAATGCCAGCAATCGCCATCAACGGGGTGCTGGTGTTGACTAGTAAAGCAACTCATGACCAATTGCTAGCAGTCGATGTGGGACAATCCCTTAATCTAAGTAGGCATGGATGTTACACAAATGCCAAAAAGCGCGATCGCCCACGGTAGATTCGGAGACCATCGCATCTATCACGACACCAACGAAGATGCGATCTACTGAAAGCAGTCCTTTGCTATCGCCTTGATTTGTAAAGAAACGTGTACAGAAAAAATATTTCATCCTCTTTTCATCTCTAGGTGAAAAGCTTAAAGTATAGGATTTTATGGAAGATAGAAACATCTGACTAAGTGCTTGAAAAGAAAATTAGCTTAATTGTTTCAAGAAAATGAAGCTTTAAAAAAGTCTTAATTACCGCTTTCTAGTTGAGCAATTTTATTGAGTTAATCGAAGATTTTTTATCTCACAAGTTCCTCACAATCTCTCGATAATTTCATAAAGGTAAGTTGTTTTTAACTCCTAAAATGAGGTGGTGCTATGAAAACAAAAACATTTTTTTATGGCTTGGCTGGTCTATTAACCAGTAGTACGCTCGCTGGATTAGTAATTTTAAATAACGCACAAGCACAGGTTGCAAACTCAGAACACAATACTCATCACCCATCTACAGAAACTACTCCTCCTCCCCAAAGAGGGATGATGACTAATATGGATCAGCATTTCATTGAAATGATGGTTCCCCATCACACTCAAGCAATGGAAATGGCTGATATCGCATTAAGTCGCGCTCAACGCCCAGAAATTAAAAAGCTAGCAGCAGCGATTAAAAACGACCAAAACCGTAAAATTCAGCAAATGAAAGCTTGGTATAAGGCATGGTATGGGAAAGAAGTACCTGTAACAGCCATGACTCGTCAAGAAATGATGTCAATGCATCAGCGTATGTGCCAACAGATGAACCCAGGCATGATGAAAATGCCGATGAACTGCAACATGATGGGTATGAAGGTAGATTTGGCAGCCTTGAAAGATGCACCAGATTTCGACAAAGAATTTATCCGTCAGATGATTCCTCATCATCGCATGGCTCTAATGATGTCGCAGATGGCTACTAAAAAAGCTACCAAACCAGAAATTCGTAACTTAGCTCAGTCCATCATTAAAACTCAAACGGCTGAAATTAACCAGATGGAGCAATGGTATCAGGCTTGGTATAAGTCAAAGCCTGAAGCAAGTTGAATTCCAGGCAGGAAGCAGTAGGATAGAGAATTTGGCTTGTTTCTTTGATTCCTAGCAGGTGGTTTACCGCAAGTGCATCTGCTCTCAAGGAGGTCAATTATGTGAAATTTTTTTAGACGCAAACGTCAACAAGATAGTGACAACATTGCTGTAGACCCAATATGTGGCATGACTGTAGAAAAGGCTACAGCATTGAAATTAGAGCGAGACGGACAGACTTACTATTTTTGCAGCCAGAATTGCCTGCATACCTTTGAATCACAATCAGTAAGATGAAGGAGTTCATTGAAAAATGGCAAGAACTCACGAGCATCACGGACATAGACACGCAAACATTGTACCCCAAGGTGGGATGGCGAAAGACCCTATTTGTGGCATGACAGTACCTAAAGCCACATCCTTGAAGACAGAACGAAGTGGACGCACTTACTATTTTTGTAGCCAAACTTGCTTAAACACATTTTTAGATCCTGAGAGAGAACTCAAATCTATGCGGACTCGCGTCACCATTGCGATGACGGGGGTACTATTTTTAGCAATTCTGCGAGCGGCTGCATTTTTGGGACTGGCAGCAGGTGTAAGTATCTTAAGCTGGGTGCCGATTTCTGCTCTACCCTGGTTCACCTGGGGAGTCTGGCTTTTTATCCTGGCTACCCCTGTACAGTTTATTGGGGGCTGGTCATTTTACGTGGGAGCGTGGAATGCCATCAAAAGCCGCAATGTAAACATGGATTTCCTGATTGCTTTAGGAACCAGCGTTGCCTATTTCTATAGTGTGGCAGTGATTTTCTTTCCTAATGCTCTACCTGTTGGAGTCGAGGAGCGAGACGTTTATTTTGAAGTTTCTGCCGTCGTCATTGCCTTTGTTTTACTAGGCAAGTATATGGAAGAAATTATCAAAAAGAACTCATCGGCAGCAGTACGCAAACTTCTAGATTTAAAACCTGCCACCGCCAGAGTCATCCGAGATGGCATGGAGATGGAAATCCCGGCAGAGCAAGTAATGGTAGGCGAAACCATTATTGTGCGTCCGGGAGAAAAAGTACCAACAGATGGAATTGTGCTGGATGGATCTTCATCTGTAGATGAGTCAATGCTGACAGGGGAGTCACTACCAGTGGAGAAGCAAGCCGGGGCTGCGGTAATTGGTGGTACTTTGAACCGAACAGGAGCGTTCAGTTTCCAAGCGACTCGTGTCGGCTCAGAAACTGCTCTGGCTCAAATCATCAAAATTGTGGAGGAAGCTCAGGCAAGTACGGCTCAAGTCCAACGGTTGGCGGATAAAGTCACGGGCTATTTTGTGCCTGCGGTTGTGGGAATTGCTGTGCTTGCTTTTCTTGGTTGGTTATTCGTGGGGAATTTCCCGCAAGCTTTACTGGCATTTATTGCTGTGTTAATTATTTCTTGTCCCTGTGCTTTGGGTATTGCTACTCCCGCCGCATTGATGGTTGGTGTGGGTAAGGGAGCAGAAGCCGGGATTTTGATTCGGGGTGGGGAAATTTTAGAAAGGGCAGAAAAGCTCTCTACCGTAATTTTTGACAAAACTGGAACCTTGACTCGTGGTGAGCCTAGCGTGACGGATATTGTACCCTTGGCAGAACGCCCAAACGATGAAATTCTGCGGTTAGCGGCGGCGGTAGAAGCAGGTTCAGAACATCCTTTGGGTGAAGCAATTGTGCGAGCAGCCAGACACCAAATGCTAGATATTCCCAAGGTGAGTAATTTTGAGGCAATTCCCGGACATGGGATTCGGGGAGAAATCAATCGAGATAGGATTTTACTTGGTAATCGCCGTTTGTTCCGCGAGCAAGGCTATCAAATAAATCCGGCAATAGAAGAGATACTGACTCGTTTGGAATCTGACGGTAAAACAGCCATGCTGGTTGGTTGTAATGGTTTGCTAATGGGGATTGTGGCAGTAGCAGACACCATCAAACCTGAAGCCAAGGAAGCGATCGCTGCCCTGCGGCGGGAAAAAGTTAAAGTTGTGATGCTCACTGGAGATAACCAGCGTACTGCCGAAGCGATCGCCCGTCAACTAGGAATCGATAAGGTAATTGCTGAGGTATTACCCGGCGATAAAGCCCAAGTCGTTAAAGATATTCAACGACGCGGCGAAGTTGTGGCAATGGTGGGAGACGGTGTTAATGATGCACCCGCCCTAGCAACTGCTGACATTGGTATTGCGATTGGTTCTGGTGCAGATGTTGCCAAGGAAACAGGCGGCATCATTCTGGTGAAAAACGATGTGCGAGATGTTGTCACCTCGATTCGCCTATCTCGTGCCACGATGCTCAAAATTAAACAAAACCTATTTTGGGCATTTATTTACAACACCATTGGCATTCCCATTGCTGCCTTCGGTTTCCTCAACCCAATTATTGCCGCAGCTGCGATGGCTTTGAGTTCCTTATCAGTGATTGTTAATTCATCGCTTTTGAAAGGATTCAAATTGTCAACAAATTGAATTGCAATTGCTAACTGCATTGGGGGGAAAAATTCTATGAATCATCAATCTAGTCAAGATAGTTGGTGGAGATCGCCCGCCAAAATAGCCTTATATGTTTTCCTGGCTATTGCTGCATTTTTTCTCATCACTGAACACTTAGCACATCTAGCTGGAATTCTGCCCTACTTGTTACTTCTAGCCTGCCCATTCATGCACTTATTTATGCACGGTGGACACGGCGGACACAGTGACGGAAATGATCGTTCATCTCGGTAAAAAATATCAATCAACAGGAAAGAAGAAATGAACAACGCACCCGCCTACGGTCTTTGGTCTTTAGTGATTATCAACTCTTTGGTATTTATTATCTTTGCCTTCAGCTTTACAAAACCAAAAAGTCCTCGTGATTGGCGATCGTTTGGTGCTTTTTCTGCTTTTATCGTGGCTTTGTTCACTGAAATGTACGGCATACCTTTAACAATTTACCTACTTTCAGGTTGGTTGCAAAGCCGCTATCCAAAGTTAGATTTCCTTTCCCATGATGCAGGACATCTCTGGTGGACACTGCTGGGTATGAAAGGCAATCCTCACTTTAACCTGTTGCATATTTTGAGTAATGTCTTAATTTTTGGTGGGTTTATCTTATTGGCATCAGCTTGGGAGGTTCTGTACAAAGCCCAGCGTTCTCACACATTAGCTACTACTGGCCCCTATGCAACAATTCGCCATCCCCAGTATCTAGCTTTTATCAGTATCATGTTTGGTTTTTTGCTTCAGTGGCCGACAATTCTCACATTATTGATGTTTCCGGTGCTGGTGTGGATGTATACACGACTGGCACGCCAAGAAGAACGTGAGGTGCGAGCAGAATTTGGTGCAGAGTACGATGGCTATGCCAGCAATACACCAGCTTTTTTCCCTCGTCTGGGAGACACCACCAAGAAAAGTAATACCTAAAAGGGAGAACTAAGTAAGTGAAAAGACAGGAAAGAATCAAGATCCTGTTTAATCGTCAAAACGCCTTTGCGTTGGCAATTTTGCTCTTATGTTTAGCCGTCTGTTATTGGCTACTGAATGCCCAGGTAAATATATTAACACCAGAAGGATTTAGACAAACTGTAAAGAATTTAGGGTTACTTGGGCCATTTGTCTATATTGCTATCTTGGCTTTATCTGTAGTTATTAGTCCTATTCCCAGTGCGCCACTCGCAGTTATAGCTGGCACTATTTGGGGGACATTCATGGCAGGAGTCTACAGCATAATAGGAGGTTTTATAGGTGGTTTAATTGCTTATTTTTTGGGGCGTACTTTGGGGCGATCGGCAATAAAAGCTTTAACTGGTAAAATCATTTATTTCTCGAAAAACAAAGGAGAGACATATCTAAGCTGGTTAATTTTTATTACTCGGATGCTGCCAATATTTTCTTTTGATTTGATTAGCTACGCTGCGGGAATCGCTGGTATTTCTCTCCCTAAATATACTCTTGCTACTTTTTTAGGCATGATTCCTTCAACATTTTTGCTGACATATATGGGAGGAGCATTAAGCGTAGGAACACCTTTAGGAATAGCTATTTCTGTTATTTTCCTCATTGTAATTATCGTGTTGCCTTGGTTGATTAGACGCTATAACTGGCTAGGAATGAGAGATATTGTCCGTGTGGAATAAATATATATTTTTTTGATTTCTTAAAAACTTAAATTTTTTCGATTGCAATTATTCAAGCTTTCCACTCAGTTAATCAGAGGTGAATTATGGTATCGCAAAGTCATCATCGAGAAAATCATCATAATGCTCAATTCAGCAACGCCAACATATTTAAGTACGTCAATTAGGTTTATTTACTAAAAGCTAAGGAATTGTTTTATGTTTCAGAAAATTTTAGTGGCAATAGACTGTTCTAAAGTTAGCAAGCGTGTTTTTGAAAAAGCACTTGCTCTGGCAAAACTCACAAAGGCTAACCTTATGATATTTAACGTTTTATGTCCTGAAGAAGAGGGATATCTAGATACTGCTGACATTTTAAATTACTATGATCCCGATAAAGACAGTGAAGCTGCACAACACAGCCAAAAAATGTTGGATAAATTCTCCCAGCCAAAGTTAGAGATGCTGCGTTTATACGCAACAGAAGCAACAGCAGCAGGTGTATACGCAGAATACAAACAAGACTTTGGCAACCCTGGTGAAACTATTTGTGAATTTGCTCGGAATTGGCAAGCAGATTTAATTATAATTGGCAGGCGACATTGGCTTTCAGGTATAGAAGAATTTGTTTTAGGTCGTGTTAGCAACTATGTACTGCATCATGCTTTTTGTTCAGTGTTAATAGTGCCATAGTTGCTAGTCAAAATTAATCCAATTATTTACTTTGCAGCGCGAAAAAAAGCACTATTATTTCACTAATCACACCTGCAAGCATTCCATAAGCTGCTGAATTAGCTCCGCTATGTCTGGTAAAAATTAGGGTTCCGCATACTACTAAAGTAAAGGTTGCAGCAACTACTGTTGCTATGTTGATGAACCAGTTTTTCCCCCTGTGAATTAGTAGCCCTTGAAACGTATTTTGCAGAGCTAAGAGCAGGGGAAAACATGAGAGTATTTGTATAACTGGACGAGATGCTTCTACAAGAGAGGGATTATTCCCCAAAAACTGACGCAGTAAAAATAATCCGTTATCTGTAAACCCAAGAAAAAACGGTATGAAAGTAAAACTTAGCCCGACAATCATGACAAAAGCAACCAGTGTTCGCCTAGAAGTTTCTTCATAAGCAGAAATGATCACTTGTTGAATCATCCGTGTACCGTTAGCAACTGAAAGAACTAGCCCCCACGCCGCAGGCCACACTGCGAGGGCAAGACTACCATCAAATGAGCGAGCAATCAAACTCAAAAGTATGGCTCTTGCACCCCAAACCAAAAGCATTGTTGAGGCTAAAGGAAGGTAATAAAAGGTGACTCCACTCAAGGTTTGAGGCAGTTTCTTAGTCTCAGAATATCCTTGTTGGTTAAGAATAGAAATAGCACCAAGACGCATACAAAACCATGTCACCAATACTGCCTCAATGAGTATGGCTCCCATCATGGTGATACCTGCCAATAATGCGCCATCTAACCGTAAAGTTACTCCCACTGCCAGCGACACAATTACCCAAGTCAATCGCGCTACACTTGCCCAACCTACAGCTATGCTCTTTTGAGCGCGGATCAGTAACCCTTGAAAGAATCGCCGCCAAGCAATCACGAAAGGCCACAGGAACATTAGCAGAAAAGCAGTTCTTCCTCGTGCAGCGATTGATGAGCTAACGCCGAATAAATCAAGCAGTAGCCAGTTATATAAGGGTTTCCAAGTGAGGAACAGAAAGATACCACTCAGAGCTAGTCCCGCAATTACCGTAAACTGCCAAAGTACGCGACGAGATTTAGCTTGGCCTCCCAGTGCAGTTGAGGCATGAAGAATCATGATAATGGGGCTTTCCAGAAATACGGCAACTCCTTTGACTACCCCGACTCCAGCTAATGTCTCTTGCGGAAAAGATAGGCGGCTAAGTGCAGATGTCTGAAGCGGATCTCCGAGAGTCATTGCCACATCAGATAGGGAAAGTGGAATAAACTGCTTCAGTAGTGCTAGTAGCGATCGCCCTGAAGCTGTATTATTACCTTCCTGTCCCTGCTGAGGTGAAATGTTCATGATTTTTTTTAACATTAATCTATGATGAGCCACTAAAAATACAGAGGAGTCAGTGAGGCGATCGCATCATCAAGATGTTCCCCCTGTTTCAAGGTAAATCCATGATGATCAAGCCAATCGGAATCGTAGACTGTCTCAAGGTATCTATCCCCTCGGTCTGGATTGATCATCAAAATCCGCGCACCCGCACCAAGAGAGCGCGCCAGATGCAAACCACCAGCGACAATTGCCCCTGTTGATGCACCAAGAAGCAATCCTTCACGACTTGCAAGTGCATGACACACCGAGTAAGCCATATCCTCTGGTATCACGTAAGCGCGATCGAGCATTGAAATATCCAGATTTGGTGGAAAGAAAGATAACCCAATACCCGTCATCTTGTATGGTTTGGCTGGCGTTCCCATAATCACTGAACCCACCACATCAACGCCAACAATACGTATTTTGGGAAATCGCGGTAGGAGATAACGAGCTATTCCCATTATTTGTCCCGCCGTGCTAACACCTACCACGACAGCATCAAGTTCACCAGCAAAGTGGGCTTCAATTTCCCGCGCAGTGTAGTATGAATGTGCCTCAGTATTCCAAGGATTCAAGTGCTGACATGGATACCAAGCATTAGGGATAGTTGCGGTAAGCTCATGCGCTCGTTTCATTCTCGCCTTTTGCATAGAGCCTGATTCGTCTGCTTCATGTAGCGGTACATCCACAAGTTCCGCACCATATGCTTTCAGCATTCGTCTAAACGGTGGCGCAGTTTTGGCATCGACAACAATAATCACTCGATACCCTCGGACTGCTCCTACCATTGCTAAACCAACGCCGAAATTTCCTGAGCTTGACTCGATAATCGTACCACCAGGTACAAGTAGTCCTTCTTCCTCCGCACGCTTGACGAGGTAAACTGCATTTTTCTCCTTAATTGATCCTCCAGGATTGCAGCTCTCAAGCTTTAATAAACACTCTGATTCAATACATACACGGGATATGTTTCCAAGCTGTACGATCGGGACATTTCCTAGTGCCTGGGTAACATTGGCAGATACAAAAAGATTGTATCTCTTACGATTGTTGTATTGCGAACTAGAAAAGTTCTCGGACGATAAAGTTTTGGGAAAAGAATTCATATTGAATATTGAAACAAATGAGGAAATTACTGTGGCTGCAACTTTGTAAACTTGCTTACTTGCTAAAGCTCTCTTATGTCGTATTTACAGCCTAAATTTAGTGATATTTGTAATAAACTTGATGTCATGTACAAATGTCTTGGAATACCTGATTAAATCAGCCGCCCCAATTATTGGTAGGTTTGCTTTTGTGCTATGGCAATTGGTGTGTCAGCTTTACGGGGCATCACTCCTAGTTAATAATCAATATCTAACAGGTTTATTTTTTCAAGCCAATTCTCAGAAATGCCTGTATTCATTCATGAATAGACTAGATATTTCTATCCTGAAAGATAAATATGAAATTAAGATGAAATTTCAGATATTGTCTTAAATAATTTCCAAAAATCAGTAGCTATGATTTTCTCATTGTCATTAAATTGACTTCCATGATTTGCTTTGTATACACTATTGCTTGCATGACGATGAAGCTTAAGTTAATGGAGGGTTTGTTTGTATAGCGTCAAACTCGAATATGAGAAAAATAATGCTAATGAACTTTCTTGATGTGACAATGAACACCAATAGTTTATAAATCAGTTTATAAATTTTCGGGAAATAGCTGGAATTTCATCTTAGTTTCATCTTTACCTGTCAAAATAAATAGTGACTCAATAGACTCTTGCAAATACTTAGTTTCTGTAACTCCTCAAACTAAGACCACACCTATTTTGGCAAGTCAATCTACTGAGTCCTTTTTCACTGTTAACATTTTGCTATTTCAAAAAAATTCTGTAAAATTTTATACTTAAATTTTATATAAATGTACAGATGAAAAAGTTTTTAAAAAGATATCAACTTACTGTTGACAGGTGAACTCTATGAGAGTGTTACTAGTCGAAGATGAACCAGATTTGGGTGCTGCTATTAAGCGAACTCTTACCCAGCAGAAGTACTTAGTTGATTGGGTACTCGATGGTAATGATGCCTGGGCATATCTAGAAAATCAGTGGACACAATACACGCTAGCTATTTTCGATTGGATGTTGCCAGGAATATCAGGATTAGAGTTATGCAAAAGGCTACGTTATCGTCAAAGTCCTCTACCTGTTTTAATGCTGACAGCTAAAGACAGAATGGAAGATAAAGTGACTGGGCTGGATGCGGGTGCAGATGACTACTTGGTAAAGCCATTTGGGATGGCTGAATTATTGGCTAGATTGCGGGCATTGCAGAGGCGATCGCCCCAATTTCAGCCCCAAGAATTAACTGTTGGCAACTTAACTCTAGATTACGGCAACAATATGGTTGTTAGTCAAAATAATACAGGCAAGAAACAGGAGATTTCCTTAACTAATAAAGAATTCCAGTTACTAGAGTATTTTATGAAACACCCAAACCAAATTGTGACTACTGAACAAATTCGTAATCAGCTTTGGGAAGTGAGTGCAGAACCCATAAGTAATGTAGTAGCTGCTCAAATGCGTTTGCTGCGTCGCAAACTAAACAATAGTGGGTGCGGGAATATGATTGAAACTTTGCATGGTACAGGATATCGTCTCAATCTCACGCCATGAATCAAAATAAACTGTTTAAGCAGACCCGCCTGCGTTTAGCCTTGTGGTATGCGCTCGTTATGGCTTTGATTTTAAGCCTGTGCGGATTTGGTATCTACAGAGCGATTTCCCACGCCCATTGGATGACATTAGATCGAGAACTGGAGTCTGTTGCCGGAACACTACACGACAGTATTGAACTAAAATTACAGCAACCTGGTGAATTAGAACCAGTTATACAGCAGCTTTTACCCAATATTTGTGTAGTTGATAAAAGCTGTATTCAAGAGCAGTTAAGTTCCAAACGCCATATTTTAAGCGCAATCAATCAAGGTAATTATTATGTGCGTTTTTTCGATAATTCCGGACGCTTAATTGCGATCGCCGGAACTTATCCAGAAGGATTACCCGTAGCCTTTAACAAGGAACTTTGGCAAACTCTGAAAGACAGCAAAGGACACTTCTACCACCAAATTTCATTTGTTCTACACACTCAAGAAAATCGTGATTGGGGTTACATTCAAGTAGGGCGAAGCCTTGCAGATTTCAACAGTTATCTTGTTGCTGTAAAACTCATTTTAGCATTGGGATTACCAATGGTAATGGCTCTGGTTGGTGTTGCTAGTTGGTGGTTAGCAGGGTTAGCAATGCAACCAATTTATCGCTCATATAGACAAATCCAACAATTTACAGCCGATGCTGCACACGAGTTAAGGACACCTTTAGCAGCAACCCAAGCAACAGTAGAATCAGCCCTTTTGATGCCCCAAATAGATGAAATAGAAGCACGGGACATTCTGCAAACTCTACAGCGTCAAAATCAGCGACTCACAACTCTGGTTACAGATTTGTTGCTGCTGACTCGTCTGGATCGTCAACCAATGCCAATGCCACGAGACATTTGCTGCTTGGATGATATTGTTAATGACTTAATAGAGGAATTTGCAGCCTTGGCGATCGCATCTGATGTAACATTAACATCTTCAGTACGGGTGTCAACTTCTTTAGATATTATTGGTAATGCAGATCAGCTTTATCGCTTGTTCTCTAACTTAATTATCAATGCAATTCAATACACACCAAAAGGAGGAAAGATAACCGTTTGCCTAGATCGCAGTGACCATTATGCTGTGATTCAGGTTCAAGATACGGGTATTGGTATTCCGCAGCATGATTTGACTAGAATTTTTGACCGCTTCTATCGAGTCAATAGCGATCGCTCCCGTAGCACTGGCGGTTCTGGATTGGGATTAGCGATCGCCCAAGCAATTGTTTTGGCATATCACGGCAGCATAGATGTGCAAAGTGAATTTGGTAAAGGTAGCACTTTTACTATTAAGTTACCTTTCGATGTCCGTCCACTTGATAGCGTTCGCTCTATTTACCCATTTAAAATACTATATCGTCGCTCACATCAATAACACTAAGATTAGTACTGTTGTAAAAGCTCCTAGAGACAGATTGCTATCCAAACTGTTTACAAGCCTTTATAGAGTGAACTGGCTCTGGTTGATCAGGTTCTATTCGCTAGAATTTTTTTGAGATCACCTGAACTGAATCATTGGATCAAACCGAGCTAAGAAGCGTCTTCCTTCTTTTCTTCTAAAAGTGCTTCAATTTGGTCAAAAAGACGATTAACTTTTTTGACTTTTTTCTCATCATCCCAGATTTTGCTCTTGATGAGTGCTTTGTATATTTTGCTGGTTCGTTCCTTGTTTTGTTGTTGGGGAGACTGGGGTTTACTTTCTGATTGAATTTGAAGAATATCTCCCACTAACTCTTTGATTACAGATAATGAGAGATTTTCTTCAATAGCTTTTTTTAAAATATTTTGCCGTTTTTCATTGTCCTTAATCCGAGCAATTTCTTTTGACTTTGTGTATTCTATCTGACCTTGCTCTAATACTGCTTGGATATCTGAAGGTAGTTTAAGTAGAGGAAGGCGGTTTGATACAAATGACTCCCAGGATATCTTACCTATCTGTAGAAATATTCTTTGTATCGCAAGTGCTTCTTCACTAACCATAACGTTATGGTTAGAATTTCCCTTAGTCTCATTATTCATCTGATATAGAAGAGAGACTACTGCTTCTTGTTCAATATTGAGTTCTTCAGCAAGTAGTTCGAGAATTCCTATAGTTTCCTCGTAGGCATTAAGGTCTTCCCTTTGAAGATTTTCAACCAAGCGGAGTTTGCGAGCTTTCTTTTCGTCACACTCAATAATGACTACAGAAATTTCCTCAAGTTTTGCAATTTCACAAGCTTTGAGACGGCGTTCGCCAGCTATCAGCTCGTACTTGTCTCCCTCAAGCTTTCTGACGACTATGGGTTCTAGTAACCCCACTTCCTTAATGCTATCGGCGAGCGATTTGAGTTTTACAGGGTCGAAATAGCGACGAGGCTGACTTGGTGGAAGGATAATTTGCGATAACAGTAAAGTGCTATTGGGTAAGGATTGTTCTGCTTCGTCTCCAAATAAATTATCGAGTCCGGTGAGTTTTTCTAGTTCGCGTCTTTGGCTCATAATTTAGTAATATATTTTGTAATTTCTTCGAGTATCTTGACTGCGGGGTGGTTTTTCTTGTGGAGGGCAAGCGGTAGATGTGCCTGGGTTGCGTCAGGAAAAGCTGTTGATTTAGGAATGGGGGCAGTAACGTGTATCCGTCCTTCAACCTGTTGTTTAATTTCTTCTAGTATTCCTGTATCTTGAAGATTACGATTATCGTATTTGGTTGGAATTATACAGGCAATTTGTAATTTCTGGTGTCCTCCTTTTTTGAGTCGGGCAATTGTTTCTAGCAGTTGGTTGGTGCCAAGATAGCACTTATATTGCGTTTCAACAGGAATAATAACGTGTGAAGCAGCTACTAAGCTCATAATGCTTAGGATTCCTAGAGAAGGCGGGCAATCAATCAAAATGTAATCATACTGGTCAAGTACATTTGATAGCACAAACTTGAGCCGTTGGCGGTTGTCGATGGTCAAGTCATGAAAAATTTTTTGCTCCGTACCTGCCAATTGGATATTTGTTGGTACAATGTGCATCCCGTGAATAGGTTTTTCCCATATATACAGGGGAGTTTCTTCAGCAATCGCACCATAAATAGTTTGTTCAGTTTGCAGCTTGACTTCCCCTAATCCCATAAAAGCTGTTAGTGATGCTTGTGGGTCCATATCCACAAGCAGTACACGGTGTTTTTTAGCAAGATGGTATCCAAGATTGTGTGTAATAGTCGTCTTAGCTGCACCACCTGACTGATTGAAAGTGGCAATTATTTTGGTTGATGACATATATTAATGAAGCGATATTGTGAACCCATGTCAGCGATTCTACCAAACAGTGGATTTTTATTTTGGATTTTTGAAAAAAATAACGCTAGTTCAAACAAGTGAACCTGTCTGGACTAGCATTATTCAGTTAATTGGTTCTAAAATGGGGGTTCTTCGTCTAGGTCTTCATTTGTCGAAGTAACGTTATCTTCTAGTAGTTCCTTAGCAAAATCGGGAGTTTCAGGCGAGTGAGAGTTTTTGCTAACTTGGGTGAGTTCGTTAATCGGTTGTGCTGAGATAAAGTTTCTAATTACGAATGTGGCAATCTTTTCTTTGTACTCACCTCTGTTATCTACCACTAAATCAAGATATCCTTCTGCTGTACCATGTACGCCTTCCCCTTGTTCGTTGATGAGGACAGCAGGTGCGCCTTTGGAACGGAATGGTATCTCGTCAGTAACGACTCCTTCCTTGGAACGGTAGTAGAATTCAGCAATCCCAAAAGCAATCAAGGAACCTTCTTTGTCGTGGGTTGTGTTCACTGATTTAAGATTAATAGTTGCAGTATTATGAATCATGGTCGTTTGGTTTGTAGATTGATTAGATGGTTGATCGCCTATGATTTATACTGCATAGGCGATTTGTAATTTTCTAAAAATTTGCGTTAGCTACAGCCTGTGTTTCGTTTGGTACAGAAGTAGATGTAGATTCTTCCTTACGGGGTGAACCTAGTAATTCGATGGCGTTGATTGTGATTACAGGTTTTTGCCGCATAGTGCCAGAATTTTTATCAGCCCAACGATCAAATCCAAACTCACCAGTAATTGCAATCTGAGTCCCTTTACGAACGTAATTTCCGATCACTTCTGCTTGATTTCCCCAAGCGACTAAATCAAACCAAAGGGCTTGTTCACTTCTGTAGGGCGGTCTTACTGCAATAGAGATTGAAGCTTTAACTGCTCCCGACTCGAAATATTTCAGGTCAGGTTCTTGTCCACATCTGCCAACTAGCATGACTTTGTTGATATAGTTCATAAAGCGAGAATCGATATATTTCTTTTATTGCTGCGTCAGCATTAGTTTTTTTAGGATTTATCATTTTGACGAATTGTTTTATTTAAAGCACACTTTTTGATTCATACTTGTGAGTTATTTTTTATCCCTGTTTCTCATAGCATTGCGGTTTTTACTAAGGAACAACAAATTATCTTGTGCTATGGTGGGATCGCAAATGTCGTCGTATGTATCTAAAAATTATAAGTAATGACTTATGCTTGAATATCTTCTCCTGAAGCGAGTAAGTATTTGTAAGCTGATGCTCTTGGCTTTGATGTGGATACAGTTCGATGAAGACAGCCAAAGTCAGCTTGCTCCTGACTACTCTTCACCTTTGCAAGTAGAAAATCTTACTTGGTTAGGAGAAACATCTGTTGGAGAAGAGGTTGAGCATTTTTGTGATGTTTCCAATACCGCTAGGATAGGCGTTTGGGGAGAAAATCTAGAACTGAAGTTAGTAGATTTAATTGCTGATTTACCAACTTGTTTGCACGATGCTTCATGGTTTGCTCTACTGGCAATTACTATGATGTTGGTGGATAAGGAATTAGAGGGGATATGCGTACACCCACAAGATGAGTATTTTGCCCGGACTCTTGCGCTTGAAAGTTTGGCAGATTTGGGTGATTCTTACTTAGCCAAAGGACATCCTTATTTAGATTTTCCTTTATCGTTAGAAGACGCTCAATCATTACTGCCAGTTAATAGAAAGCAAGAGCTAGAAATAGAGTTAGAGAAATTTATTGTTAATACTTATGAACATGATTTTGATGATGAAGCACCAGATATCTGTGAGTTTTCATCCATCTACTTGCAAGATATTTTAAAAGAGTTTTTTGTTGAATCTGACTGGCAAGGTGATATTAATCAAGAGGCGGTTGCACAGCTTCAAGAAAAGTATGGCTCACAATATTCAGAAGGTGCATTCTCTCCTGAAACTAAGGAACACGAGCGTTGGGGCAAAACCCTTGTTTTTCTTAAACAGTTTATAGGTTTGGATTTCAGTTTTATCGAAAGCCAAAGTGATTTGTTCCTTGATGAATCTCAAGCAGCTGATTTACCTAATTACTTCCGTATCAAGATCCGTTTAGAACGTTGGCAAGACCGAACAGTTGTTTTATCCCGGTTGGTTCATACTTTAGTTCATTTTTTACTGGTAGGACAAAATTATCATCCTAGTCATATACAAGATTTGATGGCTATTCCAGTTTCTTCACGGGCTATATCCAGCCTACAAGCTTGTTTAGGTGTAGCTGCTTACAGAAGTGGTTATTACATGGCTGCTTCAAATATTCCCGAATCAGAAATTGGGCGGAACTGGTTGCTACAAAAAGCTTTTCCTAACCTGCTTGAGTTTTATCAAACAGGTCGTTTTAATGGAAAACAGTAATTAATATTCTGCTGTTGGTTAATAGAGACAAATTTATATTTATGAAAAAATATTTATTTATAGGATTATTATTCTTACTGGCTGGATGTTCATCTCCAGAAAAAGAAAATAAAGTTTCAGCTATAGAATCAAATCCTTCACCTACGCCTTCATTATCTTCAGCTAATGTTAATAATGCTACGCCGTCGTTAAATTCAGAAGTGTTACCTGATTTATCAACTAAAGAGAAGCTTGGAGAAGTTAGTGCAGAGAACGACTTAATTGACTCGTTTTATTTTGATGGTAATGGTGTAAAAGTGAGTTTGACTGTAGCGGCTGATAAAGCTTGTTTTATCTACGTGCGGCGCAGTACTCCAGACCGAGTTGGTGAGGTTGAAATTGAGTCACTACAGCGCGAAAAGTTAGGTCTATGGCGTTCGTATAATACTCAGCGTCTTCTAACTCAACCTGCTGGCAATAGACTAAGGGTCTATTCATCAAGTGAGGAACTTTCTTCTACTTATGAAAATCCTGCCATATCACCAGAAATTCTTGTAGCAGCAAAAGAATTGAAGGAGCGTGAAAAATCATTTAAATTACTTTTGCGTCAGGACTTGAGGGCAAGTGATTCAGCAAGACGAATTTATGTCAATCAGTGTCAGAAATTAGGCAATTTTTATTACAAGGAAGAACTTCCTCCTCTCACGGACAAAGAGAGGAAGGAATTTGGGAGGAGTGTTGAAAAAAGTACTAACAATTAGTTATTAAAACAGTGACAATTGCTCCATCTTAGTATTACTTTCAGTTGAATTTGCTGTAACAGGGTGTTTGTTGTTCTTTGAAGACTTTTTACCCCATCCCTCTTTCGCCGCGTGTTTGACTACACGAGAACGAATATCAGCAGCCAGGGTTTCATAATCAGAGCGAATTTTGTCATACGAAACCGGAGTTGTACCCATCTTCTCCCACAGGTTTTCGTAGTTAAAATTCTTGAAAGGTCTGTGCCTAACGAGGGCATTATAACTTGCCCACAGATAAACATCTGTCCATTCGGATGATAGCGGCACTTCAAAAGCAATTGGCATCATCAGTGCAACAACTTCACTACTAGAGGCAAGTTTACCTACTTCTCCCTTGTCTATCTCTTGTAAAGCTGCATCTAATCTATCAACTGCGATCGCGTGCCAAACCCAAGTGGGAATTGACTGTTGCCAGCCGTTCTGCTGAGTGACAATTGGCCCAGCGATGTACTGAACAATTTCACGACTTGCTCCTGCTAGATCGAGTAGGCTGGCTGTTACAGCTTTGTTAATCCCTTGGCTGGTTAGTAGTTGAAGTATCTTTCTAGTGCTAGGGTTTAATATTTCGCTGGTTTTTTGGCTTTTACTGTTACGGATGGTTTCTTCAACATCGAATAAACTGTGCTGCTGGTTCATATCTTTATATGTGTAAACAAATACTGCCAGCTAGAAATACTTCTAACTGGCAGTGCTTTTTGATAATGGTGTGTTTTACTATGGCAGAAGTAGGTTATCCCAAACGCTTCTAGGAGTAACGTGATGCAGTAATTGCTTTCTTGCTTGGGTGAATTTAGCTAGTAGCTTAGTGCTTTTTAATTTCTGCCACCAATTATATTGCAGGTAGGTAAGCAACCATAACTGCGTCTGGTGATTCCAGCTTGAGATGGAGTTACTCAAACTGAGTGCCTTGAGGATATCGTCAGGAGGCACTTCCAGTTCCTTTGTGATTTCTTGAGAGATGGAAGCTAACATTTTAATATTGGCGATCGCTTGACCAGGACTGCCAGAACTGATAGCTAGTATTTTTTCTGTTACCTCAATTTGTTGGTCTTTAAGGACAGAAATAACCTCCTCATCAGTTAACCTTTGGAAAGGTATGATTTGACACCTACTCTTGATAGTGGGTAATAGCTTTTGAGGATAGGATGATATCAGAATAAACGTTCCAGTTTTGGGTTCTTCCAGCGTCTTGAGAAGTTTGTTAGCGGCAGTAGGATTGAGCATATCTGCTTCATAGATAATCACTACCTTTTGCTTGCCCTCGACTGCACTAGTTGAGAGAAATTCAATTACCTCGCGCACCTGTTCTACTCGGATAGCAGGGACACTTTTCTGCTGGGAGGTGTTTTCGGTATAGGTTGGTTTGATTTGTAAGATGTCTAGATGTTTAGATTCTCCTGCGATCGCGGAGCGACTTTTTCTTGAGAGTATTGCATTTGCGAATGCCAAAGCAATTTTTCCTTTGCCTACTCCCTCAACTTCGCTGCTAAATAGGTATGCGGGAGCAATTTGATTACGTTCGATTGCTTCAGTTAGTAGAAGTTTGGCGGTATGTTGTCCGATGATTTCTGTAAATAAGTTGTTTTTCATATCGTGCAAATTTCGATAATTCGACTAGTTAAATTGTTAGTGCCGCTTTTGAGTTCCGTTTCGAGTTGTAAAAGTAAGGTAAGGCTGTTTTTCAGTTTTTGAATGCCTACAAACTTGATTTCATCTTTGAGGTAATACAATCTTTTAGGGTTCTTCAATTCGGCTATTTCTGCAATCTTCATGTCAGATAATTTAGCTTCTACGCCAACTTTAGTTATTAGCCAAGTGCGAAAAACTGACGTAAGAGTTGCTACTATTTTGAGTGGATGTTCATTACTATCTACTAGTTTATCAACCTGCGCTATTGCCAAGTTTGAATGATTTCTTAACATAGCCATAGTAAGCTTTTGGTAGTCAGTATTGTGATTACTAACTAATTGTTGTATTTCCCCAAGAGAAATAATTTTTTCACTTGCATAGACAGCAAGTTTAGCAAATTCGCTATCGGCTCGTGCAGTGTTATTACCAATTGCTTCGACTAGATAATCGGTCACATCCGGTGTAAGTTTAACTTGATGGATAGCTGCATACTTCTCTATCAAATTAACTATCTCCTTTTTATCCCAACAAGGAACGAGAAGAAACTCTTCTTGTTGAGCATATTTTAAGATAGTTTTCACTACTGTTCTGCGGGAATCTGGCTTTTTGTTACTAGTAATTAAAAGAATGTTACTTGCAGGTATTCGAGAAAGTTGATTTTCAAGTTCTTGGTTATTATCCTCATTTGATAAGCTTCCAATTAAATAATCGCTATCTGTATGAACAATTTTGTTACCCTCTCCAAAGGGTAACGTCATAACCTCAGTAAAAACCTTGGCAGCAATATTTTTCTCATTTCCAGATAGCTTAATGTAGTTAAAAGCTTTCCATTCAGCATGAACATTTTGATTCAGCAAATAGTTTATTTTTTGATTGAGCGAATAGGTATCTTCGCCGTAGTATAGGTATACTGGCATCACAAATTAGATAAACATCTAATTATCATGCGTTAGTTATAAGCAGTGGTAAAAAAAAGAAGAGTTAGTATTAACTCTTTCTGCTTGCTTGGTATTTATTATGTGTGACCAGTAAACACTTACTTAAGTTTGTACTGGTTGTACGAAATTTTGAATTGAGTCTTTATCAATATGGTTATCTACTGGTTTATTGCCCAAGTATTTGCGCCAAGAATCTAACTGTTGAATGTACTCTATCACTCCGCTATAACCAGTTACATTGTATAGTGTAATAGCTGTTTCCAATTCCTTTAAGCTGGCTTGTTTCTCTGAGAGAATTTTGACTATAGCTTCGGGAAGTTTAGTGTCTTTACCAGTATCTAAATGTAAGTGTGGTGTGTTTTCTAGTAATATTTCTTGTCCACATAGAGTAACACCATCATCTTCTATATTTGTAGTATGAAGTTGAACACTAATCTCTGATAAAGGAAGAGTATGTTGAAGAAATTTTTTAACTTTTTTGGTTTTAGTATTTCTCCTTTTTGATTTAATGATAACTGGGTTGTTTGGTTCTGCAACTTCGTAACATTGGGGGAGTTCTAGAGATAGTTGACCTGTTAAGTGCCATGATGCACTTCGTTTTTCTGGTGGGGTAATGCGATAAGAGAACTCAGCTGTTTTCCTGGGGTCGCCAGACTTTCTTAATTTGACCCACATGTTGTAGCTGATAATTCCTTGAATGTAAGTTTTTGGGTCTAATATTACTGGGTTTGTGTTTTCCCACCACTCAATTTGAACTACGCGATCGCCATCTAATTCGTAGATAGTTCTAACTCTGGCATTAGGATGAGACGCAAGGAATGAGTTTACCCAAGCCTTTTGCTTTTTATTAAGCCTGGGCTTGCGAGAAGAGGACTTATTTTTCATTAGTTACAGACAAGTGAGAATGTATGAATTTGAAAAACCTTTATATTTAGTGGCTTCAAAATTTACCTAAAATCTCAACTTTGTTCATTTAGAAAAGAGATAACTGACGTTTGTTACTTTCTAGTGTTGTAGGAGCAGCTATTTTGAGAATTTCTTCTCGCCTTTTTTCGATAAGGTGAAGATAGTATTGACGGGAATAAATTTCATTAATGCTGATATTAGTTATGCCGCTAATTCCGTAATAGTAAGTGACTACATCTCCAGGTTTCCCTAGTTTGAGGATTTCTTTTTCGCCCTCTTTGATTTTGCGTGTGATTGCAAGTTTTTCTTTTGGATATTCCCTTGATAAAATCTGGGATTTGATGTGTGCATAATAATCTTCTGCTACTGATACATTTTGAATTAGCAGGGTTAAATACTCAATAGAAAACTCTTTCTCCAGTTGAGAGCGATCGCGGTTGCGCCAGTTGCCTTTAGTGATGATTTTCCCGTCTGGAAGCCATAAAAGGTAATTTTTGGTTCCCCGTTCGGGGATAAACATAGCGTCGGCGATAAACTCTAGCTTGACAGTTATCCCTTTAGGCAATTGAGATTGAAGTAAACTACGTACCTCTTCTGGGTTGGGATGGGTGAAAAACACTCCATCGGTGTCAACTTCCACAGGAGTACCACCGTGCCGAGTGATAATTTCAATCATTAGCTTGAGTACTTTTCGACTGTAGGCTGTAACTAATGCAGCAGCCTCCATATCATTGAAGGCGAGTTCAGAGGTACCGAAGAATCCAAACTCGGAGTTAGCTAAAACCTTGACGGATTCTCTTTTTTCCTTAGCAGCAATATCTCCAGCAGATGCAAGTTGTTCCAACCTAAATTTTTCATTCACCAAATATTGCAGAATACTTAGTCCAATACGTTCTGTATCTTTAATTGAGCAAATACCCTTATCTAGCATTGCCCAAGGGTGCATTGAGCTAATATCTGCATATCCAACCCTTCTATACAGTCCAGGAATAGAGTAAGCCATCCCTCCTTGAAATTTGTACTTGCGATCGGGTTTTGGTTTATAGCCTGGATAATGATGCTCAAATATTCGTTCCCATTTAGTACCATTACCAGCAAGTGTTAGCTGCTGGAGATTCATTTCCGGTACAATTAGTGCTTCGTAATAGTATGAGGGTACAAGTCTATTCGCAATTAGCCGGGTGTCTTCAAGGTCGTAGACAAGATACTCTTTTAGGCGTTTCCATCCCTTACTGTTGGGGCCATCTTTCCAACAAGCGAGAATTTCCTCATAGGGAAGAACTAGCCTAGTGTTCTGGCGCAGTCCCATGTCCAATACAGCCTTTTTGAGCGATCTGCCGTTAGTTAGCTTTTTGGCTATGAAATCCCACCTCAGAACACATATATAAATGTCTACGTGTTGGCTATTTCGGATGAACACCTCCTGAATTTTTAGTGGCTCACCCCGTACTTGGGCAGTACGAATAGTCCGAGATTTAGATGCAACTTTAAATGGGTGTTTTATACCGTGCAAGTTGCATCGAGTAATAATAAATGGAATATCAAATGACATCCCGTTATATGTGAAAATGACATCTGGATTTCTTTTACTGAGATGGTTGATAAATTTGGTCAGTATTTTAGCTTCTGAGATATCCATGAAAATAGTAGAATATCCCCATGAATCCATACAACCAATAGCATAAATACGGCTTTCAAATGGGTTTATTCCTGCTGTTTCGATATCAACAAATATTTGTAAAAGTTCCTGATACGGCTTGAGTTGTATTTTGGGCTGCCAAGGGTTTATTGGAGAGGGGTCTTTCCAATAAATGTTTAGTTTGTCTTCATCAACAACGATTATTCCTCTAGATTTTTTTACAAAATCTCTGTGGTTATAATTCATTAATTAGAGATTTTCCTAATTCATGTTGATATTAATTTTTAACTATCAACTTAACTGCGTATGCTGCTGTGGTAGTAAATGTTAATTTATTTGGTTATTTTATTAAATAAATACAGAAATAAGCATGGTTCATCAGTACTTATGAATGAATTAAGCAATAAAACACGAGTGATTTTAATTGGTGGCTCCTCTCATGTAGGCAAATCCACCCTTGGCCAATCTTTGGCGGCGAGGCTTGGTTGGAGTTATCGTTCTACAGACAAACTCGCTCGGCATCCTGGACATCCTTGGGTGGGTGCAAATAGAAATGCTATTCCAGAACACGTAGCAGAACATTATGGAACTTTGTCTGTTGACGCTCTTTTTGTAGATGTATTGTCGCATTATGAGAAAAATGTGTTACCGCAAGTCGAGATTATCGTTCATTCTCATGCGTCTGATTTATCAACGGAATGCCTTATCCTTGAAGGCTCTGCATTATGGCCTGAATTTGTAGGGAATTTAGTTAGCGAAAATGGTGTTAAAGCGATTTGGCTTACGGCTAGTGACCAACTCTTCTCTTACCGAATCTTTAGTGAAAGTAATTTTTATAATGTAAGTGAGGATAAAAAGCACCTAATTCAAAAGTTTTTAGACCGTACCCTATTATATAATAAACGCATGAGGGAGAAGGTTGAACATCTCGGATTTATATGTATTGACGTAGAATCTGTGTCAGTGGCAGACGAACTTTTAAAAAAATGTATGGAAGTGATACAGGTTTGGTAAATGGGGTTTTTAAGAGAAAATAAATATTAAGCCACTTAGTAGTTTTGGCATTTTAATTGTTACTGAAGAACTATAAATAGAGGGTTATAACCATAGTTATAACCCTGTTTACAGTTAAGCTTGCTGTAATTGTTTTTGTTGCAGCTTTTGGACAGCTTCTACCCAAGCAGGTGCCTTTTTACCATTAATAGGTGTTAGCTTTTGCCAGTGTTCTTGTAACTGCACTTGTGTTAAGTGGGGTAACTGTTCCTTCCCCCAGTTAATCGCATCTTGAGCAGTTTTCCAATCTTTCCAGGGTTGTGATTGGTGACTACCCTTGTTGGTTGGCACTATCTCGATAAGTGTAGCTTCTAACCAAAGGTGCGCGTCTTCATCCCGCATGAGATTTT
The DNA here is from genome assembly GCF_002897135.1 of Nostoc cycadae WK-1. NCBI lineage: Bacteria > Bacillati > Cyanobacteriota > Cyanophyceae > Nostocales > Nostocaceae > Nostoc > Nostoc cycadae. Next base: position 88,336 of record NZ_DF978432.1, on the reverse strand, counting down.
GGCGTGCCATTAAAAGTGCGATCGCATTTCGGATCTGGTCGATATTCCACAACTGCGAGATACTTACTAATTCCTCCCAGGTGTCCTCTTCTAGCTGTGTAAGATGTCTGCCATTGGGATTAGTTTTGCACACAAGTAAGTCTTTGAGGAAGTTGACAAGACTTGTATGGATAGCAGTTGGCTGTTTACCAGATTCAATCCAATCTTGAAGGATGCCTAAATTGCCCGTAATTTCTCCTTTGATGATATTTTCACAGACGGTGAGTAAATCGTATTCAGGAATAGTGCCTGATAGTTCCCAAACCCAGTTAGAGGTAATTTCCTCTTCACCTAGTAAGGTTAACTGGTCTAGTAGTTTAAGTGAGTCGCGCAGATGTCCCTTGTTTGCTTTAGCTACGGCGGTAACTGCTGATGGCGCAATGTTGATACTTTCTTGGTGAGATATTTGTTCTAGGTAGCTTGCAACTAGCGAGACAGGAACTCTCTTAAAGTCAAACTTTTGGCAACGGGAGACAATGGTTTCTGGAACTTTGTGTAACTCGGTTGTGCAGAAGATAAATACTACATGACGGGGAGGGCTTTCAATGGTTTTGAGGAGTGCTTGCCACGATTGGCTACTTAGGGCATGACATTCATCAATAATGAATATTTTGAATCTACTCTCCACTGGTGCAAATTGGATAGTGGATATAAGCTCTCGGATCAGTTCTACCCCACTATTGCTTGCTGCATCCAGTTCGGTTACATCAACAGAAGAAGATGCTGTAATTCCCTTGCATGAATTGCATTCTCCACAGGGCTTAGTTTTCGGCTCATTGCTTGATTGACAGTTGAGGGATTTAGCGATGATGCGGGCGGTACTGGTTTTGCCTGTACCTTTGGGGCCGCTAAATAGGTAAGCAGGTGCAATCTTTTGGAGAGCGATCGCATTTATAAGAGTGCGAACGATATGTTCTTGCCCAATAACTTCACTAAGAGTCTGGGGACGGTATTTGAGATGTAGTGGTTGGTACATAGTTTTGATGATTAAAAGTGTTTTATTTACTCCTTACCAACTGCACTGATAAGGAGTTTAATTTTTAAGCAGTCGCGGCTTCTTTTTTCGTTCGTGACGAGCGTGAGGTTGACTTACCTTTAGTAGTATCTTTCGCCACTAAAGATGGTGATTCTATTTGAGAATTTTCACTATCATTTGTTGCCTGCACTACATCTGTTACTTCTTCAGTGCTAGGCTCAGGTTGAGTGCTGGCTTCTGTCTTTGTACTTTGGTTATTTACCTTTTCAAACCCCTGCTTAATTTCTACAGGCATTACCAGATACAGCTGATTGAGCAGTCCTCCCATTGGGCAGATAATGACTGGTTGCGTAGGTTTGTTACACCGCACCACGATTTCGTCAGTACTGATGTGCTTCAATCCTTCGATAAGGTAGTCGATATTTAATCCAATACTGATGTTTTCTGAATGATTAGTTGCTGGTTTCATCAGTACCGAGTCAACTGCATCCCCGATATCAGTAGCTTCGGTGTATAGTGTTGCCTGTGTAGCTTCCAATTCCCAGAGAATTTTGACAACCTTTTGCTTGCGTTCAGCTAGATAACTTACCCGCTTCAGTGCGCTCTCAAATCCCTTGCGTTCTAATGTAAATTCATACTCAAATGTTCTGGGAATCAAACTATTGATTTTGGGGTATTCTCCCTCTAAAAGTCGGGAAATGACCTTTGTATTAGGAAGACTAAACTCAATAGTTTTATTTGATAGAAGAATATTGCACACGCTTGTATCGGCACTTTGAGAGAGAATTTTGTTTAACTCGCCAAGTGACTTACCTGGAACAGTAAAGTCAATTGGGTCAGAATATTCGCTATCAAGTATTCCTGTGACTAGTGCTAATTTGTGACCATTTGTACTAGCAGCTTGCCACTTATTGGTATCAATTTTGAAGTTGACACCAGTTAAAACTAACTTTGTTTCGTCACCATTGGTGCAATAGAGTGTCCCTTCAAGTGCAGCTTGGAGTTTCTTGGCACTTAAATTTACTTCTATTGGATTTTCTCCCTTGGGAAGAGTTGGAAACTCGTCAGGTTTTCCGCCAATCAGACGGCATTTACCGCTATTGTGAGTAATTATGCAGGCTTGGTTTTCTACCTCTAAGGTAATTTCTCCTCTGACATTGTTAATAGTGTCAGTTAATAGTTTGGCTGGTAGTGCTACCTGACCTGACGTTTCTACATTAGCGGTCGTTGTAGTATGAATTGTGAGGTTAAGGTTTGTTCCTGTTGCTGATACTATCCCATCTTCATTTGCTATCAGTAAGACATTTCCTAAAATTGGGTCAGTAGGCTTAGGACTAATTGCGAGATAAGCGGTTTCTAGAATTTCTGCGAGTTTAGATTGTTCAATGTTTAGTTTCATTTGTTACTTTGCTTTTAGTAAATGATGTTTGAACGGGTGCTAGAAATAGCACCCTTTTCGGTTACATGAGATAGTTTTTTTAGTATGGCAATTCTTCCATCTCAGTACTGTATGCTGTATAAGTCTGACCTGCTGTACTAGGAGGAAGTGCTGCTACTGGCATATCAGCTGCACCTACCAGGCGATTATGTTCTGCTACAACAGTTGATGTTTTACCGATGCGGTGAGAGAATTCGGGATTTGCCTGCATTGTGGTTTGGATATCGATTTCTTTGCCTTCTGAGAAGAATTCGAGAAAATCGCTTCCATCGGGGTTTGGTGATTTATATGAAGTGACAACTGCTACCCAAGATTTATCTCTTTGGTTGACTGCTTCTTTAGGTTCAAGAGATGGCGTAAAAGTGGGTTGAAATACACCGAGGCGATGAAACTCTGCACGTTTTTCAGCGACAGTTGCATTAGTAAATCGGGCAAATGCAACCTCTAGTTCGCGTTGGAACTGTTTATAAGCCTCGCCAAATTTTGACGATGCAACGCCTTTAATTGATAAGACAATTGGTACTGAGTGCAGGTTATGATTATTTTCATCAACAAGTTGCAATAAGTAGAACCTTCTCAATACTGCGGCATCTTTGCCAAGTGCTTGGTACATTTCGTACCCATCAGGTGATTCGTACACTCCTACAATCTTGCCGTCATCGCGCTGTTCAATATATCTGGGAGAAACATCAAGAATGTGCATCCTGGGCGATTGCAACAACACTCCCATTTCTGGCGTGCCACTAGAGAAGGTGTGCTTGTGTGTAGGTTCTTGTCCTTGCCAGTTAATTGCTGCTAAGTATTTATCTTTGATAAACAACCCGACTTTTTCTGCTTCCATGTGGTTAATGACTTGGCAGATGCAGATGTTACTAATCGGCGCATTGTACTCAGGATTTGCAAATTTAGAAATAGCTAATTTACGCTTTTGTATGTTTGTATTATTCTGAACTGTTTGTTCAGGGGGTTCAGACTGGGATACTGTGCTTTCTTCAGTAGTAGAATTAGTAGGCTTTGCTTGATTTCTTGCCATAATTTTAATTAATGGAAATCAATATTTAATGCGTAAAGCAAAAAGTCGTTGTAAAAAATCAAAGTCGTCTGTTATTAAGACGACTTAAAAGATTGATTGATACTTAGTTATTTAGATAAACTTTTCATCACACTCTCCCCTTAAGCCTGTAAAGCTGTCAATGCAAGTATCTTCCTGAATAATTTCAGTTTTAGTATTTATAAGTGTCTGGTATATTTGCTGAAAATTGATGATAATCTGTCTTAGAACAGATGTGTTTTCAGTTGTGAAAGTCAGTGACACAGATGCCATGCTTGAATTATGAATTGCGACTGTTTGTTCTTCAGGAGATCCATAACTAGTTATTTGACTGTCTTGACCAGGAATAAATCTATAAGAAGCAATAGTTTCAATTGCCATATCTATCTCCTTGTTCTTTGGAATTTGATTTCAAGCATTTTATTACTAAGTTTGGTGATATTACTGACCTTCCAACCAGCAAGCTTGCACTTAGTAAGTGCTACTTCTAACTCTTGCTGTGTAAGAATTTTGTATCTCATATATTGTCCCCATATAGGGAAGATATACGTGACATATTTAGTTTTATCAATTTGGCAGTATGCCATGCGTTTGTAGTACACTATGGTTTAATGAGTTTAATGATTCTGGTAGCTACGTTTGTAGGGTTATTTGAACTCAAGAAGGCATCTTTATCTACCATTTCTACATAGCTATTATTGGCTTGTAGCCAGCCTTTGAAGGTTTTGTACTTACGATTGAAGAAAACTGATTCAGATATAACTGAAACTAATACACCACCCGTTACGAGTAACTTCCAAGCCTGGTAGATATGTTGGACAAGTTCACAAAATGGAGGATTCATGATACAGGCATTGTATAAATGACTGGGGTTAAACTCCAGAAAGTTTTTCCCTACGAGATTAAATCCTTTGAGTTCTAGAATTTGTCGTAAATCGTAATTAATCTCAACCACCTCTAGTTGAACATTAGGGTAGGTATTAGTGATATACTCAGCAATATTTCCACTACCTGCACTAGGCTCTAAAATTTGCCAATTTGGTTTAATATCTGCCAGTTGAACAAGCCGTTGACAGACTGGTTTAGGAGTAGGGAAGAAATCTCCATCTTTCATGCCAATGATTTCTAACTCAAGCTTATTGAGTAGTTGCTTGGTAGTATCAATTGCTTCAGGTTTTACTACCTGTTGAATTTCTGTTATTGCGGATATGATTTCGCTTGGTGTATGTAATCCGGCGCGACTTAAAGACTTTACCCAGTCTTGGTAATATTCGCCTGCCAATTTTTCGTGGACTTTCTGAATTGTTTCTCCCATTTGGGAAATTCTAAATAGGGCTTCTACTTGGGATTTGTGAGATATACCGCGTAGTATTGGTGGGATATTTCCTACTTCCCACATTTGTGCGATCGCAAATAGCCAAGACTGGATGATTTCAAGTTCAATTCCTTCTTGGATGATCCCTTGAGCTATAGTTTTACGACGCTTTGTCACCCTTTGATTTCCAATAGCAGGATTTTTCTTTTGGTCGATTGTTGGCTGTATGGAAGCAGCTAAATTACGGAGGGCTTCTGCTTTTTCTAAATTAGGAATATTAAAAATATCTGCTATGGGTGAATTATCATCGTTGTAGGGTAGATTTAGTAGAGATAGTTGCATTGCTTGATTCCTTTAAATCTTTGACGGCGCATTCAAGAATTAGGGAGGTTGGTACATTCCAAGCTTTTACCTCCCATTCAGTAGCTAATCGTTCTGAGTGACGGATAACTGCACTACTACATTTGTTTTTTCTGACAAGCCAATCTCTAAACTTTTCGGCTTGTTTTTTGCTATCGAACCCGAAGTAGCTGGTTTTTCTATTTCCCAAGGGGTCAGTAATAGTCGCTACCCGACGCGAGAGAATATTGAGCGTCCAACCACTGTTAGAAGTGAGTTCGATTTTCGTGATATTTAATTCTGTTGGATTCATATTTCAACTTCCGGAATTGCTGCTAAATATTCCATAGTTGATATTTCTTTTGCTAGCCATTTATCATGTGCTTCTTGAGGGGTCATTTTGTGGGCTAAAAGTTTTTTCTCCTTATCATCTTCTACAAAAGGAGCAAGTGTTTGTTCTAGTCGGGCTTGGAAATTCAAATGTTTGTCTTCTGAATAAGTAAACTGGTAAATACTATCAGTATTAACGAACAAGTAAACCAGGCTAATTTGCTCCAATGGTATTCCAGTTTGTTCGTATAGGAGAAATAACCTCAGTTGAGTTTGCCACTTGCTCTCAAGAATTTCAAATTTAGGAGGTTTTTGAATTGTCCAGTCAAACCCAACTACTTGATTTTCACCATAGATAATAAGGTCGCACTCGCTGTAGAGAAGAATATCGTGGCATAAATATTGAAGTTGAGCGTTCCATTGTTTGTTGCCAGGAATATTTAGAAAAGGTTTTACCTTATCGACCCAGTTATTAATTTGGGGGTATGCCTTCAATAAAGCTTCGACTGGTAGCCCTAACCCAATTTGTTGCATAATGAGGTGAAACTGACCGCCAGCAACTTCAGATTCACTTTTGATAGTTAGATTACGAGAATTTATCGTTGATAAACATTCTGGATTCTGTTCAACTAGTTCAAGCGTTTTGTGATTAAATCGATTCATGAAAATATATCCCAAATTTAGTTTTTGGGATATATTTGCGTAAGCTATTTGTGGTAATTTGTTTGCGGAATATAGTATTTTTTAAGTTGGTCGATGCTTGTATATAAACTTCGGGTTGACATTGCGGTGAGGTCAAAATAACTGGCGAACTTTTTCAACCCCCCAGTGAGGGTTAATTCTAGTAGATACTGGGCTGCGATCGCACTCGTCATTTTATTGACGAATAGTGATTGATAATTCCGTGCTTGAATTTCTGCACATGAAAGGTTATTGTCAGTAAGTTCTTCCGGTTGAGGAACTAGCAGTTCTGGGTGAACCAGCACCGGGGAGGGAAGATGCAACCAGAATTGAGGTTTGTCTGGGTTATTGGAAGCTTGGACTATATCAAAATTAGAGTGCGTTCCAATTACTACTTGTCCAGAGTAGTTGCTGTTTCCACAATCCAGCCAAAATAGAGATGCTGGCTCCTTTGCACTGTTTATTTTAAGAACAGAGTGAATTTTGCTCCTGGCTGTGCTGTTATCGACACAGCCAATAATTACCGTTAGGGTATTCCACCAACTGGCCGTGCGAATCATGTCTTCTTCAAACCAGTCGCAAACGGCTGTAATCTCTATTCCATACTTGGCACTGCATCTAGCAGCCAGTGTTTCTGCCTTTGGTAGCCCAATTTCAGCTTGTTGATAATTTTGGCGGCTGATATTTTTGAGTTCGACAGTATCGCCATCAACGATCGCAAAGTTAATTTCTTTCCTAGTGCGCTGGAGTTGCAGAATAATTCGACATAAATCTTCTGCAAGAAACCCGCCTGTTCCTCCTACTCCTACTAAGACGAAGTTGATACGAGTATGATTGCGAGGTAAGACGGGTAAAGCTTGTTGGTAAGTAGTTAATTCGAGCATTTTACCTGTGGCGGCAGTTCAAATATTTGATTGGGGTTGATGTCGAAAAAGTGATTGTATATCCCGATGCGGGTATAGATTGTGGGAATGGTATTCAGTGTGCCAATAATCGCGAACACTCGAAATTTGCCTTTTTCTTCTTGATTGTCTGCACTTGAAGGATAGGCAGCTAGAGTTCCATGACTGTGCATTTCCACCAAGCATTCTGTATAGTTTTTATCAAGTACGCTTTCTAAAGATAAGACGTGAGTAGAGGACGCAGTTTGCAGTGGTGTGTGACACCACCATTGGTTGTTTGTCACTCCCAAGTAGAATAGGATTTCCTGTTGGGGGTTGATACTAGCAGCATTGATAATCTCGGCGATCGCTTGACTGGGGACTTTTGGGACTTTCAGACGAAAGTAGGGTTCAAGGGGTTGGAGTCCAGCGACTTGAGTTTGAGTTAGTTGCAAGCAAACCTCTAACTCGCGGCGGTGCGATCGCAAAAAAAGCCCATTTGCTGCCAGCCAGTATTCCTGGAGTTTTTGACTGTAGGGAGGAAAGTTATTACTTGTAGCGAAGTGATAACCGATAAAAGGATTCATTGTTAACTGAACAAATGATTGATAATGTCTTCTGGAGTTGTGATTTTCCAGCTATGAACGGGAACAAGGTCACTTGAAGGGTAGGATTTAGCTTTAGATTCGTGTAATTTGATTAGCTGGTTGCAGATATTATCAGGATGAGTTTTTGACTTGCCTTGAGACAAATCCTTGTTAAAAGGTGATTTCCAGAATAGATCCCAAACTTGGCTTATGGTTGCAGCACTGCACATACTGAGAGAATTTCCCCCAAAGCAAATACTAGAGTCGTCCCAAACGTTAGGTAGAGGAGGCTTGTACAGTTGTGCGTCTGGTTTAAATACCCTGCCTTTAACTGCCCACAGGTAATATCTACTACCGCATCCAGCAAATAAGAATGCAGGCATTGGTACAGTAATTACTTCAGGTTCCTGTCCTATAATTTGAATTTGATATTTTTGGGGAGAGTAAAATTGAATAATAGCCTCTCCCTCTGGATTTTTACCCCACCAAATCGTGTTGCTAGAAAGCCATCCAGACGCGGCAGTTTTACTTGTGAAGGCTTTCTCTACTGCTTCAGGAGACAAGAATTTATATTTAGACTCTTTGCCTTCGCGTTCGACTAAAATAAACTGTCCTTTGAGGATAATTAACTGCCCTAGTAAATCATCTTGGGGAATATTGGCTAGCAGGATTTGAGAGACATTTTCTAAGTTGATTATTGGTAATATATTTGTGTCTACATTCATGCTTTTGATGCTTGGTTCCAAATTTTAACTGCTGCTTTTCGAGCAGAAAGAGATGTTTCTAACAAATGGCTAACCTCATTTGATTTCTCCATCATCGAGACGGCTTCTCGCCACTTTTGAGCGAGAAATACGATATTCTCATAAGTCCATTCCAGCCAATCGCTTGTTTCATACGTAATATCTAGCCAAATATTTTCAGTTGAGTAATCTATAATTCGTATGGCTATATCTAAATATTTCAGGGGACTTTTGTAACGACGACACAGCTTTACAAATTTCTCGAAGTAAATTTCTTCTGCTGGAGCAATGTAGTCAGGAGTAAAACCAAAATTTAGTTTCCATTGGCTGATATTGTACCCTTGCCCCATCAATGAAAGTAGGAACTTTTCTGAGTATACCAGTTCTTCAAAATCTTCATTCCACCACTCAAGTCTTTGTGGTGAAACTAGAATACTATCACGTTCGGGATTAAACTCGATTTCATCGATATATTCTACTGGGAATAGATTTTCATTCACTAGGTTAATAAATTCAATTTCTCTATCTAGATAAGCACTGCTTGGATGTGATTGGTTATTAATAGGTATGGTTGATTCTAACCATTCTTCTGGAAATAATCTTTGATACAGACTTAAGATTTTTACTCGTTCCGAAAGATTTTCTAGATAATTAATTGCTGTTAGACAAGTAATGGGTATTTTGAATGAGTGTATGTTGCCAAGCATAATGAATCAGCCGCTACGAGTTATAGCGGCTATAGATTTTTGATTACAGTACAGGATAATTACTCGTAATAGCAGGTTGCTGTTTAAGGCTTTGAGCAACTTTTTCGCTATAGGTTTCCCAAGATTGACCGAGCTTGATAGCTTTATCTATCTCAGGTTGTAAGGTAATTAAATTTTCGAGATTAATTTGACTGTTTATCTCTAGAAGCTTTATCTGCCATCCTAACTTTAGTGCAGGATTTATTTCTTCAAAACTGTTTTTCAATCCTCTAAATTGGCTTCCTTTAGTACCTGCTTTTTTGACCAAACGAATTGAAATTGTATCATCAGTTGTTTGTCGTTCAATTTCGGCATTAGCATACTCTGGAAAGTAGACGCTAATCGCTGTTTTGAGTGTATTGTCATCCTGGGCGATCGCCTCATCCAGAGGAATTTCTTGTCCTTCAATAATAGCAATGTACTTCATGGTAATTAAAATAGTGACAGTTGGTTGTTAGGCGCAGGTTTTTTATCTTTATCTTCAGGTAGGTTACGCTTTTGTACTTGTTTTGATTGTTCCTGTCGATTCTGCTCTGTAGTCTGCTTTTCCATCCTTTGTTGGCAGATATTTAGCATTTCTGGGAGAGATTTTTCTAAATCCTGTAGCCAGTTATTTATGATAGGCTGAGATTTAATCTCAGCTATGGGAATTATCTTAATAATCGGAGGTGCATCTTGAATTCCAATTGAGACAATTGCTTTCTCAGGATTTGGTGTTAACTGAATTGTTATTATGGCGGTTTTTGTAAAAACTATCCCGCTAGATGAATCTTGACTTATAACTTCAGTATTTACTGATTCATCTAATGTCTCTTCTAAATTGCTATTATCCTGAATATCAGGATTAAAATCTTTACTGCTATAGCTATTTTCCAAGCCAGTTGCATTCTCGTCAGGTGATGTTTGATTACTCATGATTAAGAGAGATTAGCTAATCTAAATAAGGTGCGGATAGTAATACCTGTCTTGTTAAAAGACTGCCATTTGTAGGCGCATTCGCCTGGTTTGTACTTAGGAGAAAATTGGCTCCAGGTGTCCCATGCCTTAAATAAAATGGGACTAACGCTCTTGAGTGCCATCCCGACTTGAATCCACGAATGGTAATCATCTGCAAATCGAGGGTGGATGACTTCGAGTAGTACAAGTGCGGTTTGAATATTGGTTTCTATTGAGGGAATTAAATGAGCGTATCTGTCTACCCCATATCTGCGGTTATATTTTTCTTTGGGTAGGTTAAACTTTCTTGTTTTTTCTTGTTTGGCAAGCATTTGGGCAATTACCCAATCGGGAGCTATTTCTATTTGGCGTTCAGATGGACTACAGCCGGGAAGCCATCTGTAATTTCTACCTTCTGGGTGAAAGGATGGGGGAAGAATTGAAGCTAGGTTTTTGCCTCGAAACTCCAGGTGTTCGTCCTTCCCAGTTTTGATTTTACGAGATTTTACTTCCCAAGCTTTTGATTTGGGAATGAGGTATAGGCGTTGGCTGCGGTATTTCCTCCCAGAGGTAAATGCAATTGTGGGAGGGAGATATTTTTGAGCGCGATCGCATAACGACTCCATAGGAGTATCGTGTAACGACTCCGTAGAAGTTTCGCTGATGGGTGTTAGCTGGTTGAGTTCTTTTGGTTCTAGGTGTTCGTTAATTTGGATGATTTGTCGCCAGGATGTTTCCCCATCGCAGTCAATAGCTACTAAGTACCCTTGAGGATGATTGAAACCGCAAACCAAGGCTACACCAGTGGGGGTGATAAATCTGTTATTTGTCCAAAATTTTAGCCGACGGCGGACGAGTTCAGTTTGTAGTTCTTTGGGAGAGTAAGTATTTTTTTCCCATTCTTTCCCTAGAGGACGTTTACCAAAGGTAGGAACGATTCGCCATTCTTCGGGTAAGTTGTCAAGTGAAGATACCAAATGACGGATTTGGGCATGCATGAGTTCATAAAACTTTTTATTAAATGACTCCTGCACGCTTATTGCGTTAGTTTATGTAGTGGTTTTCATTTCTGTTGGCTCTGGTTCTACTTGAATGATGCGAACTCTACCCATCATTTGTTTTATATTTCTCTTAACGTAGAAATTATCCTCAATTGCCAGTCCGTAATGGTACATATTGCAAAGTTATTTTCGTATTTCACGCCTTTTCTCCCATATTTTCAGTCTCAAAGGCAAATGTGACAATTTTATGTTGAGCATATCTCTTGCCGATGATGCTCCCAGCACCATCCCAACAACTAGTCGTTTTTGTTGCTGAATATGTAGCATCCCTGCCTTGTTTAGTCTATTTAACTACGGAGCTATACTTAGTCGTGCTTCTTCAACTGCTGTAATATTTTGCTATCTTCATTTGTTTTTTACGTGTTTACCTGACTAGGTGCAATATCTGAGTTTAGTCTTCTTGTGTTTATACTCATTTTGAGTATAATAGTTCAAAATGAGTACAAAAAAGAAGTTGTTATGATGGCACTTTCACGCCCTCGCTTACAGGTTGTCCAGAATGACGAGATTGCCAAGGCAATTGAGACAATTCGCAAACACCGTCCCGGACTCATCAATGATTCGATGGTAGTTACATCAGCCTTGGTGGAATATGCGCTGGCTTTAGAGTCAGACAAGCCCCGACAAGCCAACTATCAAACCCCCTACGGCATGACGATCGTGAAAACAGGTGGTGTAACTTGTGAAACCGGAATCTTCCAGTTTCTGATTCGGAACTTCAACCGCATCGCCGCCATTTTCGCGCATATTGACAATGAAGATGATACGTTCATAGATTACATTTCACGGGGAGATAAGCCTGTCTATACCTTTGTTTTCAAGGGAAAGGGATTTACTGATTTTGAGTTTATCCATATCGCAACTGATGGGTCATCGCTGTTTGAGGAGTGCCTGACGCTGCTTGTATTAGATTTCAAACATCATCGCGATGATATTCGCTTTAATGTTATTTACGCTAACCAGTTTGAGGAGAGATGGGGGCAGAAGTCTGTTAGTGATTATGTTCCATCCCTTGATGAAATGGCTAGAGCATTTTTTCAGGATGAAAGCTACTTTTTCGGTGGCGGGGGTGGGGAAACTTCATGTACCTGGGATTTAAACTGGGAAGCTGATACTACTGCCTATAAAGGGTTTGAGATAACAGACACACGGTTTATTGACTATTCTCATGCACTTGTAGGGTTGAAACCGTCTTCCGTTGCAACAGAAAAATATGGTGTAGAAGTCTTAGTCCGTTCTGGTGTGCTAGCTGTCGGTCGAGATTTGCTACATCATCGATATCGATGTATGTGTGATGGATGGACAGAGGAACGACAGGATCTAGATTTTTACGAACTGGGGTGCATCTTTGGTCAACACTTTGGATATAAAGCTATTTTTTCACCTGCAAGATTTCTTAGCGAGATCGCTAGCAGCACGATCAAAACCACACCTAACGCGACTGTGTATGTTGAGAAGGGTAAGCGGATCGAAGTATTGCCCATGAAGTGGGAAAATTCATGGTTTACCTGCACTGTTGACGGGAAAGCCAGCAATCAAGGATGGAGTCTCTTACATGATAACCCTAACCCTTTTAGACTCTACGATATGAATGATTTTTTCCCTGACCATTTAGAGCGGTACAAGCAAAAGAAAAAGAACCCCAAATAATAATCGGCGGGACGCTTAGCTCGACTTTATCCAAATGCTAGAACCTTTACATAACAATGGCTCTGGCTTACCAGATTTTTTCTATAATTTTCTGGATGGCGGTATAACATCACATGTGTGAAAAAGTTTAGCTCCTTGGCTGCAATCCAAACACCGTTGAGAATGGCTCCAACTTCAAATGGATAAAGTCGAGCTTGGGTTGTGTTGACAAATCCAACATTTGCGATAGCCGAAGGCTTAAGCTTCGCTTATCGCACTCTCAGATGATACACAAAGCGTCATCTGAACATCTTTTTTATTACTACCAGTAATTTACTGGTAGTAATTGATTTTTTATAATATAAATATTTCAGATGGTGATTATGTTTTAAGCCAATCTTTTGTTAAGTGCATTTTCGACTTGATAAGTCCCAAGAGTACAGTTTGCATTGCAAGGAAAGGTAGGAAATTCAAGATGGTTATTCATAGTTTTTGTTACCTTGCACAGTACCATTATCCCCTCCCTACCCTTCTTTTTTTGATTGTGATAGTAGCTGATAACCTCAAACTCATTATTGCCAGCCTCAAATCTACTTCCTCTATATTGAGAGATAGCATTGTTCCAATCTGGTTGCCAGAGCATGAGTGTATCTATTGCCATTGCTCTCACAGTTGGGTTATCTAATTTCATTAGGATATCTGGTAAGTAATGACATTGTTTGGCAATTACTTCTCGTGCGTAATTTATCAGCCAATACTCTGCTTCTCTTAAAAGAGCTTTTGATTCAAGATTTTGGCACACTTCATCGTAAACCTTAGACATTAAATATGCCCTTTGTTCAAAAACCATCCCATTAGTTCGCAGTTTTAAGTCTGATGGATAATTAATTATCAAATCAGCTAGTTCATCACTGATTTTGGGAAGAGGATATTCATTGTATTGTGGGATTTCAGGATGGGTTATTTTCACCTGATACCCTAGATTAACAGCATAATTTATAATAAAATCAATATTGTTAAACTCGACAAAATCTCCTATTTGAAAATTTGTTTCTGTAAGTAAATATGATGGTGCGTGAATAATTTGAAATCTTTTAGAGTTTGGATTTGAATCAGCTAATAGTTCGACGTACATCGCTTGTTCTCAAAACTTTCATCAATCTTGTGCGTAAGCGATGTATGTGGTTGAATTACTAAAAAAATAATCCTACCCAAGCTGGATAGGATTATCTTAACTATTGATTAATAGTTCTTGTCTCTGTTGTATTGATTATTTCCTTTAGTAGAGATAACCCAACTGATTTAAACAGTGCTTCGTTATCATCAGGACAGCGTTGAATTGTTGTACAAGAAGAGCAGCCGTATTTACAAGGACAATTATCGACTAGAAACTTTGCCTTAATAAAGGCAGTCTCTAAATACTTGATGAGGGTATCGCACATACCTGTACCATGTTCACAAGCATCAAAGAAATAACCAACTATCCTAGTATTAGATGGCACTTCTACTAACATGAAATCTATATCTCGACTGTTTGCTCCATGTTCGACAAGTGGTAAACTGAGTATAAGGTGATGAGCGAGAGTATGAACGCAAATTTGGGTTTCATTGCTTTCAAATAGTTGTTTCTCCTCATTGGTAATATATTTCTGTTTATTAAGTATTTCTTTTCTGTGATTTTTGACCAAAACTGAAAAATATTTTCGTGCATCAGCGTTAATTTCAACCCTGATACAGAATGTATTGTAGTTAAGAGCAAGTGATTCTTCGTACTTATTTTCCTCCAAGAGTTCGACAAATTCTCGTTCAATCAGTTGGGTTTTACAAGCAGGGCAAGTTTGTAAGTGTCCAGATAAATTTAAATTGAAGTTGCGACATCTGTTATTCGTGCAAGTCCATTTTTGTTCCAGCCTGTACAAGTTGTAGCCAGAAATTTCTTCTTTGATTTTGGCTGAAACAGGTGTAAATCTAGCAGCCCCTTGGGGAAGATTGATAATTTTGGCTTCCCCGACAATTTTAATTTCCTCGAAATTTAGGCTTCCTTCAGGACGACTAAATAAATTGGTTGCTTCAATTGGCTTGAGAATGGCTTTCCCTTCGGTTAAATTTAGTTCTTGTGATTTATACTGTACCGGGTTGCCATCAAAGTCTTGAGCAAGATATATAGCACTAGGGTAAACTTCTCTTAGTGCAGAAGATGCCGAACTTTCCTCAAACTCTTCTGCGCTATCTTGATTGATATAACTGATGTTTTGGTCAGTGTTGCCTCTAACTTTAATTTTTGAGTGGACATAACCGAGATTTCGATTAGTTGTCAGTCTTTGATTGTAGCTGAAGATTAGTTGATTATCACCTATTAGCTGTCGGGCGATCGCATTACCAGAACTACCAAAATGTCGGGCAATTTGAGCTTGTGTCGGTTTACTTTCTTTGCAACAAGCGAGAATATGCTGCTCCAAAGTTGTTTCATAATTGTGGTTAAAGTTGATAATTTCTGGAGGATCAGATAAAAGGCGTTCTGGGTAATTGGCGTAGTAAGAATCCATAATCGACCTTTTCGACGGAATAAACACCAATAGTCCTGCTTCCTGTCTCCCCGCACGTCCTGCCCTTTGGCGAAAGGCAAGAATTGAGCCGGGGTAACTATGTACGATAGTTGCATCAATACACCCAATATCTAGACCCGCCTCCAAAGCACTTGTAGATATAATGAACTTGACCTTCCCGCTTTGTATATCTGCAATAATTTTGTTACGCTGATTTGCCTTCATGCTCCCATAAAATGCTGAGATGGTTTCTCCCAGGTGGGGCAGTTGCATCTCGATTAAAGCTTTACGTATGGCATTAGTTAAAACCTTAACTAGTTCCCTACTATCGCAGAAACAAATCCCGACGATGCGTTTACTTACGAGCATGGCTGCGACTTGGGCAGTTTGGTAAAATGTATTATTTCGTGGTTTGAGGCTAATAAAAGTAATCTCCGAGCGTTTTGCCCCACTTTGGTCAATAATAGCAAGGTTACTTTGTTCTTCTCGATTAGATATCTTCTGGGCAATTTCGCTGCTGTTACTAATTGTTGCAGAAGCGAAGATGTACTGTAATTTTGAAATATCATTGCCGACAGATTCTATCATAAGTTGAGTTCGCCGATTAAGTAGTGCAAAATGCGAACCAAATATGCCTTGATAAAAGTGCATTTCGTCACAGACTATGATTGAAAGTTTTCTGATTGTTTCTCTAAATCCCCAATTTGAATCGAATTGGTAGTTGTTAAGTTCGTGGTTCCATACATCAGGAGTCACGCATAAAATTGAGGGTTGATTGCTGTAAAGTTGTTTGCGCTCTTGAGGAGGAATATCTCCATTAATATTGAGAATTTGGGGGCGAATATTTTCATCTAAGTGGCTAACAAAAGAACGTATTTTCTCTACCTGGTCAAATGCAAGTGCTTTCAAGTTAAAGAATACTAAAGCTGATTTACCCTTTAGACACTCATGAATGATTGGAATGAGAAAAGAGATACTTTTACCACTGCTGGTAGGAGTTTGGAGAATTATATCTTCTCCTTTTTTGTAAGCTTGCCATGCCTCGACTTGATGAGAATATAGTTGCGTGATTTCTGACTTACTTAAGGCCAGTTTAACTAGAGGGTGAATATCATCTGGAATGGGATAAAGTTTAGCTTCTTGAGCGGGAATTACTTCGCAGCTTTGTAGTTTTCCAGATCCATCAAGTATAGCAGCTATCTCTTGGTAGAGAATACTTTTACCTGTTGGTGCTTGGTTTAGAGGTAATAAATTACCGCTATTGACTTCATGCTCCCAATCGAAAATAATTTGGTTTAAACTACCCTTTTTAAAGTAAAGGTTTTTCTCAATGATGGCGGCGATATGTATAACACCATGTTCTTTGGAATAAACCTGCTTGTTTGCTTCTAACCATTCAGGCTGGTTCATAAAAAGTTACCTACTTGCTGTTTTACCAGGTAGGCGTTAGTCCAAAGTAGTGGTTTTGGTTATTGCTATACTATTGATG
This sequence comes from Nostoc cycadae WK-1, assembly GCF_002897135.1. NCBI lineage: Bacteria > Bacillati > Cyanobacteriota > Cyanophyceae > Nostocales > Nostocaceae > Nostoc > Nostoc cycadae. The sequence goes on along the minus strand of NZ_DF978432.1, from coordinate 71,549 downwards.
CTCTGCTTTATATTGTCAAAACGTAAATGCTTTTGGCGTTAATGAAATTTGTGCTTTAGTACTATAACTATCTACAAGCTGTTCTAAGCGTTCAACAATACTGCCTTTAAGGATGGAATAGTTAGCTTGATTAGTGACAATTAGCGATAGCTCAGTTGCCCATTGCTCGTAATTAGAACTACCAATAATACCAATAGAAGACTGGATATAGTTAACAAGAATGCTGTCATTGAAACCAAAGCCACTTTCACCCCAGATGCAAGCAGATTGCAGCAAATACTCGTAGTCTGCGAATACTTGAAACTGAGGGTTCCATCTAGGAGCATTGCTCCGATAGTGGACGAAACCATTGCTGTCGAATATCTCTTGTTGCCATAGAAGCTGCTGTAAGGAGCAGCAATTGCTAGGCGAAATAAAAGGCTTTCCTTGACGAACAACATTACCATTGCGGATGACATCGCGGCGGCGCTGCTGTCTTGCTATGCCATATCGAATATTGGGATGTTGTTTAAAGTACTGCCGCATTGAGCCAACAAATTCAGGAGCAATGCTATTGTCATCGTCCAGGTATGAAACAATGTCACCACCAGCTGCATCTAGTCCCAGGTTACGGGCGTAGCACAAGCCAAAGCCACTGCTCGGTTCAGGGTGTTCCATTTCAATGTAGATTATAGGGAAATCAGCTTTTGCCCTAATGCTGGTGATAATATCTCTAGTATCAGGATTAGTGCCATCATTGATGACGATCCATTCAAAATTGTGGTCAGTTTGACTTTGAATGCTTGGCAGTGCAGTAGATGCAAGCTGCACAGGTCTATTGTATGTTGCAGTGATGATTGATAATTTCAAAGCTCCATACCTCTATCATTTGATTGCGTTGTTGTTGAATCGATCGCAGCTTGAATTTGTTGCCATCTTGTTACGTCCTCGTTTGTTATACCTCTAGCGGTTTCAATTTGATTACTTGCAAGAGATAGCCGAATTAACGTTAGCTTTTCATTGGTTCTGGCAACAATCAAACTTTGCGTGGTGCTATTGAAGCGGATCTGGTAGTTACTGCCTTCCAAGACAAATAGGTTTTCTCTCTCTGTGCGAATGGATTGAGGGTAGGCAGTTGCTTGTTGTGCGAAGAACACTCTAGCTATGGGGGCTATTATAGTAGCACGTTGCATTTGTTCTTGCTGTAATTGCTGGTAGTTCCATTTCCCAAGTTCTACGCCCAAATCCATTTTTACCAAACGTTCTGCTAAAATTGCCATTTCTATCGGGCCAACACCTCCAGGGACGGGCGTAATGTTTTGGGGGATGCTGTAAGCACTACGATCTACATCGCCAGCAACACCAGAAGCAGTAGGTGTGAAGCCACCATCGACAATCAAGCGATGAGACGGGAGTACATAAGGAGTGAAAATTCCTTGTCTTCCGGTGACAGATACCACAATGTCAGCTTCAGAAGTTCTACTCAAGTCATCACCGTCTTCCAAACAGAAACAGCTGATTCTACTTGCTTCTAAATATTTGATGACACCATTACCTACAAAGCCACCTCCGCCGACAACTGCAACATTGGAATCCCTTTGTGCATAGGATTCAACAATTCTGGCGATTCCTTCAGCAGTAGCACAACTTTCAAATAAATTGTTACTTTTTCTGCGAACAATATCTATATCTTTTTGTGGTTCTAATAACCCAATTGAGCTTGTAAACTTAGTTGGAATTGGGTATTGAACAATAGCGGCAGTCACCTTACAATCTTCATTGATTGATTGAATAATTTCATCAAATTGCTCCACTGCAATATTGGGTGACAGTACAATATGGTTAGGATTAATGCCAATAGCGTTGAACGTTGCTACTTTTTGTTCTGCTGAGATTCTAGCTGCTTCGGATCTAGCTCTTAATTCATTAGTGGCATTTTCTGAAGCCTCAAATCTAATAATTGTTACTTCTTTTTGAGATGTTTGAAAAATGGATTTGTATTTTTGACATTCTTGCTTTACGTGTTCTCGTATTAACTGTCCGTCTATGAGTGTCATTTAATATGGCGTTAAATTTGATGAATAAAATTGTCTGGTACAAACAATTTTTCTGAATTCCTAATTAGAATTCATTGGAACTAGGGCGTTTAGTGATTTCACCAACTTCTTTACCGTTACAGGAAACCCAGTTGGTGACGTAGCGTTCAGTGTCATGGAAGCCACTAAATTCAATACTGTTACCAGAACACATATCTTTGAACCATTGTTCTGCTTCTTGTTCTGTATTGAATGTTCTAGCAGCAACTTCTTCTAGTGGAAGATTCCAGTTTGTATTGCCATATAAATCGCAAACATAATGTGTCATATCTGTTACTCCTTTAACAATATCTAAAAACCACTATGACAATTTTAAATCAACAACAACAGGCTGAATTAATTATCCAACAAGCTTGCAAGGAAAATTTTACTGATAGCGAGAAAGCTATTTACGATGACTTTATTCTGGAAGCGGGGGTAAAAAATCCAGCTAAGATGACTGAGGCTACTGCTGATGCTTTGATTAGATACCTTAATGGCTGCGAAGCATCTAACGAGTTTGTTGCTAATGTAGTAAATCGCCTCGCGCAAGTTGCCCCATCTCATATAATGACCAAGATTCTTCTTAGTGACAATGACGGTGATGGTGTACCTTTATACGAGGAATTAAAACTTGGAACAAAGGTTACGGGATTTGATACCTCTTTTGAAATAGCGGCTGCAAGACAAAGGCAATATCAATTTTCTCCAACTCAGAATTGCGATATGGAGTTGTAAGTATAACCTGAACATTATTAGGAATTTTATTGAAAATATAGATAATACATGTTGAAGTGCGAAATGTGGATATAAAACAACCTTCCTTAGAATAGAAGAATTAAAAACGGGAAATCCTCGAAATAAAGCTGACATCAGGCATGATAGTGTCGATAAAAAAAGCTTCAGCTAAACTCTGTACAATAAATTATTAAATTAGTCCTTACTGCATCTGCTTCACCGTAGCACTTATGTCAGATCAAAGAGTACCAGAAATCGAGCTGCTCCGTGCGGCGTATGCAGCCTTCAACGCGCGAGACATTGACGCTGCCCTTGCTCTCATGACTCCGGACGTGGTTTGGCCGAGAGCGTTCAAAGGCGGTTTTGTCCGTGGGCCTGAAGAAGTTCGCGCTTACTGGACGGAGCAATGGAGCGAGATCGATCCGCACGTTGAGCCGCAAACCTTTTACTTGGAGGAGGGCGGGCGCATTTTGGTCTCGGTGCATCAGGTCGTGCGTGACTTGGCTGGAGCAGTTCTTGCTTCGGAACACGTGGGTCATCGATTCACCCTTGAACACGGCTTGATTCAAGCTATGGAAGTCTGTCCACCTCCATCGTCCACCCCAAAGGCCTAACCACGCGCAAAGAGCGAACAGGCATTTCTAGGGTGGCCTTCTTCATATTGAGTATAAAAAATGCGCTACTGTTAATCGCAAGCGCATTCCCAATCGTGTACAGCCATCGCAATACTCCCAGCCCAATAATCAGGCGATTCCCTTGTAAGTTTAACTTTGGAAAATTACGCCAGTATCGTTATCTTCATCCCAAAACCACCAACCTTGAGATAATTCACAAAGAACGCGCATTAGTGCTAATTGTTGATGTGTGATTTCCCCACTACCGTAGCTGACGTTACTAGTGCCGTCCCATGATTTAAGAATTAATTCTAAATTGTATCCATTGCCCATAATCCAACTGGCGTAGAAGCAGTCTTTGGATATTTCTTCCATGATGGCCAGTAGTTCGAGTGCGGCATCAGGATTGGGTGATTTCATGGCTTCAAGTGCAAGGCGGAGGTTTTCTTCTCTGTCTGCAAGAAACTCCGAAAAAGCTGCTCTATTTGATGGTAAATTATCCTTTTCAAGTGTGATTAATTTTCCATTTACAATCTTGACTGGAGTTATATTTGAGTAGTCAGTTTGGTCATCTTCACTTGTCTTTGCTTTTATAGCTAAAGGATGCCAATGGATGCGTTCAATTTTATTAGTTTGAGGATTTGTCCATGCCCAGAATAGTTTGTGAGATGCAGCACCCTTAACTGTAAGATAAGTTCTTTTATGTCGAATAGGATAGTCTACACCTTCCTCTTTTTTCGCTTGTAAAAAATCTTCTATAGACGGATATTCTTCATTGGGATATGCCATTACACGTGGTGCTGTCGCATATGTGTAACCTGAGATGCTGCTATCACCATTTTTAAATGGTATCAGATTCCATTTTTCGTTTATTGGATTCTGTATCCAACACTCAAGTGATATTGTCTGTACAAACTGATCTAAAATCTGAATTGCACAAGGATAGTAAAGTGTGAGTTGTTGGTTGCTATTAGTCATTATTATTCCATCCATTCGATAGGGGATATGGTTTCCTTTTTGGCGGGAAGTATTTTAACTTCATAGCCATAAAGAATTAATTCGTGCAAAGTTGCTAGTAGTTGCTTGAGTGATATACTGTCCCATTGGCTGCACTCTAATATATGTTTCAATACCTGATCGGGAGCATTAACCACCCAAAGACTATGAATTCTTTTGTTCCTAAATCCAGCACATAATTGAACAATTGGTTGTAACTCAACTGTTATTTTTGGTATATGAATAATTGCTGAACTTATAGGGATTACTGGTTTATATTCTAAGTTTTTAGATTGTGAAAAATATGGGTCACTGTACCATTGTCCGTCGATTTGGTATGCAATCATTAGGTATGGCAATGCTTTAATCGCATTTATAGTTCCCCATCTAGCAGTTTGTCCTGCATGAAACCAGATATAAGAGCCGTTGTGTATTATCATGTGCAAGTTTTATAATTTGGACTTGAGGCTTTGCTTGTTCAGCTAATTGATAACTTCGTCTGTGGTAGAAAGTTTAGTTACTTTGTCTACTGAACAATGATTTCGTATTTGTATGAATACTTGGTTTCAAATTGCAAATATTATTCATTGCAGTAAACTTTATACTCAGGTACAACACTTTAGATATAAGTGATTATTTTCTAAATCACTTATAATCAATGTCTACCTTGCTGATGTGTGTAACAACTGTGGTAATTAATCTACTATCAATTTGATGTGCTTTTTAAAACTAAATGCTTGCTATAAAATAAAAAGTGCGCCTTTTTAATTCGATGGCGCACTTTTATTAAAAATAAATTGATAGTTAAACGTGGTGAAGGATAATATTTATTGCGTCTTGAGTGCTGATTTTATATTGTGTAGCAAGTTTATTCATGTTGGCTTCACCATTTGCATGATCTTTGATGATTGCTCGAACAATGTTTGGTGAAACATTAATCTCACTATTGGTAACGACTGGTTTGGGTAAAGTTTGAGAAATAAAGAATTCTTTTCTTCTTAATACATATATTTGACGATAATGTTCTTTTCTGGGTATCCATAAACAATTTCCGGGGGCAAAATCGCTCTCTTGATCGATACGAGATATAACTGTTCTTTCGGGTGCTAATCCCATATCTTTTAGAAATTGGGTAAAGTTATCACGCCAGGATGCATCAACTTCAATTCCGCACCCGCCATGATATTTGTACTGATGGTGGTTCTTGTTATAGCAGATACGCTTGATGTGTAACCAGGAGTTATACTCGTGGCTTTTGCAGTGACCGTGGATAGTTTTATCTGTCTTGAGGCTGTCCCGTTGCAAACATCCGCAACTTTGCGTAAGCCCTCTTTTTAAGCTATTTTTACTAACATATTTTTGGGTTCCGCATCTGCATAAGGTAAGGAGGAGTAGTTCACCTCTTTTCCCCTTAACTTCTACATCAGATATCACTGTTAGTCTCCCAAAATTTGCCCCAACTGGGATAGATTCTTTTCTTTTTTTACAACCGCAGTTAGTAGAGCGACCATTGGTGAGAGTGTGACTGTAGACAAGTTTTTGAGTTCCACAATCACACTTACACAATACTTGCTTTCCTTGTTTTTCTATTACAGTCCAACTACCGAATTTTCCACTTATATTAATTACTCGCTTTGTAGTCTCCATAACTCATTTTGGTGTTATTACTGCTGGGTTAAATATTTAAAACAAGCTGTTTTTCTTGCTCCAGTTCCTTCTTTATCCAAGCAAGTTGTTGTCCAATGGCTAGGTGCTGCATGGGTACTTTTATCTCGTATCCCTTCGCCTGTAAAGTGGGTGTTACCTCCTGTCTGTAAAGCTTGCCCGTCAAGAATACAAACTCTATTTCCAAAGACGCACTTGTATAAGGTTTTCTGCTACTTGTTCCGCCCATAGTATACGTTCCTGATGGGATAAGGAATAGGGGGATTTATCGTAGGGCTTGATGATTGTTTCTGGGTTAAGAACTTGATGTAAAGGTGACAGGATATACCATCTTGATTCTTTTTCTTCTACGTAGCGACGGCAAGCTTGAAAGTGCTGCGAACAATATAAGTCTTTGGCGGCAGCAGAGTAGGGAAGCTGCTTGCCACATCCAGCAACCAGGTAGATTTTTTCCTTGGGAATGAATTTTCTGTAAGTGCCGATCGCCATAGTGCCGATCGCCATATTGAGGTTGTGGGCGATTCTTCCCATAGTATGCGTCCGTCCTTTGTTTGTTAACCGAGGGTCAATCCTATGTCGGTGGAGAACCCTGCAAACATGACAGTTGCACTTTGGCGTGCAGTAGGCTGGCATCCGAATTAGTTTTTCCTCATTGTTGACGAACATCCCACCGCCTAGTCCTTCTCGGATAAAAGTTGAACCATCAAAGGATAATCCCATCTGAGTAAAAGCTTTGGCATACTGGGGCGAACATAGTCCAAAAACGTGTAGATGAACATTTGGCTTGTGCGATACTCCTGTGGAGTCGCTGTGCGATGGCGAAACGCCCGCCTTGTCCTGTCGGACACGCTTCGCGAACGGCGATACTCGTTCCGAGTCACTTCGTGAACGCACAACCTCAGTGATTGTTTTGATAATGTATAAGTTAGTTGAATACTCCCTTGCCTGGGGAACAAGGCCACCGATGCCGAGATGGCGGTATCCTAGTCCCAGAAGATATTTAGCTACTTCAAGGCGTTCACTAAGAGACTGCCCGTGGATGACTGCTAGGGGGATTCTATTAGGAAGATAAGTTTTAGCAAGTTGGATAAATGTTTTTGCTTGTTGAAGGTTATATTCTTGCCGTTCTCTAATATTTTCTCCTACAAGTAAATGGTCAGGACAAACAATAATATCACCAACTTTTGAACGTTCTCGATATCTATGAATAGACCAGTGGGCATCAACATATTTACCGTTGAGAGTAGGAATATCTTGGTCACGGTAGTTAAAAGATCCGCAGTCATGAATAATCAGACTATCTGGAACAATTTCTGCTTTTATAGCGAGTGAGTATAGCCAGCCCGCAGGCTGATATTCAAGCAACTGCCAAATCGGGATTTTTTCACCCTTGCTTCTGACAAAATCGCTCTTACCTAATACTGGATAGAAACCTAATTTCATAGTATTTAAACGAGCAAATTTTGAATTTTAATCGTTAAGTTAACCCTCTGCTTGGAGAGGGCTAATTAGTTGATTACTGCTTGGATTTATTTGCAATACTTAGAAGATACTGCCGCCAACGATTAGAGATTTTAGTAGCAAGAGAGCTAATATCACTTGCTGCAATTTTTTCTGCTTCAGTTTCAAAAGCATCATCAAAGTGAATCTTGGAGTGATACTCCATGCCATCAAAGTAAATATTGAAGCTAGGATTAAGTTGAAAATCTTGAATCATCTTTTTAACCTTCCTGGGGAAGATATAAACCCTTATTTTGTTCTGCTAGTCTATTTGTTTCATAATTATCAAGAATCATTTTCTTAAATTCTTCCCTTGTTGCTCGCAAGTCGCGGAATATTTTGTTAGTGGGATAGAAAAATACTGATTGTTGACGGCTGTAAAACCAGACTAGTTGATTGATACGATAGGTGTCATTGCTATCAAGCAGAACATAACTAATTTGTTGGTAAAAATTTTCTAGGGAGAAGGGATGCTTCTTGGCAGTTGTTCTTACATCAATAAGAGTATTTCCAGCGATTATCTGGCAATCAGCACCTCCAAGATATTCACTTAAAGGGTATGAAGCATTGCAGGTGATATTTCCGCTTACTTGATTAGCTACAGTTTGCCAAGTACGGGGTAAAATACCGATAATTTGAGATGTATCTTGAATACTAGGAAGCCATTTTTTGAAATATTCTGGTTCAAGTTGAAGGGTTTTTTCTCCTTGTAGAAAAGGTTGAATAATTTCATGAATGTTACGGCTACGTGCATAATTTTCTAATGCACCCAGTAGCATACACTTTAGAGCTTCTTCTTCAAGGGAAGTTGAATTTGTAATACAGTAATCAAAAGCATATTCTATTTTGAGGGCTGTTGCTCCAACCTGAGCAAGACAATTAGTAAACCATCTTTTATCTTCATAGATGCTTCCTAGATACTTAGCAAGTGCTTTGGCGATCGCATTTCCTACTAATGGAAAATCTACACCATCAACTGGCCTGATAATTTCTTGATTTTCTAATAGTTGGTTATGGCTAGTAATCATTTTAATAACTGTCTGGTTTAGTCTAGAGTCAAACCATCCCCTGATAGGTGAGTTTCTGTTTTTTAATTCGGATGTTAAGCTCACTTTTTGATTCTTCGCTTGAAATACTACATTGAGTATCTGCGTGAGCTTTAGGTAGTAATTTTTCCTTGGTTTGTGTTATTTAAAACGATTAACTAAGCATTAAAATAAATGAAAAGCTCGTTGAATTTGAAATTTGCAACTGATGTAAATTTACGTAACTTCTAAACCCAAGTTTTTATATTGCCAATGCAACTTTGCAAACTTGGTAACGGGTAATTTATAGTTCAACTTCTCTTGACTTGGTTTTAGGTGCAGCAGCAGCGACAGTTTGCTTTTGAGGGGAGGGTATGTGTTCAGTAGGAGTATATTGCTGCCGAATTTCTTCTCCTCGCCATACTTGTAAGTCATTCATAATATCTTTAAGCGGAACAAAATCGACGACTGTTTCTCCTTGCTTTTGTGCCTCAGTTGCCTTGTAGGTCATAATCTTGAAGTACATCTCTCGCTGGTCGGCAATTGGTAACTTGCCGTTGTTCTCATTTATCCGTTGAAGAATTTCTTCATTGCCTTGATTCATTGCCCCTCCCCAGTCAGGGCCACCATGCTTGACCATATTTGCCCATTCCCCGGCGATGTAAGGGTGAACTGTGACAGGCAAATCGCCAACTGCTTGTATTACTCGTTTTTTGGGTGCATCTGCGTTTGTAAAAGTAGATTGTTCGTTACCAAAGATGTGTTCCAGGTTGAGTTTGCTGGCGTTTTGGGCAATAAACTTAATTTGGTTGATATTGTACTCAGAGATATTCATCTTGCTGACTTCTTTGGTAATGCCAGCTTCGGTTTTAGTTAGGTCAAACCGGACAAGTTCCTGAGTACCTTTTTCTTCGGTAGTTTTAAATAATTGCAAGCTGGCTCGATTTTTTCCGGGGTTGCGCGATCGCTTGATGGTAAATTCACCTACTGTAAGTTCTTCCTTATCAGCCTGGATGAGGACATTATTCAGGGTGTGCAACATCTCATTTTGTTTAAATACTTCCAGCGTTTTAATTGTGCCGGCAGGTGCAAGACTTCCCAAGCTGTTTGCTACATCACGGATATCGGCATTGTTGAGGTCAGGTAGCTTGCCATTGTCACCTAAGTATTCTGCCACCATGAGAAACTCCTGACGTTCAACAGGTAACATCTCTGTAGGCTTTTTCGTGATTTTGGGTTCCTCTTTTTTGTTGAGTTTAAAATCCATCAAAGAGTTCTTCCACCCAAATAATTCATCACTGCGGCGGTGAATGCTAACAGTGTCTGCCTGTTGGCGAATCACAAATGTATCGCTACGGTAAATACGTGAACCATCTTGTTCAACAGTGCCGTATTTTTTTAACATTGCGATCGCAGTTTCAGCAATGTCTTTATTTTCCCCCTTGTAACGTTCCTCTCGCGCTTGTTTATCATTAATTTGATAAATAGGTACTTCAACCTGACGCGCCCACTGTTGTGCTGCTGGCTCTACATCTTGAGAATTAGCTACTTCTTGATAGGTAAATTCAGTTGCATATTTTTTTCGATTATTAGTTGCTTGTTCCTCTGGCTCTTGTGCAAAAAAATGATTGGGAGTTACATTTTTATTTACCTCCTCTTCAGCTTGATTTTGAGATTGATAGTTACTAGTAACTATCCGTCGAATTTGAATAGTTTCTTCGGACTGTGCGATTTCTTCTTGAAGATTATTGACGACATCATCTTCAAACCTGTTATCTACCTCTATTTCAACAGATAAGTTGATTTCTTGATTTATAGACGAACTGTTTTCGCTGTTTTCATCCTGTAGTAACTGTTGTGAAGTATTTGATTCGACTGCTTGAATGTTTGTTTCAGATTGTTCGCTAAGTGTCTGCTCTACTGCTTCAGAATAGTTTTTGACTACAGGAGATTGATAATAATCTATATCTGGTGGGGAGTCAAAGTCGGGTGGATTACTAATATCGATATCATCTAGAAAACCTACCGCAGCTTCCTCTTCTTCGTAACACAACTTAACTGGTGTGGTTACAATTTCAGAATTTAATGGTTGATTATCCTCGCTCAGTGTTACTGATAAATTATTTACTGGTGGAGTTACTTCTGTGACATCTGAGTTTCCATTATCAAATAATAACTCTTTTGTATCTTTATGATTGTTAATAGTGTCAGCAGATGGAGATAGTAGCTTAACTAATGGTTCACTTGCCACATCTATTATTTCATCTGGAGTAAGTATTTCAGTGATCAGATTAGTTGTACATTTACCTTCGCTATTTTGTTCGTAGATAACGATTTGTTTTTCTGAACCATCTGACTCTAGATAAGCTGTAATTTTCAGAGTATTATCACTTGTTTGCTGATAATCACTATTTAAATTGGGTACATCTTCTAATAATCTTGCAGCAATTGTTTGTGCTTGATAGTCAGTAAAAGGTTCAGTTTCTATTGTGTATTGACCTTCTACTAATAAATCGGGCATTAACACAATATCAGTTTCTTGATTGCTTTTTATACTTTGACTGGTTAAATCTACCTTTTCCCATTTATATGCACCAGGGGTAGATTCATCAGGTACAAGATTGTAAATATCTTTGCCAATTTCAACGGCAATTTTACTTGCTTCTTGGGCTTCTTTGAGTTTTTCGAGAATTACTTTAGTTATCTTAGTAAGTGCATTAATTAGGCTTTTACTTAATTCTCGACTTGTTTGAATTGCAGTAGCGGCTGTACCTAAATATGATTCATTAATTTGAGTGTGTCTGGAGTCAAACATATATTAAATGTGGTGAAAATAATCTATAAATTTAAACAATCTGACTGTGCTTTATAAAAACCAGTTGGTCATCAAACTTAAAGTTTTTAGAAAAAGCTCTTGTACGCATCAACAGGTAACGGTGCATTGCCCGCTTGTACGGGTGCTTGTGGGATAGGGAACTTCCGATCTACTTCCTTGACTCGTAAATCTAAATCTTCCTGTGTGGGTTTTTTCTGGGTACTTTTTCTAGCAAGCTCTTTGATGAGTTTATCCCAGCGAGCGTCATTTTCTTGTTCTAATTTAATGATATATTTGGGTATTTTGATGTTTTTTAATAGTGGTACTGAACCCTCATTTTTATTACTATAAGCTGGGTTGATAAATAGACATTTACCAGGTGGTAATTTGAGGAATTGGGCTGGCTCGAATAGCTTGCGAGTCCGTTCTTGTTCGCTGATAGATGTGCTGGTTTTACCCCCTCCTGTTGAGCGGGATTTTTGTTTATATTTAATTTCCTCTTCACCTAAATATGCAGAAAATAATCGTGCTGATTCTTCTTCACCAGGATTAAAAACAAATTTTGTACCGCACGCACCAAGGATAGCTTTAGAGATTTCTTTACCATAAATCTTTTCAAGCTGACCCATATTTTGCCAACCCAGGATACCGCAGAATCCTTCGGAACGAGATTCGTTAAGCCATCTAAATAAATCTGGAAGGAAGATACTTGGCAACTCGTCAAGACACACTACTAATGGGCCGTCTTCCTTACGTTTTTTGGCAATACTGCGGGAAACTACCATGTGAAGAATACTGGTCATCAGGGGGCTGACAGCATCGCGGCGTTCGCGGTCTAACCCGAAGATAATCATCTGTTTACGTTTTACCTCCAGGGGCAAGGTTGTTTTACCGACAAAGCATCCCAATGTACCCCTTGCCATGAACCGGGTGAACATCAATGAAGCACTACCAGCGATACCCGCTACAGTTTTCTCTGAGCCAGCCGAGCTAAATAATTGACCAAAAGCTATCCTAATCCAAGGGTTTAGTTCGGCTGCCATCAAGCGTTCGACCATCTTCTCGCTAGAAAGTATTGCCGCAGCCGTCATAATATCAGCGCGATGGCTATGCCCGCCGGAGGCATCGCCAAACTCTTTGGTTAGCATTAAAATAGCCTGCGTCAACTGGTCGCCGGCGGGGCCAAAGAAGGCATCCTCAGACGCATTGCCTAACAGGCGGAAGTTTTTGTTAATTACCGTAGCTAACTGCCGTGCGGTTTCAGCATCGCTACTGTCGCGTAAAAAATCGATTGGGTTACATACCTCTGATTCAGGAAATCCCGGTGCAAAGATATGTACGTCATACCCCTTAGATTTGGCATAACTGGCGATTTTGGCTTGACTGGCATACTTAAAATCGTATAATACTATACCAAAACCTTGGTCAATTGCAGAGTAAATCATCGGGTTGATAGCCGAGAATGATTTACCACTTCCGGGTGCGCCAATTACAGCAGTTCCCCGTTGGACATCGGGTACATAAACTGGAACTCCCCCACTCCCCTTGGGTAATTTTTGACCCTTGTATTTGTGTACTCCAATATATAAACTGGCACTATCACATTTAGGAGCGACGATTTGCTTGAGGGCTTTTTTCTTAGCTTGGGCGGTTTCCTTTGCTCCACCCCAATAGCTAGTAGCAAGCTTGCCTTTTTTACCATTACTAAAAAGCTGTAAAAGCAATAATAAGCCAATTCCCCCGGCCAGTGCCAAACCTTGAGGTGACATGAACTTATCTGTATACTTACTAAAGTCAGTATTGCTATTTTTATGAGCAGCTTTTACTTCTCTAACTGTCTTAGTTGTAGCAGTTGCAAACAGATAATTATTCATATTAATCTGTATTAATTGTATGAGGAAATCGAAGAAATATGCGGTGAAGTGAAGTTGCATATTTCTTCATTGGTTGTCTGATGTGTCCTCTCAAGTCAAAAGTTAAAGAGGATAAATTCTTCTATGATTGCCTTTTTACTTGTTAATTTTTAGGTACGGTGAGGGGTGTACCAAGGATAATTGGGTCTATCTCGCGGTAGGTGAAGAAGGGAACTGGGCCAATGAAGTAAGGCGAGCAACCCAAATCAACCCATCCCCGCTTGCAGATACGGAAGAACATCGCGGTGGTGATACTGCCGTCCGCTTCGTTAATATCCCAGATGACTTGTTTAAATGATTTCCCAAAGGGGTGGCGACCTGTAGGTTCTTTTCCACCGTTGAGGCTGCCCAAGATGCCAAATCCGCCTTTAACTTTTTGGTCTTTGCCGGACATCCATTGTGCGCCAGTCACAATATCGCTTCCCGAAACTTCGATGTGACCACAGGTTTTCTCGCACGGGACATTAAACCCAGCTTGGTAACTACCACTTATTGACTTCCAACGTCCACTTTCAAGGGAACCGAGGGGTAAGTCTACTTTGCCGATAAAGCTAACATCGGGGATGGGAACACTGGGGAACCGATCGAACGGTACATCAGCTAATCCCGGAACCTTACCAATTGTTGTGTTTTGCCAGTTAGTAAAGTCTTTTAGCTGTGCATCCTGAATACCAGGGATGCTGGTTAGTTTATATTTATCAAGTTTGACATACTCACCAAGTTCCACTTCTCCCAGTTGGGGATAATTGTCCAGCACCTCACCAACAGTTTGGTAGCCTGCGGTGCTGCCCGTTACTTTGGTTACTAGTTCTTCAATTGGTGGGATGGCTGCGATTTCTGAATCTTCTAAATTAGGGATTGCTTCGGCGAGGTCTTCAAGTGTTTGCCAATCGAGTGTTTCAAAATCTGACAGTTTGAGATTTTTGAGTTGAATGCCCGTGATGTCAGCGATATCTTCAAGCGTGAAATCTTCAATATTGAACTCAGTTGCTTCAAAATCACCCAGTTCCATGACTTCAGCAAGGCTTTGCCCAGCACTCCAGGTGCGTGTTTCCTTCATACCAGGGTTTTTGATATTAGGGAATTCGACGCTGCCAGCACCGCCAAACTTCATATTTCTAAACGTGATACTGCTCCAATCGGGAGTAGGTGCGCCATTGACGTATTTTGTTGCAACGGGCTGTGGTTGTTTGGTTTGTTTTGTTTTATCTATCGAAGTGTTCAAATTTGAATACTTCGATGAAACTGTTTGAGCTACAGCTTTATCGCCGAATAGGAGACTGCCGATATTATAGCTACCTCCATATCGGATTAATCCGTGTAGGGCAAGCCCAGCAATAAGTCCTGCAACCATTAGGTAGCGTAATTTATTAAATTTTTCCATCCGATACTCAAGCCCTCGGTTGGTTTTGTTGTGAGTAGTTTCCTGGCTTGCAGCTCTCACTGGTACGATCGCAGTGACCTCTGCTGTAGTATCTAAAATTTGGTTGTTAGTGGCCAGATGTTCGTTATACATCACTATTTATTTAAAACTTGATTTACCTAGATTTGTTGTTGTGAGAGGGTTATTGCGCTGTGGTGGTATTTCTAACAAGCGCTTTCCACCCAGTAGCATGAGTTTTTCAACCAATTGCATTGATACTCCGGCGGTGCTGGCGGCGACGACAAGTTCCTTTCCTTGCGATCGCAACTCCACAAGTTGGTTCAGACGCTTCCAAAGCTTGCTGTCTGTCGTAACCCACTGGTTTTTTAAGGCAACTTGCATTCCTTTGGCGATATGTCTGCTATCAGATAATGCGGTGTAACTAACCTTTGGTTTTACTTGTTCAGGTTTGCTGGGAGTGTCGCCAATAATTTCAATTTGACTGTACTCTGGTGTGCCACTGCCCGCTACAATCCGGAAGTGATAGCTTTTCCTTGTTGAACCAGATTCGGTAATCACCGTCATGTGCGCCCCGTAAGGAGCTTGTGGTAAACCGGGGATTTTGACTGTCTCAATGCGGCGAATGTGAATTAGTCCAGCACCCGTGCTGCTTCCAGAACACTTACCCAAACCTTCAAGACATCCGTCTACATCAAAAACAAATCTAGATGGGTCATCCAGCCAGATTTTCTTGATGACTTCTCTGGTGTTGTAGAACGATATTGATACCCCATGTCCAGGCCACACCTTAACTGTCTGCAATTGGGCATTTTCCCCTGATACCTGGGACGCTGCAAGTTGACGAATAGTACTTGCTAGTAGAAGTTGGTTTGGTGCAAGCACGGAGGTGATGGTGAGGCACCCACCAAAGGCGATTGCGCGGAGCGCAGTGCCAGAGGCAATCGCCCAAGGCATCCTTAAACTAAAATCGGCTATATCTCTTAGTTTCACAGTTTGATTGACCTATCGACTTTGATTGTGATTTTGGTGTCTTTAGGCACATACCAAACATTGGGACGGCGATTGATTTCGTCAGTAGCACGTTCTGTGCGCTTGCTGACTGTTTCGCCAAGTTTACCAAAGGCACCTTCAAGGAAAGCAGCTCCCAGGTTGCGGTTGTTATTGCGGCTGCGGGTTCTTGTCCCACCTAAAGGCAAATCTTCTGTGACTTCTTCATCCGGCTGGTTGATAATTTCTCCTACCTTGGCAAGACCAGCTATTGTCCCTAATGTGGCATCATATTTGGCAATTTCAGATCCCTTGTCGTCGTAAGGTCTGGCGATTAGGGGTGAACCTGCCTCTCCCAAAACCGATATCGTTCCAGGTGATAGAGGATATTCTGTGCCGTCCTTGAGGATGGCCGTGACTTCGGCACGCACGCCTGATGTGCTATCAACCGAAATCATAGCGATAGTTACCTGCGTTCCTGCGGGAATGGCTATTTCACCAGTATTGCTGTAAAGCGGCTCGTCCAACCGGGCGACAAACCTTAATGTATTTGTCTGTTCTTGGGAACGAGCGTTATTACTGGTTTGGGGCATAACGAGTGGAGTTACCAGGGTTGCACTTGCAAACGAACCGACAACTAGATACTGCGGTTGTGTTTCTTGGAGTATCTGCGCTTCTTCTGGCAGGTAGTTATTTGCAACTTGCTCAACTTGCAGAGTAGAGTTGTTTTCTTTATTACTAGCAAAACTGGATTCTACGGTCTTTTCTTTGTCAAGTTCTGAGCTGGTTTGTGGCTCTTTTAGCGAGAAGCTATAAATAACTGGCACGGCTGGATTGTTATCTTTGTCATCAGTATTGCCATACTCAGGAGTACTGTCATTTGTGGTTACAGGTTGCCAACGCGGGCGCAGTTCTTCAACTTGATTAGGAGTATTGGTAACTGTTTCGGTATTCTCGTTGCGTCGGCTACGGCGACGACGGGAGCGATCGCTATTTTGTTCTGCTGGGCGTAATGTTTCTTCAGTTTTAGCTGTAACTTCTTGTACTGTTGTGTTTGTAGGTTCACTGACAGTGGTACTGGCTAGCATATACTCAACTCGACCAACTGAACCCAGGTTACGCAGGCGTTCGAGTTCGGCTATTGGATCTTTGGCGACACTCTGGTTGCTGGCAACTGTTTGTTTGGCAAATTTTGGCAGAGGAGCGCTAGGACGCAGAGGTGGTATTGGCTGTGAAGCCACTACTCTACGTGTTGGTCTAACAGGTTCGGGTGTTACTTCCCGGTATACACGTCTTCTGGAAGTAGGGGTAGTTTCTTGAGCAACTACCCTTCGTTGTCGAATAGAACGGGTTTTCTCTTGGTTTTTGGCTTGTTCTTCAGTAGCTTCCTTTTTCTCCTCTTTGTCTCCCGTGTTAGCTTGACCATTTAGGGCATCAAGTTCTTCCTGTTGCTTGGCGAGAGCAAGCTTGGCATAAACATCGCCTTCTTTTTTCTCAGATGTGGCAACCGTGGGAGTTGGAGTAGTAGTTAATTCTGGTTTTTTGGCGTTTTTACTACCCCCATTCATCATGCCGTTGAGGACAACAAATATAACTAGAAAACCAGCACCAAATGCACCACCAATAATTCCTAACCTTGACCAGGGAGATGTAACAAAGTCGTGTTTAGTTTGGATTAATGCGGGGTCTTCTACTTCAGTTTCATCTTCTTCAACAACCTCAAATTGCAAATTTTCAACTTCATCTTCTTCTATCCTATCGATTGGTAAAAGACTATCTACGGAAGATATATGTTTATTGGAAGCCTCATTCTCTAGCTGTAACATAGTTCTATGCTTGATTAATGATTTTTATTTCTTACCGAGGTTATAATCAACAATTTGAGTAATTTCTAAACCTGGTTCTCGTATCGAATAAATTTTTTTATCGAGTTCAGTTGGCTTATTTGGTAACTTGGGAGTATCGACAGCTTCGACAGTAATTGTTTTGTTAAAGGCGATTCCCTTGCCTTGGTTTTCGTTCCTATTAAAGCTTACGAGCGTAGCGATATAATCGACTTCCCACTGTCCATCCTTAATTTTTCTGGGTTCGGAGATATGGCGGGTAACGAGTGAAACTTGAACTTCACCGTTAAATACACCACTTGGAACGATTTCTGCTAATTTCTTGAGAAAGTTTGCCCGAAAATCTTGATTTTCAGATAGTGCAAATGCAGCTTCCCAGGCTCTAGTAGGAATTTTTTTTCTACTATTTTTTGTTGTTTGAATATCTATTCCCCTATCAGGTTTAGTAACATTTTCGCCATTCTCTGTTGCTTCGATTATTCCGTTCCAACCGAACATCTTAATCATGCTATCTGAGATAAAGCGTTTGATAGTTTCGGCTTCGCGTTCGTTGGGAGCAGCAAATTTACCAGGTGAAATAGACCCATCTTGGAGTTGAACTATCGTCATACCTTTGACATGATGATTTGTGTTAGCACTCATGCCAATATTTATTATTTGCAATAGGGTAGATAAGATAGTTCCTCCTGCTGTTACGGCGATCGCCATTGCAATAGGTGTGGAGGTAGATTGCCCATAACTGAGGAGCCGAGCTGGTTGAGATTTAGACTTAGGTTTAAGCATAATTATTTGTTAATTACTTTTTAACTTTGATTTTGGAACTAACAAATTTAGTGGCGTTAACAGCAACCGTAGCAGTTGTACTTGCTCCACCTGTAGCGATTCCTGCTGCAATTTCAGAGCCAAATGCTACTGTTTTACCTAATCCTGTCCAAACAGCTATTCCACCACCTGCTGCTAATGCAGACGCAAGAATAGGAGAAACTAACCCGACAAAAAGCAGAAATATCATCGGTTGATTTTGTTCGGAATTAGCGATAAGTTGTCCGCACAAACCAATAATCATGTTGAAGCAGAGTTTCGCCATTCCAACGGTGAAATAACCAGTTAGCCAAGCGAAAATAGGTTTTGCGCCAAAGGGGAGTAGCGAACCGCCTATTGCCAACGGGCCAAGTAGGGCAGTTAAAAGCATCGTGAATTCGATACCCCACTGGTAAGCGTTATTGAGGGCGAGGAGGATCACTGCGACAAATCCGGTGATCATCGAACCGATTGTACTGGTGATAGTATTACCAATCTTTTCGGCGATTTGACCAGGGGAGAGATTTTCGAGCGCGTCTTTAGCATCAGATAAAGCCTGAAGTGGGTTAAATTCCCAACTACCGCTATCGGGGGCTTCTCCTTTGAATAGATCGGGCGCAGAGGTTTTGAGTTCTGCTTCTGCTTCTTGCAAGCAGGTGATTGAATCTTGCGTGTTACCAGGGATTGAGCGGCATCTTTCCATTGCCGCCCCTACTTGCTGCTGGAGGGCAATATTGCCGACTGCTCGATTGAATGCTACTTCTAGGTTTGCTCCGGCAGCAGTAAACTCAAGAATGTCATTATTGACAGTATTAATGTATCCTCGTATGGCGAGTGTTCCACTTCTGAGTAAAGTGCCATTGTTAGCTAGTAGCCCGATAACCAGGATGGGCCATATCCAACTGGAGAGAGCTTTCATATCCTCTTGATTTATCCAGTTTTTGCCTAACTCAACCATAAAAAGGGTGAGTGTGGCGATCGCAAAAAACTGACCAACTTTGCACATCGAGCCATACAAGCTGCCGTTGAGGGTTTCTTGCCAAAGTTCATTGAAACCTTCAGCTACTAGTTGCGCCCCGGCTGCGGCATTTTCTAAAATGTCTTGTCCAAAAAATGGGTCGGTTGCAATTATGAGGTGTTCTAACATAGCACTTGGTTAACAGGCGTGAAGGTTTGGTCATCTCTGCAATTGAGATGACCGATTGATTAAGGTGAATTATTCACCTGCTGTGGTTTTGAGACTGCTAAACCCGCTGATTTCGATGTACTGGGCGCTGATACCGTCCATCATCAGGTTTTGACGACGGCGATCGCTTGCCCCCTGTTCGGCAAGTTGAGATAGCATCAGGTTAGTTTGTTGGGCATCGTGCCGTGTTTGCAGTCCGTCAATGCGAGATTGACCCAACATTGAGACAATTTGCGAGTTTTGGGCAGCAATGACCTTGAGGATGTTTTGTGAAGCATCCATTGGTTGTGCAGATTCTGCGAGTTCTTTGGCCTCAGCCACAGTTTGTTCAGTTGCTTCTATCTCATTTTTGGTACGTTCCTGACCGACTTCCCCTAAGACGCTGGCGATCGTGGCGCGGGTGGTTTCTCTCTCCAGTTCGTTAGCTGCACCTACAGCACCTTCAACTGTGTTACTTTCATTCCAGTTACCCTTTTCCTTGAGCTGCTCTTTGAGCTTTTCGGCTGAATTTACTGGGTCTGGCATATCCATACTGCCAGTCTGAATAGCAGTTTTAGCTTCGCTTTTCATCCCACCCCATTCATTAGCTGCTGCGGTGAGTTCGTTTTTGGTTTCCTCAAAATAGTTATTGAATTTGCCTAAAACCTTGAAAAAATCGTCAATTGAAAAGGCATAACTGGGTGCTGTACCAAGTAAAGTAACCAGACCAATGATTGACCCGATTATTGCCCCTTTCTTACTAAACTTGAACTTTGGTTTCATACTTTTGGTGGATAAAATAACTAATGTGGCAATTAAATAAAGTTAAGCCACTTTTTTATGATTTATTGATTCTTCTTTTTCTCAGTCCCGATTATTTGTTAGTTTGTCTTATATAATTTATGCTGGCTTTAATTGCTGATTGTTATTTTTATCCAGTAAATGTTGTGCTTCTTGGCTTAACTCATCTCCGCGAAGTGTCTGTATGTATGCCTCAGAAAATCTCACCATACCCAGCATTGGATTATCGGCATATTTATTGAGGAAGAGAGTGCGTAATTCTTGCTCATTCGGGTTATTTGCTACTGCTGCAAGTAAACAATAAGCAGGGTAATATCTACAGAAAGTAAGTTTGCCATTATCGTCAAGTAACCACTGTGAGTAGATACTTTCGCGTTTTGGAAAGAATGCTTCGGTACTATTGCGTGAGATAATTTCATAAGGGTATTTAAACCTGTTAACAAATGGGTCAACAGCTGATGTTTGAATCCGACCGATAAGGCGGGTCGTGATGTTAGCAAATATTTTGGAGGCAGATTTACTTTGGAAAATACTTTCTGGTTCTTGGGCAGATAAAATTACACGTATACCTGCTTTCGCACCGTTGGCGCAGAGTCTACCAATTAGCTCGGCTATGCTGTCAAAACTGAATAAAATCGGCGCTTCATCTAAGAAAAATATTGATACTTTAGATGATAAAGCTCTACGTAATGCTGCGGAATAGGCGCTAAGGGCAAGGACTGCTGCATCAGCTTCACTCCCAAGCGATCGCAGTGCGAATACAAGCAATCGAGCATCAGTTTTAAAGCTAGATGGATTGGCGATTGATTGTCCAACTCGTGAGTTCAGCCAAAACTTTAATCGCAATCTGATTTGGTCAAGAGCATCAAGAATTTCTTTACTATTATTGGTGATTGAATCAAGTTTGATAAACCCAGGCGAACAATAATTATAGAAATCCTTAAGTGTTGGAATATCTGCCCATTCAGGTGTTCCTAATCCATTTTCTAGTGCTAGCTTATACCGCAGCTTGATATCCTCATCGTTGTAGAAAGTTTCAATTGTGATTGTAATGATACTCTCGATATTTGATATCATTGTCGGACTTACCCCGACAGGATTTGTCCCAAGTACCATTATCATTAATGTAGATTTCAAGAATTCCTTGAAATCAGTCATCCTTTCCTTAATAAGTTCAGGTTCATACCCCCTTAAATCTGGTAATTCAAATAGGTTGTTCGATTCTTTAGTAATATCGAAATATGCCCCTTCTTCTCCCATAAATTTGGTATAGTCGGTAAACGTGCTAGTACCATCGGGTTTGGGATAATCAAGTGCAATTACGGGAATGTCTTGAGCCAAGGCAGGTGTTAATAGACCTGCTACTAAGACAGATTTACCTGCACGGGTAGTACCGAAAATAGCGAGATTTTTGTGCTGCTTGTACAAGTCGAGATGTACTGGAGTTCCTCCCTCTTCAGCAATTAGCTCAAACCCGGATTTATCTCCCGTAGCTGTTCTGACTATCGGCATGAGTCCGGGAACTTCTGATGAGAAATAGGGGAGGCGACGGTTAAAGGGTCTTGTAAGTAGATTTTCCCAGACAACAGGTACACATTGTAACCATGTTTTCCAGGCATACTCGATTTCTCTATCAACTACGGCAGGTCGTAAGAAACAGCTAGAAAGGTATTGGCAAGCCTCATCAAGTTTTTGACGACTGTGACGATGAACACAAAAAACAACAGCAGTATGGATGGGCAAACTGCCTCTGAGGATAGTTTCTTGTGCCTTAACTGCCTCCTCGATGTTCATATTAGCTTTTACGTCAATTGACCCTTTCTCAGAAGACATCGCGCTGGAGGTAATTGACTGTTTGGTAATTCGTTGCAGAGCAGTTTTGGCGAGTCCCTGGTTAGCTTTAGATAGCTGGCAGATAATCTCAGTGTCAGAGATTTTTTCTTTGGATATGACTTCCCAGAGGTATCGAAGCTGGGCGTATTCGTCTACCCACCCTTGGGGCTTTTCGCTAAATTGCAGGACACCGATATACTTGTCTTGTAGTCTTACCCAGCTGCGATCGAGAAACGGGACAGATTTCTCATTCTCCAGCATCAGGTGGCGAATATGGAAATCGCTGGTTTGAACTTCTCGAAGCCCCTCTTCATCTAATATGACAGGATTGGGAACTTTGGGTGCGTCGCTACGGTTAAATTGACTCCAAAGAATCGACCATACTTCCTCACTTGTGACTGCTCGCACTGAAAGCCCCATTGAGTTAGTAAAAAGTTGTTCCCACCGTTGAAACCCAGAGGTAAAACTATCCCGTAAAATTGTTTCGATTCGTTCTTGCCGAACACCGTGAATTTGTCCAGTAAATTGGAACCAGGCATTTTGCAATTGTTTGATAGTTTTTTCAATCGCATCATTTGAGCGACTGTCTTCAGAAGCAAGGACGCTATAGGTACACCAGAAACGTAAAAACTTATTTTTACGGGTTCCTGCTTCAGTGAGTTCTCTTGCTCGCAGACGTTCCGATCGCACTAATAAAGTTAATTGCTCTAGATCGCATTTATCCTCTATCTTTTTTAGTTCCTGCTGCCGGAGAAAATCATCAGTGAACGAACCAAGGTGAATTGTTAAGGTTTCTCGTTCGGGAAGTTCTTTGAGTCCGCCTTCAATATTTTCAAAAATGGGGAGAATCTGTTCTTCGGGCAAGGACGGGTGAATTCCTTGTACGTCAAAGCAGAACTTGATTTGAATATCCTCTTTTTTCTGGAGAATAAGTGCGCCGATATCTCTACGACCAGCAAGCGAGATACTTGCAATCCCGGCTAAATGGGTAATATCCTCAAACGGTGTCAGATTTTTGACAACACCTAATTGTTCGGTATCGAGAGATTTTTTACCAATTTTGTGCTTTATTTTCGTTGAGGTGGTCGAACTCATAGCCTGTAGTTTCGTTCGGTGATATTTATTAATTGAGAAGCTTTATCTGCGTTTTTTCAGCTGGCGCTTTTTCTTGGGTTGAGGTTGTAGAGGATTAACGAGGGAGACAAAAGGTTTGTAACCACGGGTGATGCGGGGTGTGCCGACAAACTTACCGAAAAAGGCTTTGTTGGAACTTACTGTCCACCAGGTTGCCCATCCCCAGGCGGTTACAATTCCGGTTGCAAGCCAGGAAGCTTGCATAAAACCCTTGACTACCATGTAGGAGATGAGAGCGATCGCACTCCAGGGAACAATTTGGTCGGCGGGGAATGGCCCAAGGCGTGGCTGTTCTCCTAATACGCGGTTGACAGTACGAAATTCGCGTTCTCTGGCCATTATGACGAAAGACGAAAGTCAGTTTTTGAAATCTTGATGAGTGGCACTTGTGGAATTGTGCCACTCGTGGTGGCTTTTTTGACGAGTGACGTATCAGCCTGTTACCAGTCCTGCAAGCAAGTCTCCGACTACAACTGTGAGGGCAACGATAATTGGTGTACGGGCGATCGTTTGCCAATCTTCGTCGTTTCTGGCTGCTTGAACAACCCTAATAAGACCAATACCAAGGTAAATTAGGAACAAACCTCGCAGTACTGCAAATACATATCGAATGATTGTTTCGTCAATACCTTCAAAATATTCTGTGAAGAAGTCCTCTGCGTTTTGCATGAACTGGGCGTTTGCAGGTGCAGTGGCAATGTCCAACATAAATACTACACCTACCAAGCAGAACAGAACAGTATAAATATTGATGCCATACTTGCGCTGCCATTTCTCAAAGTTAGAAAGTAGCAAGTTTGCTTCCTTGGGTAGTAACGCTACGATGCCAGTTCCAAACGCGAGTGATGCCATCACCATGTGGTGGAGTGAGATATCTGCAATCATCAAGCCAGTACCAACTGCCATTAGTCCGGCGATGCTAGCGTTCTCTTTCCAGTTGCGCTTTTTGCGACGGGTGGAAGCGGGGTATCCGTATTCTTCGTGGGAAGGAATGCGATCTGCGCTTCTCTGCGAGACGCTCCGCGAACTCAGCAGCGCTTCGCTATCGCTACCAAAATCAGATTCGTAGTCTGTTTTCATAAAAAGATTATTTCAGAAATTAGTGGATGAAACTTTGTAGAGTAACTAAGGTCGAAACACTGCTTTTTACCAAAGTTTTGATTGGAGTAAATATCTGCTCCAAATTCTCACTTGTGAAATTATTTTATGAGATTAATAACCGTGAAATCATCTAAAAATTTTCTATTTTTAGACACTATGTTTTTCAGTAAATCATCCAGTAAAAACTCAGACAAATTTGCTTGACAACTTCCAACAATTAAATCAGTGGTTTATTTCATAATGTTTGACCCCCGATATAGCCTATATCGGGGGTCAAACATTGATATATGAGGTAGCGTAATTACGGTTGTTTACCGCTAGGTTGTTGTGATGGATCAACTCTCTGCCAACTAATTCTGCGTTTTATTTATGTTGAAATCGAGTTGGATTTTCTTACCTACTTTGAGATTGAGGGTTTTAGTACTGTTAGCAGGTAGTTCAATAACTTGGTTAACAGGATAGATTGAATCGTACTTAGGACAGGTTTTGGTTTTGCAAGGGGGAGCTGCTTCTACAATTGATTTGATAACTCCATCTCGCAGGAATATCATATCTAAAGGAATATACGTATCCTTCATCCAAAGTTTAACTTTTTCAGGTTTGTTGAGGACAAATAACATTCCGTGATTTTCAGGAATCGAATTACGAAATTTGAGTCCGTGGGCATATTCTTTTCTATCGTCTGCTAATTCGAGTTGAACTGTTTGATTGTTACTGGTAAAGGTCGCGCCAATAGGTAAATACTGGGGCTGGCGAGTCCAAAAGTATAGCGGTAGGGGTGAGAGGGCAGCAGTAAAACCAGCAATTGGCCCAACAAATTTGATAAATTTGATGAATTGGTAAAATAGGCTTTTTTCTGAATTTTGTGCTTGTTTAGTTTGAATGTTGGTTTGAGCAGTTTGTCTTGTGACTTCCATAGTTTTAGATAAATAAAGTAATAAAGTGGTTAGAAATGGCAAGCATTATGAACAGTTGAAATGTTTTGGTTACATTTGCTTTTGTCCAAACATGATGAAACTTTGAATTGATTTATGAGGTGTGCTAGCTGAAAATATCAATGTTGCCAACAGCAAATTTGCTTTCGTCTAGAGGACTACTAGGTAAAGCTTGTTGGTCAGCTTTGTTACGCATCGACTCGACTCTATCGGCTTCGCGGATGGCAAGCGGGTTAATCTGACGACGTTCTTCTAGTAATGCCTCGATTGTTAGTTCGAGTGTGGAGAGTTGGCTTTCTGAGTAGGTATCTTCTGTTATGGTTTCGCAGAATATGGTACTAGCGGCGCGTTCAACAATTGTCTGGATTTCTGCACCTACACAGCGATTGGTGGCTTTAAGAATTCTGCGCCACTGTTCCTCACTCCAGGGGTCGTCGCCATTGCGAAAGCGTTCGTCAAACCGGGCAGCGTGCAGTTTGAAGATACTATATCTTTCCCCATTATTGGGCAGGTCTACTTTAAATAAATAGTCAAACCGTCCAGCACGGGTGAGTTCGGGTGGCAGCCATTCCATGCGGTTAACTGACGCGATGACCAGTACATCTGACGTGCGCTCTTGCATCCACGTCAAAAGCTGACCAGCCAGCCGTTTGGCGAGGTCATCATCCCCGGCGAAGCCTTTATCAAAGTCGTCGAAATACAAAATTACTTGGTTGAGCCTATCTGCCAGTCGCAACAAGCGTTTGAGTTTCATTTCTGCTTGGTTGCCAAAACTTCTAAAGTTGCCCCAATCGACCATGATGAGGGGAATACCCATATTCTGGGAACAGGCTTTTGCTGAGTGTGATTTTCCTGTCCCCGGTGGACCCACAAGCATAATTCCCTTGGGTACGCGCAGATTGTATTGTTTGGCACGCGGCGTAAGCAATCGCTTGAACTTTTTGAATGACTGCTGCATGAGTTCTAACCCACCAAGTTCGACTTTTGGTGGAGGTAAGAATTCGATGTCATACAAGCGGTTGAGCAATTGAATTTTTTTTGCTAGTAGAAGCTTTGCTATCTCACTGGAATTTCCTAATTCATGATTTTTTCTAATATCGGTTATGCAAGAAATAATATCAGCAATATACAGACCAGCACTAGCGTTAGCAATTTCTAAATAGTCTTGTTCAGTATAAATTAAAGGAAATAAATTACTGCTAATTAAACTAGCAATTATTTCTTGTGTATCTGGTAATTCTTGACTCCAAAGGGGTATTTCTGCTGCTATTTCGCTTGCTATCTCGGCATTGGCTCCTAGTAATATGGTAGTCTTATCGCTATTATTTGTATGAAATTTTAGATTAACTAGCGACGACTTAATCCATTCTGATAGAAGAATAAATTCAGTATCTTTAGTTATGCTTTCTTTTAACCAAGGAAAAATATTCTCAACGATTAATACTCCAGTGCCAGAATAAACCCTCCAAAAATTGAGTACTTGAAAATAATCTTCTGTATTTTGTTTTATGGAAGGTTTATAGTCGTGAAACTCTTGAAAAATAAGATTATTTTCAGGGCTGAAAACTAATTCTTTAATCCTGTCCTCGCTTAAATTCCATATATAGACTTTTTTACCTACTTGCCGACAGGAAGTAGTAATACGAATGAGGAAGCGGTGACGTTCTTGGAGGGGAGATTCACAGGCGATGATTGGATAATTGTCCGCAAGCAGGTCTTCTAGATACTCAAAGCTAGACTTCATCTTAGTTGCTTGTAGCGTAATCAGAAGCAATCTTATCTAGAAGGGATGCTGTACGATAACTGATAATTTTCTAATTTCTAAATCCAAAAAATTAGAAAAAAGTTGGTTTCTTTTCAGTATTTTGTTGATTGTGTAATGGTGTTATGAATTTAGATAATTGCCAAGAGTTCTGATTTTCCAAGTTTTTCGATTTTTAGTTATGGCCAAAACACCGGAATATCCAATCGTTGTTATTCCAGAGTTAGTTAAAGACAAAAAACAGTTTACCCCTTTAGTTTTTCCGTCTGGGCAAGGAGATGCACCAATTGGGGCAAGTGAGGAACTGTTTGAAAATGTTCTCAAACATTATTTTGGTGAAATTGTTTCTCCTCAGCAGATGATGTTTCCATCAGGGCATCAACTACCATTTACGGCTGATTTTCTGATGGTTGAACCAAATACTGGCTTGCACATCGACTTGGAGGTTGATGAACCTATCTCATTTGCAACTGGGAAGCCTACTCACTGTATTGGCGAGGATGACTATAGAAACAAGTGTTTTGTCGATGCAAACTGGCTGGTTATCCGCTTTGCAGAAGAACAAGTTTCGTCTCAACCAGAACGCTGCGCTCGATTTATTGCTGGTGCGATCGCTCAACTAACGGGCAATGATACTTATCGCCAGAAGCTACTTCATGTAGAGAAAGTTACTCCTATGCGTCAGTGGTCTGCACGTCAAGTTTCCAAATTAAAGAAGAGTGATTACCGCCAAGGCTATCTTGGCCAGAGAAGAAACTAAGGATATAAAAAATATTTAACGTTTGCGATCAGCGGTTGTAGATCCCCTTGCTATCATCAAAAACTTTCTTCAATCCGCTGCATCGCACTTGTTAGGCTCTAAAGTCACAACAACCCCAAAAACTGCCAGATTAATGTGCATCATTTTGTTGTTTTTTCCACTCTTTGAAGTCTCTAACTCTTAACTCAAACTTCTCCTTAAAACCTGCTGGGTCAAAATATTCATACACCATTTCGTTCCCATCATAGAAGAACGAGATTAGAGTAATCCATCTATCAACATCTATATCTCCGTCTACTCGCCACATCTTGATTTTTTTGTAACTACTTTTGTCCGGCAAATATGTTTCAAACCTTCTCTGATAGTCATTTTTTAGATATATCTTAACTGCACCATCTAAATGACGAGTAACTCCTCTATTAGTGTCACGCTCACTATGGATATATCTATTAAAAAGATAATGGTCATACCACTGACCGTTATCTGATATTTCTTCTATTTCAAATGTTTTTATGCCATCTTTATGACTCCAAAAGAACTCGGTTCTATCTAATTTATAGCTATCTTCAAAAAGGGAGTTTTTATTCCTTTTGACAACTGTTAGCCCAGTGTAACTCGGATCGTCTATGCGATCCAGATCGAAAGCAGGTCCATACCAGGTATCAAATTCTAAAACTTGCCCATAATTTTCTTTTGGTAACACTTCGCTATGATGATCAACTGCGATGCGGAAACTATTAGAAAGTTTTTTACTTTCATAATAGGAAATCCACCGACCTAAAAATTTGGAATTTGAGTAAGACAAATATTTTGAACGTAATAAACGATGATATTGAATAATATAACCCTCATACTCTATACCGTAATCATGCATTGTGAATGAATCATCAATAAGTAGAAGATTGTCATCATCTAGCTTTTGCTTAAGTTCTGGAAATTTATTTATAACTGTACTGTTTTCAGTCGTTTCATTCACTATTTTCTTGAAAGAATATTTTCGTCGATGTATTTCTGCTCCGATATAATAAACAGCTACTTTTTTAATATCTATTTCGTCATTAAAATCAATTGAATCAATATCAATATATATATTCATTGCAGCAGGATAGCTTTTTACTAAGCTCTTTCTTTCTTGCTGTGATAAAACCAATAAATCTTCAATAGCTTGATTTACTAGTTCGATTAGTAATTCATTAACGCCGGGTTTCTGAAGACTCCCTCTCTCATAGGAAGGAATATCTCTAGGGTAAATTGAAAAATGTTTACACTTATCAACTAATTCATTTAACTTTTGGCTGTCCAACGCTAATTCATGCATATATCTATCCTCTGAACTTTGTGGCTCTCTGCAATAGAAATATCCATCTCATCAAGTACTGCAAGGTAAGCCTAACTATTTATTATACGGAAACTTTTCGTATAATCTTTTTTTAACCCTAATATATAAAGCATTACAACGAAATCCTGTCTGAATATACGGAAACCTTCTTTTTTACCTACTTATTCGGATATTATACCGAATTTTTCCGTATAACCACCCTTCACGGGAGTATTATATGGATTTTTTCCGTATATCCCTTGGTGTTATCAAGAATTTTTCCGTATAACATCCTTCGTTTCGCCACAGTTTTACTACCCATTTATTCCAAAACGGCTACGACATCCGCACAGTGCAGGAATTACTCGGACACAAGGATGTAAAAACTACGATGATTTATACTCATGTTCTGAATCGGGGCGGTAAGGCTGTGTGTAGTCCCCTTGATTAGAACTACTGGCCTATACCTTAAACAGCAGTCAATAAGACTGCTGTTTAATTTACCAATTTCCCAACTTTTGATAAGTGTTTGTAACCCAGTTATAAATTATGACTCTGCGGTTTAATTTTGCTGCATCAGCGATACAATTAGCTGTTCCTCCCGCTTGCCCATCCCAGATAGCAATCATCATATCGTGGGCATTTTTTATTTGATTAACTATCCATCGATTACGAGCATTTAAACATTTGATTCCTCCAGCTTCTTGATAAGGTAAGTTGGAAATAAATTTGATAGCGTCGCATTGGGATAACAGCCAATGATACTTCTGCTTATCGAGATTATTCCATTTGGCATCTTGGTTAATGCAGTGTACGGCAGCAGTAAGATTTATCTCAATAGGATACTGGTACTTATCTTTTAAGCCTAAGATTATCTCTACTGCTGCTGTATCAACTCCCAAAGCCATACCTGAATAAAACTGGATGCGTTTGTAACCCCACTCAAGGGCGCGATCGCAAGCACGAACAATCATGCCTTCGAGTCGGTTACGCACCTGCTTCCATCCTTCCTCATCAAATTTTTTGTGACTGTTTCCTGTAAATGCCACTTTTAGGGTTGGTTTATCTTCTATGAGGCAATCAACAAACTCTTGGGGCAGCCAGATATTAGGAGGAAGATTGAAATTTGCAATTAGGGAAGCTATCTCTAAGTCGGTGTATCCTGCAAGGTTGCATCCAACCCTGGTTGTTAGGAATTCTAGTTCAGGATGAGTCTTTGCATATTCGACTAGTTTCTCAATTTGGGATTTTATTTGGGGAAGGGGAATTGACCGGATACCCTTATTTAGGTCTTTGGTCACGATCGCCCAGGATTGTCCTTGTCGTCCTTGGGGATTACCGTATTCTGCATTGCAGTACTGTCGCGCAAATAAAGCACTTCCAGCACCATGTCTTCCTTCTGTGTTGCTGCCAAATACAAAAATCTGGTTTTCTGCTAGTTTGGTAATTCTGTCAGGAATAATTTTGTAGGGATGATTATTTGACATTTGGTTCTTTTACCCAAAAGAAGAGATTGGGATATCTGTGATTAAATTTTTTTACTTCTGCTTGAGCAGCAGTTAGGTTATCCCATAATTCCATCTCTCCATAATCACCTTTCATTATTGCTTCTTGTCTAGAATTTGGATGATTGAAAATTATGGGTATTGCGTCTTTACTAGAATTTTTTCTTCGCCAACAAATACAATACTTGTCCATTTTATATAAACTGATAATAGAATTAATTACTATCAGTTTATATTTTTATTATGCTGACTGTTTCATCTGGTTTAAGGCTATTAACATTTCTTCTCGATTGAGATGTCGTTTCTTGCCTGTTTTAGATACTTGAATAGCGTAACTCCATTTTATTCCAGCTTGTGAGCATCTTTTCCTTAACTCTTCAACAGTGATATGTTTGTTTGTAGATCCTTGATTTTTGTTAGATATCCGCAGTTTGGATTTATCAGTTAAATTTTCAATTTTACTTACAGTGGGTTTTATGGATGTATTGCAGTTGCAGTGCTTTTCAAAAGCAATAGATATCTCTAGCAAGAATTGGAAAATGAAGAGAGTAGAAAATCCGTAAATAAGAATGTAGAGAAGCCCTGTTAGTATATACTGTGCTAATTCCATTGTTTTAACTCCTGTTGATATAACTAGTAGCTGGCTATTTAATGAAGCGGTATGCCAGCTTTCTATTTATATCAAAGCGTGAGCTTGTGTAAATTTACTCTGAAGTAAAGGCTTGATAATAAATTAATGGTGTAATAGTAATGAAATATCTTAGGCTTGGTTTGCTTAGATAAAGATGCCACTCTACATATATTTAACAACTGTTCTAATATTATCAACTAACTGTAGTATCATTCCCAAAATAGCTTTCCAGCCAAGTATTATCCCCCAAAATCCGCTAACAAATAGACCCAGTACTGATTTAAGGAAGATAACTCCCCTGTAATTTATCTCGACATTTGATTCGGCTCTGGCATAGATAACACCATCTCCAATTTTATTTTTCAAATTTCTCACTTTTTGTTCTTCTTCTCTAATCTTTCTTTCTTCTTGCACTTTCCAGCCCCAAGGGACAAATCCCAAAATAATCGAAATGGGAAGGTAGAATGGCCAGTTATATATGTAGCCCAGGGAAGCATAGATGATGAAAAAGGTTAGCCCCAAACCAGTACGCCAAACTAAACACCAAATAATAAACAAACTGTTGATAATAGCGTTACGGATAACTATACTTCGATTTTGATGATATGACATTTGAAGGTGGCTCCCGATAGCTAATATTTAATTTTTATTTATGGTGATTGCATACCTGAAGATTAAACTTAGGGCTAGTTTGAATTATAATCTTGATAGTTGGAAATTAGAAAATACATAATCAATTGAAATTACTTATCGAACTACACCAAATAAGGTTAAATTTACAAGTTTATCGTAACATTTTTTGTACTTAGTCTGGTATAGTTACTGTTGCTAAAATTGATATTTACTACTTTACTGAGTATATCTTCACTGACTTTAAATCTAAGCAAAGTTTTGATGATTTTTTTAATAAGTTTAAAATTGAGGTATAGGTTAAAAAAAATAAAAATGATTAAGATTTGACTCTTAACCATTTGATGATATATTTGTAAAATGATGGGATATACCTGTGTTTGATTTACATGGTTGAGGCGTATGCCATTAGTTGTGGTTTTTCTTGTTGCGCCCCTTAGTAGCTGATTGCACCTTAAACCGTACCTGTTTCCCAATAGTTATCTCAGCAACATCGCTAATATCTTTACCAGATTTATAGGCTTCAAGAATTGCCTTATTATTAGCTTGGTACTTAATAACTCTAAATTCATCAGGAAATTCTTGATCGTCTACCTCTACTAGTAAGTTAGCGACTTTGGGTGGGTTATCCCTGATTTCAATAACCCTTTCTTTACCAATATTTTTGTCACTGATTAATCCAATCTCGTGTAGATGTATCAGGGTACGCTTGATTTGTTCAAGTTGAGTTTTACGACGTGAAATTACCCGGTCGTGGAGTTCGGCTACTCGTGCTTTTCTTTCTTCCCAGGTTTCAAGGTCAAGATTTAACTGGTCTACTACCCAGGCGATCGCATCAATTTTGGTTTCGATACCATCTTGAACACCCATAAGTTCTTGTACGAGTTGTTCTACTTTACCTTCTTCGCCTAACTCGCTTGCTTCTTCTATCTGTGACCAGAGTTTAGCAGCATCTAAGCTTAACTCTTTGAGCGTGAGTTGATTGATTTCGCGTTCAATTGCTTGAGTCATAATTTACTTTTTGATATAAAAAACCAGTAGCAGGTAACTGCTACTGCTTGTTGACTAGGAAGAGTTGATGCTTGAAAAGAGATTGAATCTAGTACCCGTACCGCAAGTGATAGTAGTCTGACTTTTCTTGTGCTAATTCTGCTTCGTAGTCGTAATAATCTGCCTCATCTAAAAACAGGCTAACTCGTTGAGCCTGCAATGTAGATTTTGGGGATTTTTGTGCCTTTTTGGGGTTAGACTTTATAACAGTTTTCATCTCTATACAACTTCAATTCATCTAATGAAGTTGCACGTTAGTGCTTGTTATAGTTCTGATGATTAAGGGAGAAAATTAATTTTCCCCTTCTTATAATTATTGGTGATTTCTCTAAATTAAATTCTACAACGTAGAAAATGGTCAAGGTAGAATGGGCGATTACTCCTTTTGAGGAAGAGTTTGAACGTTGGTATCGTCAGACTGGTTATCGAGAGAGGTTTCTGTCAGGATGTTACGAAAAATATTTACCAGTATAGCAAGGAGAAATTTGATAAATTTTTATCAGGTTATGAACTACTTTCATGGCGACTAGCTAAAGATTCATCAATATCTTGACTACAGGTCAACTCTTTTATACCCTCGCTTTTCTCTTCGCTCTTGGAGCTTGTAGTAAGTTATTAACGCGGCTTGATAATCAGGACAATCTAAATCTTTTGACTTGCCAAATCCTCTATATATGGCACTGCCCCAAGTTTTAGTGATCGTCCATTCTCCAAATAGGTTTTGGCAAAGGGTTAAGGTGTAGAATCGCGTATCTCTTTGCCACTTCGATTGAAGCCATTTGTCAAGTTGGTAGGCAATTTTTACAGTCATCTCAACCACGTTTTTGCTGCTGGGAGCAAGAATCTGTCAACACAATAATTTTAATAATTAGGCTCTGCTTGTGCGTTACTGAAGTACCTACTACTCTTGCGGTTGCTCCTTTGATGAATTTGATTTAATTTGATGCAATATTGTTGTTATTATATTAAGTATTTAAGCAGAAAGTTTTTCGGAAAAATTCACCTGCGACATAACTTGTGCGCGTATTGAATTAGCAGCCGTCTCTGCAATTTCTGCTCTATCATAATCAGTAAGAAGTACTGCAAGTAGCGATTTGAGAGCTTCGCGGTTAGATATAAATTCTTCACCATACAAATCATCTTGCAGCAGGGTGGCTTCTAAGTAAGGTAATAGCTCAGGCGCAGGAGATAACAACCGTTCTTTAATGCGTCTCCTTGCAGTCTCTGTTGCTGCTTTTGTACCTACACCTAAATCCCATGTTTCAATTATTAGCCTGATTTCACGGTTAAGTGATACACGCAGCGTTGATAGGCGACCAAATAAAGGAAGGTTAAGCATTAAAGGTGGTAGTGCATTACCCCAATCCAAACCAGCACCAATAGTGCAATTGGCTTCATCTTCGATACGAACAGCCTCATCGAGCCATCCTTCACCAAAAAGTAAATCTATAGCTTCTTGGGTTGTTACTGGCTCGTTCACCTGAGAATTATTATTTTGCTGTTGATGATTCATAAATTTTCACCTGCTCTCCGTCTCAATACACCATACTCAAAGTAAACCAAATTATCGTATTCTTCTTCAGACCCGCAGTTAAACATATTTTGTTTTTCATAAAATCCTACAGACCTTGGTAAAGAATGCAACCCTACTCTACCTTCATACCCAAGCTCAACACTTCTAATTCTGGCAAAATTTAAAAGTGCTTGACCAACACTTTTGAATTGAGGCGGACGCTGAATTTAAATTCGGTTAGTGGGGGCAGTTGCAATACCATCAACATAAACTAGTCTCTTACCAATATTCAACCGGGAACCGTGCATTTGTGTTTCTATTATCATTAATCCTTGAGTTTTGTTTTCGCACTCAACTGCATAACCTTCAAGATTTGCTTGATTAGAAATATATCTTAATTTAAATATCCAGTCCCAGTATTTATCTTCTTGAGTAAATAACCTTAATTTTTCGACCCAATCATTTACATAATCATCAACGTGTCTTTGTCCTAAATCTACCAAATATGCTTCAACAGATGTGTTATCGCTACCTCTTTTTAATTCGATTTTTCGCTGCACCTAAAGCTCCTAGTTATTAACTTATTCTTAAAGCTTATAACGACTATTTTACTACTAAATAAAAGAGTAAAAGTAACTGCGTATATCAGTGGCTTTATGCCAACCAGCTAGCACAGCATCATCTGAAATTTCTCCAATAACTACCAAACTATTTTCTTTATCCACATAGTAGGGTAAAGGTTCAGCACTCAACCAACCATAAGCAATGGCTTCTTGATCTCGCTCAAAAATTGAAACTTCTAAACTTTGCTCATATCTTGAGTAGTAGTAAGGTAAATAGCAAGCTGGGTATTCTCTTAAAGATTCGCGATTAACTGTGTATGATTGCCAACGTAGTCGCTCACCCTTAATTTCTTTATGATTAGCTTCTAGCCAATCATAAAGCTTTTTAGCTTGCCGCAATGCGTGGTCTTTGCCTTCAAAAACAACGCTGGGAAGAAAAATATCGCCGTCAAAATGCACCGCGACTTCAAATAAATCTTCATCCTCATCTTCAGCTTCTGCCTCTGTTACCTCAATTATTCCAGCCTTGTATAGTTCTGCCATTTCCCTACATTGCTTCGTCAGATGTACCCGTACATAATTAAAATTTTAGCTAGCAGAGGTTAATTCAAGGAGCGTTACAATATTGCGCTCCTACTCTTGATAAACTGCAACTATGACCAACCATCCCACTCCTTTTCTGAACAGCGATCGCATTAACAGAGCGAATCAGTGTAAATTCAGAAATTCTTAAAATTAATAAAAATTCTAACTTGCCGGATGATATAACCCCGTATCCTGATTAAATTCCCATCCTAACCCTGCTCTATCCTTGCCTTTGCACCATCCCACAAAAAGCGGTGGTGGCAGATTAATTCGCTGCTCGCGTATAGTTTCTACACTTACACCAAGTCTTGAAGCTAAACCTTCTTCCGTTAGCGGTTGGATTCGAGGAGTTTGCCCTTGATAATATGAATTATTATTGTACGATTTCTTCTGCCGTTTCGGTTGGTTGTTGAGATAATTTTGAATTTTAATAATCGCCTCGGCGAATTGTTTCATTTGGGCTGTTATCTCTTCAGTTTTTTGTTCTAAAGAGTCCAAACGTTTATTTTCATTACCAGCAATTGCATCAAGGTCATCTAAAGAACCATCTAGGTATAGCTCAATAAAACGGGTGAGCGTCGCTGTTGCTGTCGTGCCTTTCGAGTTGCAACGGGCGATAAACTGCTCCCACATCTTTTGGTCACAGTTGAAAGATGCTAGCTTCTTTGTTCTCCCTGTATTGCTCATATCTAGGTAATGTCTAGGTATTATCTAGGTAAAATTATCCGCGGACAGGAACAACTGAGCGTGTTTCCATCTTGATAACTACCTTGACACTATCATGATGAGCGTATGAGTGCGATGGCCTAACCGCCCGGCTGAGGCGATGCCTTCTGGAGTGGCTTCCCCGTAGGGGTACACCTACGTTTTTTATTTTTTACCTATGTTTGCTTTTTCTACGCAGTGCGTGAGAAGTCCCAACACGCCCAACATGGTGAATGTACTTTGCAGTTGTCGCCGGGGAAGCGTGGCCCAAATCTGCTTGCAAGTCAAAATCAGAAGCTCCATTTTTCTTAGCCAGCGTTGCGTGAGTGTGGCGGAGAAAGTGGGCGCTGAACTTAATTCCCGCACAAGCAGAAATTTCCTCCATCATCAGTCGCAACCCGCGATCGCTTAGAGGTTTACCCCTATCCCGCCGACTGGGACTAGGAAACACCGGCTGATCATTGCTGGCATCGCCACGGTAATCCAGTAGCACCGCACTAGTTTCTGGATCGAGACTAATAGTCCTGGTTTTATTTCGTTTCCCCGTCACAGTTAATAACAGACAATCTCCATCCTCCCGAAACTGCCGCCAAAATAACCCCGGCGTAACTATGCGCTTACCATAATCAGAAGTTTGCCGCGCAATTTCTCCCGCCCTCACCCCACTGTAAAACATGAGAGTAAACAGCAGCCAGTGCATCTTATTAGTGTTGTGTTGTAAGTCTACTGCCATCGCCGCTTTTTCCAACTTAGCAATCTCGCGTTCCGAGAGAATGCGCTCTGCGAGCTTATCGTCCCACTGTATGCTTAAGTCCTTGCCCAAGTCGATAGCAAAATAACCAATAGAAGCTCTAGTACCCCATTCCCACAAACTTTTAATCGCCGCCGTGTACTTAGCCGCAGTATTTTTACTAATTCCATAAGTATTTTTCTTTCCTCGTACTGGCTTTTCATCCTTGAGCCAAGCCAGATAAGCGTGTAGATGGAATAACGTTACCATCCTCAAATCAGATATCCCAAACCGCGACTGCATATAATCGACAAGCTCATAACCAATTTGCCGATATGCCCGTCGTGTTTGGTCGCTTTTGATAGTGACAGAATGCACCCATAGCTCAATTAGCTGTTGTGTCGAATTAATTTTCTGGCGGTTGGGAAAATAATAATCCACAAGCGCAAC
Organism: Nostoc cycadae WK-1; assembly: GCF_002897135.1. Lineage (NCBI taxonomy): Bacteria > Bacillati > Cyanobacteriota > Cyanophyceae > Nostocales > Nostocaceae > Nostoc > Nostoc cycadae. The sequence goes on along the minus strand of NZ_DF978432.1, from coordinate 34,042 downwards.
ACGAGCTTCATCAAGCGGTAGAGTCACCACCTCCACAGCAAGTGATTCCACGCTTTTGACGGGTAAATTTTCCATAAGATAAATCCCCAACCCCCACTGATAATTATGATGCCGAGAACTGTAATTCCCGGTATCTTTATGATAGTTGTTTCCCAAGCACCACAAAATTACTCATCGAAAATAATCTATATCGTATATCCGCGGATATCCCGTATGCGATGATGGTATTAGCCGTGTTGGGATGCCCGATGGTGGAATATCCGCAGATAAATATAAAACTTCTGTCTGAAGAAGACCGGGAGTTGGTGAAGCAGGCCAAGCAGCGTGCTGAGGAGTTGCGCTTAACTTTTAAGGAGTTTGTACTGGATTGTATTAGAAATGCACTTGTGGAAGAGAGTGCGGATGGTGTAAGTGCAACTGCTGCTGAAATTGAAGCGTTGAAAGCTCAAATCGCCGCCCTGGAAGAGAAGGTGAATATTCCTTCTGCGACCAAAACGGAAGTGCATACGCTCCAGGAGCGGTTAAATCAATTGCGGGTGGGGATTTCAAATGAAATTAAGAAGGATAGGGAGCAACTTGCTTCTTTAACACTGGCGATCTCCCGACTTGAAAGCCAAATTGAACAGCTAATACCTTCCTTAAATCTTCAGGTGGATGGCGAAGGTAATGCCGACAGTGATGGCGATTGGCTTTTTGGGGAAGGCTCCGGTGGTGTGGGAGGAGAAGATGTTGAAGGTTTTTGAAATTCGCTATAAAACAATTGTCTTGACCCAAAATAAGCCCCAATAAATTGAGATGCGCTAGTTTTAGTTGTGGGTTTTCCCGTGATTAGCTGTTTTGAAACTGACCTGTTGCTTTTTCAATTGTGTAACGCCAATTCTTCGCCATCCTCAAATCTTAAATGGTTTTCTCAACTACTACATAAGTGGTAAATCTAACACGATACTTTCCTTGTTCTCTTGCTAAAAAGGTCATCCCAATGTCAAAAATCACTTGATAATGCAGTCCGTCTTGTCGGTAGATTTCCAGAACGCGACCGTGAGGAATAAGATGACTCCATTGTTTGAAATCAACTGAGCGTTTAACTCGAACCAACAAATTATTTTCATTTGGTTGGAGTTGAACAAATATTTTTTTAAGCACTTTCTCTATGGTAAAAGCGTTCTTAGCATCCTTATCTTCGGCTGTGAGAATTTCTACATGAGATTGAGTATCAAATCCACCCCATTTTAATAATTCAACTAAAATGGAAGCCCCTTCTTCCCTCAAATAGCGATCGCGGTAGATAATCTTCGTCACCTTGCTTCCAGATAAAGCAGTCTCTAATCTCAGTTTATTTCTAAGTTCTGATATGCTGAAGTCGCCGCGCCATTCCTTCTCAGAAGGATTTAAGAAGATTACGGTAGTGTTTATATCTTCTAACTCAAATGCTTGAACAAGTCTTGCTTCTTGGCGTAATGTTTCTAACCGACTAAAAACTGTTTTAACACCTTCTAGGCTTCGGGTTTGAAACCATGTTGGTGGTTCATTGTTTGAGAATTGCTGCAATGACAGTGCAATACGATTACTTTGGTTGCTATTGAAACAGAGAGTTGGGACATCCTGATGTAAATTTTCAGGAAAATGTTCAGCACAAGCCTGGTAAAGTTTTACTAAACCTTGGTCTATCAACTGTTGTAAGCGTTTTCGCCAAACCTTGAGGTGATTTCGTTGATCTAAAGAAGCATCTGAAAGTGCATTGGGGTCTGGCAAATGGTTTACTATTAATTCAAGTGGCTTATTAATCAGTCTCATAGAATAAACTGCATCTGTAAGCAGATTTAACCAAGGCAAATTTGAACCTTTATTTAAACCAAACTCATCAATTAGTTTGGGTAAATAAATTAAAGTATCTGGTGCAGCCGCTCGGCAAATTGCTGGTAAGTTATCTGCTATGAGAGACAAACTTATTCTGTTAGAGTTGGGAGCAAATTTTTGTAATTCTTCATCCGGACTGACTTGCTCAACTATCGGTCTAAGAAAATCTGCCACTAAATGACGATTAAATTGGTTGTGAAATGGCTGGTTTGAGTAAGTTTGCAAACAGTCATAACAACTAGTTGCACAGTTGCATGATGAAACTATTTTTAATGCTGTCTTTAAAACTTCATCAAAGCGTTCGGCAATGCGACGGCTGTATCCTGCCCCTCCAGGCACATTGTCATAAATAATAATGTTAGCGCGTTTGTCCGAACGAGGCGTAAACAGCCCATCTAATTCTGTACGCGGTACGTCAATTACTTGGGCTGCTGCTGCTAACAATGCATAGGTGAGAGAACGCCAAAATTCTAAACCTCGGTTGCGATTTTTTGTATTGGTAAAAATTTCGCCGTCATCTTCGCGTTCTCCGTCTTCGCCGAACAGGGGTGTAGGTTCGGTTTTGGAGTCAAAGACAATTTTTAGTAAATCGCTACAAAATTCATGTCCCAAATGCATCAATGTATAGCGGCCAGAACATGGTTTTCCCGTTCTGGGATGAGTATGAGGAATTTGCGATGATTGTTGGCTAGTTGCAGAGTTTTTATTGGCTCCTTTTTTACCTCGGCTTTTTTTCGTTTCTCCTTTGGGTAATAAATCGCTCAAATCGCGTCCACAGGTAGTACAAATTGCAAATCCTTTTCTATCAAACCCTTTGTCTTTACCATAGGAACCTTGATTAGCTAAAAAGAAATTTCCACCTTTGCTAACAGTAAGAGTATACAAACCCAATTGTGGAGGTAAGGTTTCTGATAAATCTCCATCATTTATTAAAAAAATCTGAGATACTGGTTGACGCTGCGGTTTAATGTATGGGGTGACTTCTGGAAGTTTTTCCCAATCAGTTGTAAATGCTTTAGGAACTTTGTAAAGTTTCATTTTTTTAGCCGCAGGTGAAGATGGCTCATCACCGCAGACGGGACAAGATTCTACTAGTTCATCTCCCGTATTAGCATCTAAAAAATGATTACAATTTTGACAAACCCAATAGAACTTTTGTTCTAATTCTGTTGGTTTGAGAATGCCAACACTTTTGTACATTCGGTCATCTACTATTATTTCTTGGTCTGGAGCATATTCACCAAGAGCAAGTCGGCGATCGCGTTCTAGTCGATGTTTTCCTTGTGCCGAATTATACTCATTGCTTTCCCCGGTCAAAAGGCGAACTACGTCAATAGGAAAACCATAAATTGGTAGGATACTGGCTTGCGCTAGTTCGTTGTGTAGGCGACGAGAGCCAATTTTATCAAGTTCGCGCTTTGTCCCAGCAATAAGTCTGGCTATTTTCTCTAAATTTTTTGTTTCAGATGGATCGGTAATGCGGTTTCGTAGTTCAAGCATATCTTCCGCTAAACTATTCCAATCTTGAAGTTGCTGCTCTTGAAAATCTTCAATCCCATCTTTAAAGCCTCTCAGCACTATAGCAGCTTGACTTTCAGAGCTACCTAACCGAGTTAGCCACTGCGTGGCTAGGTCTGCTGCTTCATTGCTATTTAACCATTGTTGTAACTTACAAATCTTGGCTTCAGCAGGAGGAGTGAAATTTTCAGAGGAAGCAGGATTTTCTAGTGGTAAATCCAAAAACTCTGCTATTTTTATTTCTTCTGCACTGAGATTCCAGTTTTTTCGTAAAAATGCAGCTAGTAACTCAGCATGAATGTGACGCTGCTGTATTTGGAAGTTACCAGAATCAAGCTTGGGGATTTGATTGCTACCAGCAATTAACTCTTTTGGTTGCTCAAAATAAAAGCGGTCGTGGGGACGACGTTGCCCATACATTAAAGTAATAGCTACACCATCTGTGCGTCGTCCAGCGCGTCCGGCTCGTTGCTGGTAGTTGCTAACATGGGGAGGGAAATTGCGAAGAACCACCGCTTGCAACTCACCAATATCTACACCCATTTCTAAAGTTGTCGAACAACTGAGCATATTAATGCGACCTTGGCGAAAACGATTTTCGCGTTTTTCTAGTTCTGCAACACCTAGCTGTGCTGTATGTTCTTGCGATCGCAGTGGTAAAGGTGAGCGTTTTTTAATTAAATATTGCTGGTAATGTTCGGCAGCAGTTTGTTCAATTTTTTCTGGTGTGTAAGGTTCAAGAGTACCTTTACACTTATAAGCTGAACATTTTTGGACGTTAAGTGTCGCCTTCGTGATTTTTGATAAACCTGGAACATGAAAAACCTGCTGGCAGCAATTGCACTGATACCAATCTTCCTGTGTTTGAATAATATTTAACTGTCCCCAGTTAAGTTGATATTCCTTTTTGGCTGGAACAAGTAAGCCAAAATCTTGAAGCTGACGGGAGAGCCATAAAAAATCCTCTTTGCTGGGAATGTTTTCTTCACCAAATATTTGTGATAAATACCAACCTAGCCGATTGAATGGCTTTCTTAATTTCCCATTTTTCCAGGGTATAAATGAAATTGAATCTTTAAATTTCTTGATTTCATCGTCTAATTTATCCTTCAAAAATAAATAGTTCTTGGATTTACCCTGAGCATCTACCATTTCGGGACGACGGCTATCCCCTCCAGTTTCTGGGAAATAATAAGATGAATTTTCAATACTGACAATTCCTGCACGACGAATAATATCTGTAAGGACTGTTAAAAAAATCCTTGCTTCATCGTTTGTGATTCCAAAATGACCCGCAACCAGTTCAATCAATCGTTCATCTAAATCAATATGGCAAGCTACTAATGCAAACGCTTCTAAAGTTGAACGACGGTTCAAAACGAGAGCAAATTCTCTAAGTAATATTTCCTTAGCTCGTTTTTGAGCTAAATCTTCTGCATCTATTTTATTTTTTCTATCTTTAGGTTCTTCATCTGGATCGTTAGGACGGTAACTTTTATAATTTGCATCAGATTTTCGGTCAGGATGAGGAATATAAAATTCTAAAAATCTTGCTTTCAGTTGGTTAATTACTTGATTAACAGATGTAATACCTTCAGCGTTTTTTACCTGATGAAATGCTTGCCAAAGCATCTGACGGTACAGCATTTCGGTATGGGTACGTTGATAGTCTGAGGCGAAAAATGCTGCATCTTGACGACCATCGGAAAAGGTAAGTAATTTCCGCTTTGAAGAGTTTTTATCAGTCTTTTCTGTTTCAGGTAATAGTTCAAAGAGACTATCAAGCATCGCCTCTAATGGGCCATCTGTATAAGTCACGAATCGATTGATTGCTAAAGTAGTGCGCCCAGTTCCAGCACCACAAGCAGCACATCTGTTTAAATAACAACCACCTTCATCTTTATCATTTTTTTGGCGATGCCATGCTAAAGTAAGTTCATGTTGTGCTGTTACTTTGTTTGTAAACGCTTCATCTGGAAGTTTACCAATCCAGCCATGCTTTTGAAGTTCAAATTTAAAACTTTTTATGATTGTTGATTCTTGTTCCTCTTCATCTTCACCCATTTCCTCTTCTTCTGTTACACTGTCTAAATTACCAGAAGTCAAAGTGTAAATCTTGGTATTATCCTTTAATCCTTGAATTGATCTGGGTAAAGATTCTAGTTCTCCCGAATCTTGGCGTTGAGTAAATACATAACCCTGACCGCATTGAGAACAACTACCCAATTCTAGTACAGGGGAGCCACAGCATTCACAGGTTTTTTTCTCATTCAAATAAAGTTGCCCATACCGTGCTTCACGCTCTGAATAAAGCGGGTCGTGCGCTGCTCCCGAACATTTGGGATTAATACAGGCATAAAGTCCCTCTAAACTGCGAAATAAAAGATGCAATCTCACAGGAAGTAAAGGTAAATCATCTGGATTTGCACGAGCGAGAGTACCTATTTGCAGCAAATGAGCTAGTGCAACTTCTGCATCTGTATCATCAACGCTACCATCTAATTTAATTGGCAGATTTACACCCCATAATTCTGTAGAGCGAACTATTTCTTCCCAAGGTTTAGGTTCGCGACAAAGTATATTAATCAGTCGATGTATTAAGGGATGTCCCTTGAGAGCAAACCAGAGGAATTTGTGGATATCGCTATCAGCTTGCGACTCAGCTAATTTTAGTTGTTGTTCGGGTACAATAGCGCTCAGTGGGTCAAACCAAGAACTAATTGGAGAACCTTGTTGTGGTAATTCAATAATACTTAAATATTGTATAATTTCTTCATTAGTAAGTGCAGCAGGTAGGGTATAAGGTTTGCCTAATCGGTCTTTGGCATTGAGACGCTGACCGCGAATTACTTGACTAAAAGTTTCACCAAAAAACTCTCCTGCAAATGCGATAACTTTATCATCAACCGAAGCATCTCCTAAGCTGGCACTGGTAGCGATGCAGCGAATTTTACCTTTTTGTTCCACACCTACGGAAGCTTTAAAACGCTCCAACAGCATGGAAACTTCACTACCCTTAGCACCATCATAGGTGTGAGCTTCATCTACTACTAACATTTTGAAAGTATTTACTGAAGCCTCAAAAATTTTTTCTCGCTCCTTGGGTCGAATCAACATATGCTCCAGCATGGAGTAGTTGGTAATTAAAATATGGGGTGGTGCTTCCCACATTTCTTCTCTTGAGAGTAATTGCACTTGGCTAGTTTTTTCAATAGCTTTATCAATTAATTCCTCATCTTTTATAGATTCTATTTCAGCCGAGGTAAATAATTGCCGCAGTTCTTCTGGATCGTAAGCTGCAAATTCTTCTCTTAATGACTCTATTGCTTTACCTCTGTCCTTTTCGGTGCGACTGGTGTAGAATCCAAATTTAGTTTTGGTTGTCGTCTTTTGGCGACATAATAATTGCCGCAGACGTTTAACTTGGTCATTTACCAGAGCGTTCATCGGGTATAAAATTAGCACCCGCACTCCAGCGATCGATAAATTATCTCCTTCTTTCAGCAGCATATCGAGCATGGGTGTCAGGAAACACTCAGTTTTTCCCGAACCTGTACCAGTCGCAACGACTATATTTTGCTGTTGTTCCACAACTGCGCGGATAGCTTTTTCTTGATGTTCGTACAACCGACGGCTACTAGGTATAAATAGTGTTGCCATATCAGGGTGTAAAACCCCTTGTTCGACCAAATCATTGATACTAAGACTTGATTTATACGGCTGGGAACCTTCGAGGTAAGGATGTTGCCAAAGGTTTCCAGATTGCTCTAATAATTGCTTAAAGCCGTAGCGGAGATGGGGGTCACGTAGGGGGTAAGCCGTAAGTAAATAGCGAATAAAGTCTGCACGGGGTTGTTCAACTGCTGCGATTGGATCTAGATATTTAGTCATACTAATTTAGCTCCTAAACGTTTAAATGCTTCTTTTACAAGTGGCCAGTTTTTTGATTGAAAATTTCGAGTTCTGTATTCTTCTCCAGGCTCAGAAATATGCCATAACCACTGTGCATAGGTACTGGGAAGATAGACACCTTGCAAATTTAACTTTCCTGGAGGTTCATCCCAAATTATTTTTAAAGGACATCCCATTTGTTTGTCCTGGTAGAACATGGCTAAAATAGCTAAATCTGGCTCTAATTCATAAAAATTTTGGTCTTCAAACCAGAGATATTCACCTGTGGGCAAGCGCAATATATCTTCGTTTTTGATACTCTCGCTACTCGGATTGCGCCAACGTTCTTTCTGCGCTTCATTACAGGGTATGTATCGCTGAATGTAGCTTCCATTTTGCCAATTTTTAATAGAAAAAGGGTCTTCCGTCCAAGTTGAACGCAACTCCGATTTCAAGGGTCTTCTTGGTATTGGTAAATTTTCAATACTATCTGAAATAGTCAACAACCGAATACCAGCTTGACTTAGACGGTCTTTAATTCTATGAAATTGATTACTTTTAGGGCGCAATAGTAAAGGATTTTGAGGGTTTTTTTGACTTTCTAGGACTTGATGAGCCAGAGTCAAATAAGCGCGATCGCCCCGAAATAACAAATTTCTCAAATCTTCTTTATTTTGAGCCAAAACCATCGGAGGAGCCATACAGTAATGGTTGCGTCTTCCTGCTAGCACTTCCCCTTCTGCTTGCAATTCATTTAGGGTATCTTGAATTGTATCTGTTAGGTTTTCTTGAGATTCGTTAGGAGAAAGACTTGAAACTAACAGCGAAATAATCTGATGCCTTGTTAAAGGCTGTGGGATTGTTCGATTATCAGAATGACGGTGATTACTGAGTACTCGAGTAATTTTTTCATTTAACATAATTTTAATTGTTTAAGATTTTTTGAGCATCATTGTAGGTTACATATTCCATTTCTTTAATATATTCTTGAGGTAGATAAATCTTAATATCTTTTATATTTTTATATTCTAGTAACAAAATGTCGCTAAAAATAAATAGTTGAGGAATATGAATACTTAAATTTGCTTTTAGTTGATGATTCTTGGTCATCATTATTTCTACTTGTTTATAAACAAAATTACGTTTTTTAGGATTTCTTAACCTGATTAATAACCAATTTTCTTGAGTTGCTGCTACATTGCCAGTATTCGCTACTTTTGATATTGTTACTTCTTGCGTACTTGCCTGACTTTTTAACTCGATTTTTAGATTTTCAACAAGAGCTTGGAGTTTCTCTCTAAGAGAATTAATCTGTAACCATTCTGGAAGATAAAATGGTAAATTTTTTAGGCTATCGATAGCTGTTTGCAATAAATAGGGATCATAATCATATTTGGCAGATTTCACAAAATCACTAACAGATTCATTATCCAGAATGGTGTAGCAGTAATCTGCCAAATCTTCATTTTCTAAAGTTTCATCAGGTAAATCATTTTGATTACTACCACACCACCAACCAAGGTTGTGTCGTAGTTTACGTGAACCTATTAGCTGAATGTGATAAATTCCAGGTGGCAATGCTAATAGAACAGTAATTTTATCTTCATTTAACGAAACTGGTGAAATTTTAATTTCTACTGGGTATTTTTCAGGTAAAAGTAAATTCCAGCATGATAATGAATAAACTTCGCCAGATAATAAACCAGATAGGTGAACTGCTTGATTCGCCCAAGTACAGCTAATTACAAAGGGAGAAATTTCCGTTTCTATTAAACGTTGCGGTTCCTCACCTAACCTCTGGAAATTTAAAGCATACCAATTAGAGTTAGGAGATAATAAATTATAGAAAGTTACTAGGTTTATGCCTAAAAAACCTAGTGAATCTGCTTGACATTGAGAAAATATAGTTTCCTGTTGATCGTATAAATATAAACTGATAGATTCTAGAGGTAAAAGCTCTCCTATTTGAATTTCTTCTGCCCAGAACTTATCAGTAGAATTACATAAAATTGGTAATTTATCTACCTGAGATTTATCTGACAAACTAATCTTTAAATTCTTAATCTCAGGGTTGCCAGTTATTTGATAGTTTGATTGAATTTCAAATTTATATGACCATCGATGAGATTGATTCCAAAAGCGGGCTTCATATTTACCTGGTACAGTAATCCATTTATCAAGAGGAATTGCCTGCCATCTATCGCTTGGCTGTACTATTTCAGTTGTAGTAATAAGTGTTTTTTGATGGGTAATATTTTCGATAGAAATATTTAAGGATATTTCTCCTTCAATGGGTGGATACCAAAAAGTGGGAATTTCCAGATAAACAGATTTTTTACCCTTCAGCTTCAGTCCTCTTAAGCTTGGCTGTTCGTCAGAAGAAGGTTTCCAGCTAATCGCTCGAAATGTAGTAATCTCTTCATAAGAAATTACTATGAAGACAATTGATGATTCTTTCGTTGTAAGTGTAAGCTGTTGACCCTGCCAGCCTCTGATACTAGATGGTACACAACTATCTAGGATTTCAATACCATTACCAAAGTCTAGACTGACACCTTTAGGGGCAAATAAAATAATCTCTTTGGTTCCCCTAATGCTAGGATTAGCAGAGTCTAAATTAATGCGATCGCCTGTCCAAGCATCAAATATTAAACAGGGAAAATTGCTGGCTACTCCCTCAAGTTTCCATTCAGTTAAGCTTTTACTACGGTGATCTAACAGTTGCCACTTCCATAGTTCAGCCACATTCCTGATGTCTACAACTTGTTCGGGAATAATTAGTCCTGGCTTTGAGGGTATAGTACCTTCCCAAGTCGCTTCTGGAATCTGGCAGAAAGTTCCACCCAAGTTATCCCACCCTTTCTTCCAAAGGTTTTGCTCTGGCAGCACTAGTTGTATATTTAAGGAGTCAGCAGTATCTAAAACTAAAGATAAAGGCTTTTGACGACGGCTAATTATTTTACGGCTATTCCCAAAACGACGTTGTTTAGGAGTTAAAACCTGAATTAGACTGTTCCAATCCCTCAAGAAAAAATTATTTGGTAAGTAATAGCTTCCCAGAATTTTTTCGCGTTCGTTGTTATTTTTCAGTTCTTCAGGTAACGTTCCTTGACGTTCAAGTTCAACAGCGACAATAGCAATACCTTGAAGTAACTGTCCAGAAATTGGTTCAACTTCCTCGTTTTCCTTCTGTGGGCAACTTGCTTTGAGAAAGTTAATCAGAGTACCCCATTGAGAATGCTTTTCTCGACAAAAAGATAATAGTTCTTCGGAAATATCTTCACATGAACTATGAGCAATTTCCCACCATCCATACTCATTTGAGAATTCCTGAACTAACTGAGAAAAATGAGTGAGATTTTGCTGAGGGATACCACTCTGTAACCATAAGGTTGATACGTAACGATATCCTCCTTTAGCTTGGACAATACCCAGTAGGTCAAATCCTTCACCTACAAGCTGACGTAGTGTATTTTCTATGCTTTGATTACATAAAATATTTAATTTTTGACAAAAACCATACCAAAATTTTTCTTCAACACTTGAATAATAGTAGGCATACTCTGATAGAGCAAAAGTTATAATTTTTAGCCAATTTTGTTCAGGTTCATCAAATATTTTATGCAACTTATGATGAGTAACTGTATCTAGATTTCTCAAGTTATAGCCTACAATATCTAAAACTTGCTCGGTGGCTTTTTGGCTAATCTGAACGCTACCCAAAAATCGCTGCCCTTTAGGACGATTGGAATGAGACCAATATGATAAAATTTTCTGCCAAAGCTGTTGTGTATGTCTTGGTTGAGAGAAGTTAAAAGTAGTCATTATTTGATAGATAACTAACCTAGCAAAATTACTTAGTTAGATACTTAAATTTTTACTAACTAGACAACTAACAAAGTTCGTTTGCTGCCCTGACAAAAAAGTATCTTTATGTTTAATATTCCCTAAAAACAGTTTAAGTAACTATTTTTACCATTAGTTCAAATTTATACTTAAAATATTTTAGAGCTTCGGTCTAGTACTGTTGTCGTTTGAGTACAATGTAACTTGAGTTCTTTGACTTCCGTATCTAAACTGCATAGTAGCAAAAGGCATTTCCTGAAATCTAATAAATCCGAGTATTGATTGGATTAGTTAAAATTAGCCTAAAAAACAACACCAGTAAGGCTTTGAGAGGTTAATCTAAGTACTGTTTGAATATTTTCTTTTACTTGACAAATTAAAATGCCCAAGAAGCCTGTTACTCATCCATACACTGACCTCCAGGCCTTTGAACGGTTGATGCTACTAATTGCAACTTTTGTGCGTTATCCCGGAGTAGGTAGTAGTGATTTAAATAATTCAATTGAACCAAAATCTGGAGATTCTCACGATGCACTTGCTGAGGTAAGTAGGTGCTTGCAAGAAGTTGCTCGTGATTGCGGTATTGATTTACCGACTTATTCGCTACACACGCTGCGAAAAGATTTGCGGACATTGCGTCGCTACAACATTCTAGACAGCCGCATATATCGTTGGGGTTATTACCTGGGAACTGGTGCAATGAGTTTGATGGAACTACAGGTTGCGTTCAATGCCTTGAGTTCGCAAGCAAAGTATCAACAAGATCCGCAAGTTAATAAGATCTACCAGATATTGATGCGAAGATTGCGGGGGCTGAACTTAGCGGATGAAATTGTTTATCCAGTGCGAGCGCAAATCAATCGAGCTATTATTTACACCGACCCAGAAGAAATGATGGCTGATAGCAAGTATCGTGGCACCCTTTTTGAGAAACTAGAACAGCTAGAAAGTGCTATCATTCAGGGTCAGGCAATAGAAATTTATCGCAGTCGCAATGCTTATCAACAAGGTATTACTGAGTTTTTAAATATCTATCCTTTACAACTTATCTACTCAGATGTAGCTTGGTATCTATTGCATGAAGATTGCCAGAATGGACATTTAGCTACCTCAAGGTTGGATAGGTTTACCGAACACTTTAAGTTGCTTGGCTCTAAAGAACGGGATTTAACAGAACAATGGCAAAGCCTCCAAGTCGCACATGAACTACTGGAGAATGGCTGGGGATTATATTTAGGTAAACAAGAAGAACAAAGTTTAGAGCGACAGGGCAAATTAGATTTTATTAACGTAACCGTGCGCTTCTTCCCTGATGTTATGGTGTTTATCCAAGAAGGCGAAAAACGCCATAAAAGCCAGAAAATTTCTTTTGGAGCCAAAACTCCAGATGGAAAACCAAGCTATCTTGATTACAGTCTCAAACTTCCACCGCGATCGCTGGCGGAATTTAGCCGTTGGGTTTATCGCTTTATGGGTAGCGCTCAATTCCTTACACCAAAGGAATTGGTAGAAAAACACAAGCAAGTTGCTCAGGAATTGCTCGCTCGTTATCTTTAAACTATTGGCATCTCCTTTCTTTTCTAGCCGTAATTGATTAAATGCTTGGTTATAGCGATCGCAAAGGACACTAAGCGGTTAATTTCAGCGGCTAACTTTCAAAAGGTTCAAGAATTGGTGAAAGGAGAGTTGGCTCAAGTTCTTGCTGACGGTGTTGTTTCACAGCCTTTCTCACAATGGCTAGCTTTTCGATATCATGGTTGAGGTGAGAGAGAATATCTGAATCAGACACTGTTTCGATCGCGTCTATATTGCAAAGTCCAGCATGAAGTAATTGCAGATATTCACCCCGTGTCAAACGAGTGGCTACCTGCTTTGCCAAATCAACAGCTGCTGGCGGAACTCCAACATTCAGCCGTATGAGCAAACGAGAAATAGGTTCGTCTAAATCAAGGTTAGGATGCAGTATTCCTGCGACTTGAGCTACAGTAAGTAATAAATCGCAGGTTCGTTCAGCAACGTCACGAATTGCTCCTGCTGCTCCACCGAGCGTACCTCCAAACTGTGTAAGAATACTCTCAATTTCAGCTGTTGATCTATCGGTTACAAATAGAAGACAAGCAACTGCTTTCTTTGCTCTTAAAGTGCTTTGATGCTGATTGGTAACACCCAAATTCAGAGCATTCAGTAACAAATGAGGAACACCTTGTCTTAAAAGTTCTTGTTTCCAAACAGTAGGTTCTTTGTTTGTGCTTTTCCAATTGATCGGAAACAAAAGTCGATCCAACTCAACTGTTAACTGTGTTGCAGCCAAGAGTGTTGGTTCACGAATAGATTCAGGATTGAGTTGGGAAAGGCAGGCGACTAGACGGATGATCGACTCAACCTCAACGCCTGCCTCTCCAGCTAATCGTCCCAAAGGGGTTAGGTAATAGAAATTGTTTTCATCTGCCTCAACCAGTCTATGCTGCGACAAACTCTGAAGTGCTGTTATAAGCTGGTTACGATCCCATTTCCATTGGTGGGCAAATTGCATTTGTTGGAATGCACCAAAGCTGGATTCCAAAAACTCAATTAAATCCTCCGCCTGCATTCCTTGCATATGTAACTGCTGGGTTGCTTTTAGCTTGGGTAACTTTTGGGTTGTAGAAAGAATCCGTAAAAGCAGTGCTCTTGGATCGGTATCAGTACTTAAGAAGCGAGAAGTCAGGGATTCTGGATTACCTTTGACGTATTGTGTCCAAAAATTGTGTACTTGGCGTGGATTTAAAGCTAACAGGTAAGAGGTTCCTCTTTCTGCCAACTGAAGTCGTCCGGCACGTCCAGCCAAGTTTTTGTACTCTGCTACTGAATAAGGACTAGATCCTTTGTTAGCCAGAGGATGGTTTAAACCAACAATAACAACAGCTTCAGCTGGTGTGTTAATTCCCATTGCCAGAGTGGTTGTAGCCGCAATCACTCGCAAGGTTGTCTTCTTGGCACGAAACTGCTCTTCAATGACTCTTCGTTCCTCTACGGTAAGTTCGCTAGTATGAAATGCAACGCCGGCTTGCAATGCTAACTTCAAATCGGTTGAAGCTTTCGAGTCGTCGCCAGTTGGTAAAGAATCTAAAGCTATTTGAGCCGGTGGCAATCCTAGTTCTCTAGCCAAATAAAGTGCACATCCACGAGCCTCTCCCTTTTTCTCGCGGAAAACAAGCACTTGTTTCCCTTCATTAATCAATTTCTGAACCAGTGGAATCACATAGTCCTGACTAGAATTCTTAATGGGCTGGGGTTGAAAGAGTGGCTCCGTTATCTTTTCTTCACCAGAATCCCCATCAATAAACCGAAAACGCCCATCAGCAAGTAAAATTCCTTCATCTAAGGGAACAGGTCGTTCTTCCCGCCGCAGTAAGCGTGCACCTAGCCAATGTTCCAGCCCATTTGTATTTCCAATAACCGCTGAGAGGGCAATGACTTGAGGCTCAAGCCCTTGCCGTCGTCTCACTCGCAGCAAAGTTAAGATAAACTCTAGATTCACACCCCGCGTTTCATCCGCGATCATCTGGACTTCATCAATTACAATTGTACCAACCAGATTCAGAATATATGGATTTGTCAAAACAACGGATGCAAATTTCTCATAGGTGAGCAGGCAAATGTCATACCGTCCTTGTAGCAAGGGTGTAATATCGTCTGTTTCCCCTGTAGCTTGCATTGTGATAATGCCAAACGAACCGTAAGCTTCATTAAAAGTTCTAAATTTGTCACTAACTAACGCTTTGAGTGGCAATAGGAATAGCGCCCGCTTGCGCTCTAGCGCACTTTTCAACGCAGCCAGTTCTCCTATGGTCGTCTTGCCTGAAGAAGTGGGTGCTGACACAACCAGATGCTCTCCTTCTAGTACCTTAAATTCATTGATTGCTGCAAGTTGAAGCGCATTGAAGGAGGGAATGACTGTTGCCCAAGTTTGAAGTAAAGTTTCTGGAAAACCATATGCAGCAAGGCTTTGAATATCAGATGTGACTTCAGGATGTGATCGTTCTGGAAATGCCGTTCGGTACAATGAACCAGGTTTAAAAATAGGTAAAAGTAACTTACCGTCAATTTTGCCCCTTAGTGTGGGATGCTGTGGCTTACCAAGCTGAGTGGATGCGTCAATAACTCGCTGCGTAATGTATTGAAGCAAGGGGTAAACAGCGAGTTTGCCAGATTGTTGTACTTCTTCTGCTCCTTGTAGGGCTTCCAATAAATAATGGGTCAGTAAGCCATGCCCAAGTAGTATATTTTCATAGGCTGATTCCGCTGAACCTGATGCCGTCAAAATTATTCGTCCTTCCCCGGACAATTGAGATAGCGCAGCATCAACAGATTCCAAATTGCGTGCCACAGTTTCAACCTGAAACACTTTGGCTTCTACACCACCAGAAAAGCAGCAATCTAAGAAGCATATGAGCCGACGTGCTGGAATTTGTGCAATTTGCTCAGCTAAAAATTCAAGAGAGATTGATGTGTTATCTAAGTTGTAAGTATCTGTGTCATACGCAACAAGCTGATGAGAATTGGTTCCATGGCCAGAGAACGCGATAACAACAAGATCCTCTTCGTTACAAGTTGCTAGAGCGGCCAAACATTCGAGAATGGCTTGGTAAGTGGCTTGCTGGTCAATCAAAAGCTCAGCTTCACCACCCAACGTGTCACAGAATAAAGCATGGAGTGCTGTGGCATCACGTTTGGCACAGCTTAACCACGAGATTTTGGATGAGTCGTGGCGATCGATACCAATGAATAATCCTTTGAATCTCATACCCTGACGTTCCGTGCTTGGCAGTTCGTTAAGCTCAGGCTGAAAGGCTATGGCATCGCGTAGGTTGGTAAGTGGATGACAATGTTCAGCAGAAGTCACGCTAAGCTCCTAAGAAAGGGTAGGTTAATTTTTAACAGGTATGTAAATGGACAATATAGCAAAAATGCAAGCTGACGATCTTATTCATCAGGGCTTGGAATTTTATCAAAACCATCAGTTTTCTCAAGCACTTCAAACTTTGCAGCAAGCCTTAGACCTTTATCGAGTAATAGGAGATCGTGAATGGGAGTCTAATACGCTTAGTACATTAGATATTATTTACTATCATTCTTGCAAAACAACATCTTGGTTGGATTGGATAAGTTTAGCGTCTTGAGGGCGTACAATTGTGATTGCGATCGCCTGCGTCGTCCAATGGTCATTGCTTTCATTAGAAAATGGAATGCCATCGCGAGTATAAATCCGATCCATTAAACGATTTAAAAGTCCCTTGGGAATTATGGTAGAGCGTGTTCTAGTGGCTGGAGCTAACCCCTCTTGTTCCAAGAGACTGGCATCAAAGTCAGTTGTATTGACAATCAACTTGAGAATATCCTTGTATTCGGTAATACCTTTCTCCAGATAATCAGCTGGGATAAACAAACCAATCTGCTTACTCACAATCTGTTCATTTGGTGGAATTCTTACACTACTCTGTGCTTCAAAGAATGGCAGATCCACCTTGTAATTTTCTGATAGCAGCAAAACATTACAGTAAAGTGTTTTATTACTATGATTAGTAAGTGTTAGTTGAATGCCTGGAAATTGCCACTCAGTATTGTCATTGTCATAAACATATTCAAGGCGTATGTCTGCAATTGTGGATGTGCTATAAGTAGAATCTGAATCTGGAGTAGTTGCTTGAGTTCCTCGCAAAATCTCAATTTCTAGGGTGATATCGGTAGACCTAATGCTACTATTTGCTGGGCTGGCAAGATCCAAAATGTTCTGCCAACGTGCGATCGCTTCTAGATGTCGAATCACCTGGGAAGCTGACTGGAGTGTGTAATCACCTTGCGGATGAGGTTGGCTTGGAACGGGAGGGATCAAAAGACGATTATCCGCAGGATGGGTGATCCAATACTGCCCACAGTGAGCTAAAAGGTGATAATCAGCAGTTTCCGGCTCTGTTGTTTGACTGAGATATAGTGAAGGGTATTGATTATAATTCCGAGTCTGAAGAGCTTGCACCGCACGCTCTATTCCAACTGTACTATGAGTATCGCTCTTAAAGTAAATATTCAACCGTTTGAGCGGCAAACTGATAATTACTGCCCAATAGCTTGATTGCTCATCTAATGGTTTTTCGTTATCAATAATTTGGACAACACTATGATTTGACCGTACTTTTGTAATCTTGGCTGTAGCTAAAGGATCTGACAAGTGACGTAAGCGCTCTTCATCGTTGGTTGGAAAGATTGCCAATATAGCTTCTTCCCGCTCAGCAATCTTAGGAACACCGTGTATAACACCTCCATTGATTACCCAGTTATTTTCTAGGTTGTGGGTCAAGACAAAATAAGAGGGACGTTCTTTAATTGCATTTTTACCTAGAAAACTTTGCTTAAGGTCGTCGGGGTTGATTGCCTCTGCTTGAGGTGACTGACCTCGAACTTTACCTGCGACTAACGCATTAATATTCCAGTTTAAATCACGATAAGAAATGTTCCCCTTTGTCTGTTGTAGTGTTTGTAACAAGAAGTAAGAAAACACACCTCTGCGTGACCCATCCTTTGTCAAATATTCCTTAGCTTCCTGATGATCGCGACAGGCTGCGAGGAGGACGTGCTTCCCTTGAGGAAACACCAGACGGTTGGACTTCTGTCCAGCATTGTTAGAAGTGAGTAAATATTCTGCAAATGCTCGATCTTCTGCAAAGATGAAATCGTGCAGTGATCGTACTCGTGCATCTGACGGTGCAGTACGCACATCCGTAACCAAAACTCCCTCTCTTGTACCAGAACTAGAGTGACAGCAATCTAAAATTACAATAATGTGTGGTTGTCGTTCAGCAAGCTTGGCAATCAAATAAGATAATTCCTTATCAACTAAATCCCAACTACCTGCTGTGCGGCTGTCATAGCAAACTAAGGTTTCGTTCAAGTGATCTGGTTCCAGATGCCAGAACTCTTCCGGTGCCTTCTCCTGAGAACCGTGACCAGCATAGTAGAAAAGCACAACATCATCAGAACCTGCATTGCATAAATGATGCTGAAAGCCATCTATAATTGCTTGACGAGTTGCATCTTGATTCAGTAGTATGCATTTTATATTCTGAGGTTTTACTAGTTCATACTCATCCTTATTAATTCGTTCATCTAAGTAATCTCGGATAGCTTCGATATCAGCGACACAGCCTTGTAGTGAGGGTACTGGAGGATAAGAAGCAGGATGATAATTGTTAATCCCAACAAGAAGTGCATAAATTTTACGCATAAATTTTTGATTTACACCTGCTTGCGCTTAAAAATGTATAAAAGTCAACTAACAACCAGTGTATTCCTGAATATTCCTTCAGTACTTTCCGCTGCTTAAGAAAGGCAGTGTTGATCCTAACATCTGCTCTACGTGAATTATTTTCAATGTAAATTTAGAAATAATAATGTTTACATAAAAAAATACTTGTTTAAATTTGTTGTAACTGAATTGGCAGAGCAAACAAGAAAACTGAATTTTGGCTTACGTTGTAACTTGATTGCTAGACTTCTTAAGTATGAACTTTCTTTGTTTTCTTGATTCGTGCAAGAGATCTATTTTTTAGCCTGCCATATCTGACAGGCTGTAATTGATTCAGGTATTAGCTAATTTTAACTAGCAGCAGATGCTATTTCCGGTGAGAATAGTTTGTGATTTTCAATAGCATATTTATAACTAAATAGTCCGTGATTTGACAAAAAAAATTTTTCTTCACTACCCGATATCTTGAGTACGGTGATAACGCATGGTGGTTGAATATTATTATTGCGAATGAATTTCCTTGCAGTTGTACAGGTTTTTTCTTGATGGTTTTGTTGATAGCAACTAAAGCTTGTAACCTTTGATAGCAAAACTTTTCCGCGTAATCTGCGTCTTAAATTGTATCTACCTAGTTTTTGTCGAATTCGTTTTGACATTTTGCACTCTCCTTAATAGTTGTGCGTGGTTTTTATATCGTTTGAGTTGAATTTCAAGCTGACGGGCTTCTTGTTTACTTGAAGTCTTCCATACGTGGACAATTTTGAATTCGATGCCGCGTTTTATCGCAGCACGAGTAAATGCTGCTCCAGACCCTTGTAGATGCTGCTGAAATCTTTTCTTGAGGTTCGCGCATGAACCTAAGTAATAACGAGCTTGATGTTTCTCATTACCAAGCGGACGAGATAGCTCAATCAGGTAGCAGCAAGGAATTGAGGGAATTTCTCCTGACAATTCCATATATGCTTTTTTGGATTATTTTGAAAACTGAGGCGTTAGCTAATTGTGGTGGTTTATGTCATTACGCAGTTGAGTCTTTCTTGTTCCTGTATCCAACTAATTACATTTGATTTACTAATGCTTACAGGCTTATCTTCATTGGCAATAAATACTTGAAAACAACCAGTTTCTAATTCATAGTAGTCAATAATTAAACCTGCTTCTCTGGCTGTTTGGAGAGCTAATACTTCCTGGGGCAACAATTTTTCAATTCTTAACTGATCTTCTGGAGAAAGCTGCTTCCAAGCTTCATCTTTAACAGCCAGATGCCTGTAGATAGCACTTCTAATTTGATAATAACTGGTAGCTGATTTGAGTTTTTCTGCCAGCATTAACACTTCTTCCCCAACTGACTGCTGTTCTGTAGCGTTACTGGTGCTGGTTTGTTCGTTTTGTTTTAGCCTGGAGTTAACTTCTATAGCTTTTTCGCTCTCTGTTGGGGATGTTTCTAATTGTGGAAGCATACTCGAATCAACCACTTCAGATTCAGCAGTCTCTTCCTGGGGCTGCTCTTTTTCTTGGGATTTGATTTTGGCGTGATAATCTGTGATCGCTTCGCGGAGAATTTGCTGAGGGAGTAGCCCATACCCATCAATTAATTCCTGTGTGAGTACCCC
The DNA here is from genome assembly GCF_002897135.1 of Nostoc cycadae WK-1. NCBI lineage: Bacteria > Bacillati > Cyanobacteriota > Cyanophyceae > Nostocales > Nostocaceae > Nostoc > Nostoc cycadae. The sequence continues at coordinate 14,035 of NZ_DF978432.1, read as the reverse complement.
TGTTTGGTGGTCTTCTTCCCACTGAGGAGGGAATTGACAGTAGCGATCGCCTTTTGGAGTTCTGCGCCAGATTGATATCTGCTTTTGTTGTTCCTGTTTTTGACCTTTAAGGAGGGCTTTCTTTTCTTCGATTAACTCCAGTACCAGTTTACAGGTCAATCCCCCAATTGGGTAATCTTGTAGCTGACTGATGATTGGCTTGTATTGAGGAGAACACAGCCTGAGAAGTATTGTTACTGGAATTGCGGCTAGGTGTTGAGGACAAGTTAAAAATTCTTGGAAGTTTTCGGCTATTTTGATCGCTCGTTTTTCCTCAGAGCTTCCTTTGTCCCAACCGTATGTATCGAGCAAGGTTCGGTATTCTTTCTTGCTGTAGGTGGTTTTGTATTCGTAGAGTAAGAAAGCGGCGTGCAAATATTCCAGACTGCTAGTGTCGATATGTGCGGTTGGATTTGGATCTAATTGATGTTTTTGGAGATAAGAGATTGATGTGATAGTTGCTGGCATGATAAGATTCACTTTGCATTAATTTCGTTGGTCTTAAAAGACCACTTACCTATTTCAGTCAGCGCAAATAATTCAGGCTGCTTGTTTGTCCCAAACTTTTGATGATTTGGAAATAGCAGCCAAAGCATAGCCCAAGGTGTGCTTGTGAATTTTGGGCATTTTGTGAAACGACATATCTTGACCCCAATCTTGGACTGATTTGGTGCCAATATGTAATACTTGCGTGAGGGTTTTGACACAAGTTGCGCGAAAATTGGCGTGGGAAACAGTTTGCAGTATTTGCTGTTCAGTTAACCCTTCAAGGAGTATTTTTTCTAGAAAGGTTTGAGCGTCTACTTCCGGTGCGTTGTATTCTCCTGTCAAGATGCTTTTTAGCTGGTTTGGTATGATTTCGGCCGCGTGAATGTAAGCAAGTGAAATTTTGCAGTAGTTGGGTATTCCGTCAAAGTTGAGATCGCTTCCCCACTTACGGACTGTCGGTCTTTGCACACCTAAGACTGCACATAGTACAGTGATACATTTTTTGCGGTATTGCGAATCTGTTTCTTCTTCGAGAAGTTCTGGGGGGCTGAGTTCGGCTATACCGAAGCAGTAGCGTAGAAATTGTCTGGGTTCTAATCCTTGCTTTGGTAGTATTTCTACCACTTTGTAGCTCTTTTGCATCTTTATTAACTCTTACAGGATTTTTACCGAGTTAGCTTGATTTATCTCAAGCCCTTGTTTTGTGCTTTTTAGGTAAAGTTTACCGATTCGCAAAGTTAGTGATGTATTAACTTAATATTATTTAATATTTAGCGATGCGCTAATTAAATTTAGTACATCACTAAATTCAAAGGGTTTATTGAGGGCAAGTCATTTAGTTGTTGTAGTGATATGGGTTTTGATATAAAAGTTAATGTTTGTAACTAAAAACCCTGTTGTTTCTATAAACTGAAGAGAAACCTAGATAAACCAAGTTCAAAAAACGTGTGTCAAATCAGCGCGAACGCTTTTCTGGAGGGGATACTGACCGGGTATCCTTTACCCTTGCACCTGGTGTGCGGCAAAAGGTAGATGATGTACTGCCGATATTGGGTGGCACTTTAGCAAAAACTCTAAGGCGTTTAGTTGATTTGGGTTTGGATTTAGTTGACCTAGCTCAAAAAAGTGGTAAACCAGTTCCTCAACCGGGTAATTTGGAGCAGATGTTTTCGGGTTATACCTCTTTGGGTATAGAACTGATATTTGCGTGCGAATCCTTGGGTTTACCAGTACCTGAAGTGGGTCAGGTGGGAGTTTGGTTTGTAGATAATCTCTCCCTTGGTTTGGGTGATATTGAGGGGATTAAGAAAGATAATGATTTTGGGGCATCACGTATATTTCGTTTAAGTCGAGAAATTCAGAGGTTTTTTCAGCAGCAGCTTAATGTACTATCAGAAGATGAGTATGCTGCATTTTTGAGGAATTTGCATCGGGAAGCTATTATTGGGCAAGAGTTTGTAGCTGCTTGTCAGACGCTGGGTTTGCAGTTACCAGAGACAGGAAAACTACATGAATGGTTACAAGATTTGGTGGAGCGATCGCGCAGCCTGTCTACAGTAGAATCCCAATTATCAAATGAGTTATTAGAAGAATGTGAGCGATTGGGGATAGATCCGCCAAAACCTGGTGAGGTTGGAGCGTGGCTACAAAATACCCGCCCTGCGGTATTTGAGGAGCCAATGCACGAACATAGGTTACCTTTTACAGATGATGGTTTGCCTTTAGGGGGGTCACAACCGTTTTTGGAGCATTTACTGACACTAAATGCACCGCCAACAGAAGATGAGCAGTATGACATTGCTCATAGGTTTGGTGTAGACCCAGCGCATCTGAAGGAACTCATATCCCGTATGAGATTTGACAGGAACGGACAGACAAATAATTGTCATTAATTTGCTGAGGGAATAAATGCATGGATGCCATTGAAGATTCCTCAACGTTGTGGACTTTATTATCTAGACCTGGATGGGAGATTAAGCCGAACCCAGTAAAGCATTTACTCAAAATTAAAGCTCCTGCCTACCAGGAAGCATTAATACTTTATACTAACTATCGAAAATTTCTAGCGACGTGGGCTGCATCCCTCAACTGTACCTGTGCTTTGATTGGAATTCAGGGGATGCGCGGATCTGCATTCAAAATTCTTGCAGCAACGCCAGCATCGCAGCAGAAGTTATACGAAGACTTAATTTTTGCAAGCTTACAAAAGTCGGTTCGTTTTGAATCTAATGGACTGGGCGAAAGCGATCGCTACTTTGAGGATAATATCTACGAATCTCGAGGCTTTTACATTGCCGAAACTTTTTTGTACCCTGAACTCAGACCAATTGTTGATGAAGTATTTTCAAACCCAGACAAGAAACTTGCTCTAACACGAATGTCTGACAATTTTCAATTGATCGTGTCCGCATCAGCAGCACGGGCAATGAGTTCTGACTCACAAGATGTGGTGCGTCGTCGAACCACAGATTTTTGGCACGCTAGAGACTACCAGATTTTTATACAGAAGTTTAAGCATGATGGTAGCACAGGTTTTGAAATCACTTACCAGGCAACGACAAATTTGCCCAAGACTAATCCTTTAGCAGCGTGGGCACAGTTTACTACGAGTTATAGGTTTTTTGAGATTGATATAGGCGGGCGCAGGGAAGTTTACCGTTTGGGCGAAGGTAAAGACATTACACCAATCAACCGTCCCAAGATTGTTTCATAATTAGCGAGGTTTTATGGCAGTAAGATTCCTAGAAAATAAGGGCAGTGGCAATATCCTAGAGATTAGTAAAGCTAGGCTTTTGGAGCTTACTCCTAATGTTTATCCCCTTACTTGGGAAGCGATTCTTTCAGGTAAAGGTGATAGTGTAGCTATTTTGGGTGCAGGTTTTGCCGAACGTGAAGTTTTTTTTGGTTTTGAAGGAGTTGGCTTGACGCGCTACCAACTTCCGACAATTGACTGTTACGACATTGCTACTCATCCACCAGAAAAGTTTTTAGCTTTACGCAGCCAATACCCAAATCTACAGTTAAATTATTTTTGCGATCGCAATCTAGCAGAACTTGAACTGACAAAACTTTACGCTCCTAAAACCTTACGGTTAATTTCAGTACATGGAGTGTTAGATTATTTACAACCAAATGCCGTTATGCGGTTGTTACTCGATATAGTGAAGGTGCAACCGGAGGCAATATCAGTGCGGCTATTTTTAATTGGAAACCCGTGGTCGCGGAATTTTGCAAGTACAAATCAGTTAGCTGAGGAAGTAAAATCAATTGAAATTATTACAAGTAGTTTGATTGAACCAATTGATTTTAATCTATTTTGTCGTACAGGTATTGTTAGATTAGATATTTCAGATGAAGATAAAATTGCACATAATTTATTACCAACATATGGTGCCTCCCATATAATCCCTGATAAGTTAGTTGGATATCTTAAAACTCAAGGATATCAACTTATAACAAGCGATGTGTACTCACTTACTAGTCAAGATTTACAAGGATATGAATCACAACATTCTAATCTTAATGAAGATGAATTTACGCATTATCCGCACGGAATATTGTTATTTTTCAAACGATAAAATAGCTAGTTCCATAAAATTCATAGGTGTAATTAACTAAATTTATCTAAAAGCGCAGTTAAAGAAATAATGTTAATACTTAAAGTAAGGTTATCTAATTTATAAGAGGTTATTTGATAAGTATAAAATTGTTTGGGAGAGCAAAATGTTAAAAGAACTTCACCTCCAGCAAGTTGGCCCTGCTGCCCACTTTGATGTCGCATTTGCCGATAGACTCAATATATTTACAGGTGATAATGGTTTAGGTAAAAGTTTTTTACTAGATATCGCTTGGTGGGTGATGACTACAAATTGGGTAGAACAACCAGCGTACCCACAGCGAGTCAGAGGTGAAAATCCGCAAATTACAGGAATAGTTAGCAATAAAAAAGATATAAGAGAATATCAGAGTTACTTTGATTTTTCTGAACAAAAATGGCGTAGTTTACAAATGCCTCCTTTATTAAAAGAGGTCGTTATTTATGTACGGTTTGATGGTAGTTTTTCTGTTTTTGACCCAGCTCGCCAACGCGATATTGCTTATAATTTTAATCCAAATACACTCTGGAATGGATTAAAATTAAAAAATAAAGTTCTTTGTAATGGTTTAATTCAAGATTGGGTATCATGGCAAAATCAACCAAATAAATATCCATTCCAACTATTTTCTAATGTTATTAAAAAACTTGCACCTCACCCTTCAGAATGGATAGAAGTGGGAGAGCCAACGCGAGTTTCTATTGAAGATGTGCGCGATATTCCTACAGTTAACTTACCTTACGGAAATGTTCCTGTCACTCAAACATCAGCAGGAATGAAGCGTATTCTGGGACTAGCTTATTTACTAGTATGGACTTGGTACGAACATAAAAAAGCTGCTGAATTACGGCAACAAAAGCCAGTAAATCAGATAGTTTTACTAATTGATGAAATTGAATCTCATTTACATCCTCGTTGGCAGAGAGTGATTTTACCAGCTATTTTAGCTGTAGTGAAAGAATTACAACCCAGGATGAAGATACAGGCTTTAGTAACTACTCATTCTCCACTTGTTCTTGCTTCCTTAGAGCCAAATTTTAATGAGCAAGAAGATCAACTATTTTTATTTAAATTACAAGATAGAGAAGTTAGCCTTGATGAAGTACCTTGGTCAAAACAAGGGGATACAGTTGGATGGTTAACCTCAGAAATTTTTGGTCTCAAACAAGCCCGTTCCAAGGAAGCAGAAATCGCAATTGAAGCAGCAGAGGCTTGGATGCGTAATGATGATATGAATGCGTTTCCAGAACACTTGAGAAGACCAACACAAATCCATCAGGAACTTCAAAGAGTTTTACCAGGACATGACCCATTTTGGCCCCGTTGGATAGTTACAACGGAGAAAAGAAATTTTGGGTTATCAGAGGTATAACACAGATGATGCCATTTAATCCTCCTCCAGAACCGCCTGATTTTGATGAAAAAGTGCGACAACCGGGAAATACTTGGTTGGAAAAAAATCCTGATCCCAAAAAAGGAACCAGAGATTATTGGTCGCCTTTCAAAAGTTATTTAGCCGATGGATTTAATAATCTTTGTGGCTATAGCGTTATGTACGAACCAGTTGGGACAGTAGATCATTATCGCAGCCGTGAAAATTATCGCAATTTAGCTTATGAATGGAGCAATTTACGCTTTGCTTCTGCTTGGATTAATAGTAGTAAAGGTACGCTTGACGACCAGGTGCTTGATCCTTTTGATTTGGGAGAAGATTGGTTTGAAATTTTACTTCCTTCCCTACAATTAGTATTAACAGATAAAGTTACTCCGCAACAACTTCAAAGGGCAGAATTTACTTTGGAAAGGTTGCGGTTACGGGATGACGAAAGAGTCTTGCGCCAGCGTCAACAATGGTATCAACTTTATTTGGATGGTGATTTGACTCTACAAGGGGGAAAAGTAGCGAGCGTGACATGAGCCGCCACGTAACGTCTGAAAGTCTTGCTACGGAAGGGTTACAAAAATAAAATTGCTCTCCGACCCGAAAATCGCCGAAAAACCTAATTTTTGGTGTCCCAATTGAAGCTTAGGCTATTTGGTACTGCATTTAGTAACGTAGCCATGAGGGTTTCAGGCTCTTAAAAATGGGATGGTTTAATTGGTACAGCCCTTCCTAGAGTATTTTGGTACGTCAAATGCTGTCGGCATCTCAAAACCGAAAAAATTTTCTGAAATCTTTATAATGTAAGGATTTCAGGGCTTGCATGGCGGCTTGTGACAGCTTGGCCACTTTTACCCCTACAAGGATTAGAGAAAAAAGCCCCTCTGATAGCTCGCGCGGTAAAGAAACAGCAGCAGGCTATTTCTCAACAAGGGTAAGCTTTGCAGTTATTAGATTGTGAAGGCAAGTATTTTCATAACATGAGACTGCAAGATAAATGGGTAAAAGTTCGATGAACTTCTCACAGGCTATTAAGTCCCATATTTCGTTATATATTTCTGTTAGAGTAATTTTTTATTAAAAGAGTATTTTTTTTATTGTTTTTACTCATATATACAAACGTGCTTGCATTATCAACAGGCAGTATGTAACTTGGCTAGTGTGCAGTTTATTTGGAGATAGGTTGAACTATAGATGTATTTGAGTTGAGCTATACCTGTACTAAACTGGCATATTTGGTAAATTATTTTCTAATTGATAAACAGTTTAGTAATTTACTAGTTTAATTCGCTTCTCATTGATGTTGTCTTTTACTTGGAATTGAGTTTGATGATATGTGAAAACGTTATCTACACCCAAAAAACACTTGCCGAAAGATACGGGATTTCAATCTCTGCTTTACAAAAGTGGTATCCCTATGCCGGTATAGTCAAACCGCGAAAGCGGGGAGGATATTTTGATGCAGCAACAGTTGAGATTGCTGATGTTTTCTACGTTGCTACCAAAATTCGGCGGTTGACGTATAAGGAATATTTACAGCAAGTAATTCCTGCTGGTGGCTTAGATGCTTATTTACAAAAAGTTAATGGCTTAACTCTTTATAACTTTTTGACCAAGCATATATCTGATGAAGAAAAAAATAACCCGATTGTGCAATCAGTAATTAGGAGAATTGAGCGCAATGAAGCATATCAACAAAGTGGCAGAGACTTTGCAGGTGTCGCCTGATGTAGTACGTACCTGCTGTCGGTTGTTAGATTTAGCTTTGCAGCCAAATGATACGCTTGATGAAACAATCGAACAGCAATTAGTTCAACTTAAAGAAATAGCTTCTCGTGAAGGTATGTCCTTGGAAGAAGCTGCCCAGCACTTGATTGCAATGCGCGATCGCAAATCAGAAGTAGGCGAACATAAGTTCGACAAGCGCGAGTATATTAAACAACGATTTGGCGTAGACCCAGAACAAGCTTCCCCTGATAGTTTTGTAGGAATACTTTATCGGGATGCAGACAGGGGAATTCAGTTAGGAGAATTACGCCATAAAGTGGTGCTTGAATCTTCCACACTTGCTCTAGAAGAATTTGTTTTTCATGGCAGTAGTTCGCTGGCTGAAGGTAATACTTCCGTTGCGCCTGGTTACGATCAGGCGCAAGAGCGAATCAATTCGCGCATTGATAACGATTTTTTCGGCAAAGTGAACTGGGGGGAAGAGACTCATCCACTGTTGGTCAGTACATCGACACCGCCGCCGAGACAGTTGAAGTCCTCGCAGCCGAAAACCGTGCAATCTCCGAAGAAATAGTAGCTCAGATGCTACCCATCTGCTATCGAATACGGGATGAGAGTTTACTTAATTTGAGAAAAACATCTACTCAAGCAGTTGGTATAAATTTACTTTCGGTAGTAGCTGGTACTGTGGTTGGGACATGGGTAGCAATTCCCCCAACGCAGGATAAACAAGAGATTTACAGCATCCAGCCAATTTTGATTGGTGTAGGCATAGGTGAATTAGTTGGTTTAATTCTGGCACTAGTAGTTATTTGGTTTACCAGGGAGTAAGTATGAGTGCAGCATTTGACTTTTTGGTTAACACTGCGGGTGGTTTGTTAATGAACTTGGGTGTTTCTGGGATGGTAGGACAGCTATTGGGAGTGGGGGCCACGCTTGCCTTGCACCCTCTGTTATTACTAACCGGGATAGTTGTGGGTGGTGCAGGAATTGCGATCGCCCGCGAGTTAAACAAGCGCCCTCAGTTGCAGTTGGTTGTTGATAATACGTAAGGGGTAAATTATGTTTACTCCTACACCTGTGCGAAATAAACAGCCAAGTCGAAGAAGACAAAAGGTAAATGTTACCCTGTGGACGGTTTGTTCAACTGTTAGTGCGCTGTCTGTTATAGGGGCGGTTGCATTGATGGTTGGATGGAAGCAACAAATTCCAGGTAATCAAATATCGGAGGTACAACAGGTAAAGGCGCAAGTTTCCCAAATTCGGGAGGTATACTTAGAGAAGCTTTCTCGTACTGACTACAATATAGACCATCTGTCCAGTTACTCCTCAGTAGAGGGTGCGCCTACTCTTACAGGCTGGCGACAGTTGGCGGCGGCATTGTGGGGACAGCAATTGCGGGGTGAAATATCCAGGATGCAAGCTAATGAGAAATCTGGATTTTACCGCCTTCACTATATGCCGGCACTAGAGATAGTTAAATTCAACTCGCTGGATGTTTTACTAGAAGCGGCTTCTGGAAATAATAGTTTTTACTGGGGATACCGCAAAACCGATGGTACGAAAGTTGAGGAGAAGATACCAACCGGAGCTGCTGCTGTTTTGATCTTGGGTAAATTAGAGGCGATTGATTACGCCCAGAATTTGGAATCTCAACCATCGGTCGATCTGAATCAAATGCTAATTCAGATTAGGAATGCTCAAGAACCATACTCGCTTGCACAGGCGCAGCTGTTACGGGCGCGGGGGTATTTAGATCCAGTAGAGCAGATGGCACAGGTGGCAGACATCCGCGAGAAAATACGCCAGAAGGAGGAGGAAAGGCGAATATATCTCCAACAAATGAAGAAGCAATTACCTCAGCCAATTCCTAATAGAAAGCCTGTTAATAAATCAGGGGAGTGATGTCATGTATGTTAAGTTTGCTGCTGCGATAATTTGCATAGCTTTGTGTTCGCTCAATGTTGTAGCGGCAGTCAAACGTACCCCTATTCGTACTACCCTGGAAGGTTCAACTCGCACAACGATTGAGATGATGCCATCTCCCAATTCAGGAGTGCATTGGATGAGTGCAGTTATATTTCTGGCTGGGTTTACTTGTTTCTTGAGTTGGGGAATTTCTGACTATAACAATGCAGTTGAAGAAACAGATGCAGTGTCTGAAAATTTGGGAAAATCTGGCAATCAACAACTTCATGTTGGTGTTCCTAATACTGATATTCAGACTTCTTTAATCCCCCCAGTTTCGCCTCCTGGGATGAGATTTAATAACGAATTTTCTGCTAAAAATGTCGTTCAATTTTCTCCTCGTTCTGCTGTTTCTGGATTAGGGCGAGTAGATAGTAGTCAGTTTGTTGAAGATGGAGTGCAAAATCAACCTGGAATGTTATCTCCAGAAGAGTTTTACGCCCAACTTCAAGATGAAGATTTTTGGGAAGATACTAACTCCCAAATAAATAATAAACCCGCCAGTTAATTAATTTGAGGTCATATTATGAGTAGAAATCAACGCCGTAATTTTGATGTTGATTATTCTGAAGGTGGAGCAATTGTGCCTGCCAATCGGTTGCAAAATATGTTGCAGCAGGTACAGCAAGGAGGAATGGTAAATCAGCAACCTAACATTTCTCCTATGACCACTTATGATACTCAACCCGTAGAAGTTAGGTATATTAATGCGCCTACTGCTTATAAGCCGAAAGTTCCTCAGATAGAAATTCCCTACATTGAGACTTGGAAAGCACATCGACTACATCCGCAGAATCCCTGGAGATTTGGCTGGTATCCAGTATATTTTTTATCAGATGTAATTAAATCTCCTGTAGGTGTCGCTGCTGTAGGAGTGTGGTTGTTAATAATGCTGTTGAATTTTCTCCTTAATGGCAGTTACACCGGGCCAGGATATGCAGCTGGGAAGAAGATTGAAGTTGTACCCAAGGAAGTTCCTTCTTTTGCCCTGCCTGTGGTTAAACAATTGGAATAATGTGGATAAAGGCAATTTTTTGGTTCGTACTGCTGGTGTGGATTGCAGATATCTTGCAACCAGGATATTTGCAGTTTTATAACTGGCGTAATGCTGTGGCGTTGGCACAAAAGCTTCCATTTTTATCGCCGACTGCTGTTTCTACTGCTACACCTAGTGTGAATATATCTTCTAATCCTGTCTCTACGCGCTATTCCCCTAAAGTTAAGGAATCTGCAACATCCGGAGATGGCTTAAATTCTCCTGACTGCCGTGTAGCTCAGAATGATTTTGAGGAAGTATTGAGTACTGCAAAGATTGGTTGTTGGCAGGTTTCTCCTGCTAATGCAAAAAGGCGTTGAGACAATGCGAATAATCTTTGAAACTGACGGTAAAAAGGAGGTTAGTAATTCGACTGTAACTAGTTTGGATGAGACGGTCGATACTAGTTCGAGTGCAAATTGGAGATATGCGATCGCCACCTCAGTTTTAATTGCAGCGATGGTCATTCCCCAGGTTTCTGGATGGATTGAATCTCAACTCTTAGTTAAATCTCTCCAAGCTCTAATACTACCAAAAACTATTCGTAGTAATCAGGTTTTAAATAATCGTCGAATTGTCTTTCCTACTGCGGCTGGTACTCCTGTAACTAGTGAATTTGGTTGGCGGACACACCCCATTACAGGCGATCGCAAGTTTCACAGGGGAATTGATTTTGGCGCAGCCAAGGGTACTCCAATTTATGCAGTTGATGCTGGCCGAGTAGCTTTTGCGGGTGATAAGGATGGTTACGGCAAAGCAGTTATTATTCAGCATCAGGGAAGTTTATCTACTCTCTACGGTCATGCTAGTCAGCTGTATGTACAGCAGGGACAACTTGTTGTCCGTGGGCAGATGATTGCAGCAGTAGGTAGTACGGGGTTTTCGACGGGGCCACATTTACATTTTGAGGTTCACGTTAATGGTGTAGCGCAGAACCCCCACCCTTATTTACACGAATATTTAGCAAACCGTTGAAAGTTATTTAGCTATTGGCAAGAGCAATGCAAATTGTACCGATTTTTATATCAGGTGTGGTTGGTGCAGCCTGCTCTGTTGCATTTTCTTTTGGAGTAGCTTCACTGCCATGTGGATTAGTATCCAAGGGTGCGGATAGTGTTTGCCAAGTGCGTAGTTTCGGTAAGGCAGTTGATAGTTGGAAATTTGGGTTTATTGTTGGTGGTTTAGTAGGATTGATTTTCAGTCCTCGTCATCAATTTATATCCCGTTTTCAACCCATTCATTTGTCAACTGCTTCCTTAATTACTTTAGGCATTTATTTTTCAATTTCTCAAAGTACTGGTGTTTCTTCATTGTCATCAAATAGTTTAAAAATAAGAGTTAGTGCAAGAGATTACTTACCACATCTTTATTCACCACGTTTGAGTGCTTTTTTAGCAACAATTCGTTGGGCAGAAACAGGAACCAGTGAGCCAGAAAGTTATCGCAAGTTAGTATTTAACGGAACTTTTAATGATTTTTCTACGCACCCGTTAAAGAAACAGTGCGCTCCTATTAATGGTAAAAATGTTTGTTCGACTGCGGCTGGTGCTTATCAAATGTTGGATATAAGTTGGTATGACCTTCGGCCGAAGTTAAACTTAAAAGATTTTAGTCCAGCTTCTCAGGACAAGATGGCAATTGAATATATTCGTCGTAATAATGCTTTAAGTGACATTGAAGCAGGAAGGTTTGATACTGCTGTATGCAAAGTAGGTAGAATTTGGGCTTCGTTTCCTTGTAATAATTACAATCAAAATGCTAAATCAATTGCTCAATTAAGAACTTACTATCAGCAGCAATTACAGAAGTTTGAAATTTCTAGAAAGTGAAACTTAGTAATGTTACCACCATACAATAACACTAATGGTAATACTGAAATTCAAAAACAACAGCTTTGGACTGCAATTGTACAGGCCAAACAAGATGGTTTGAGCAATGAAGAGATTGTAGAGAATGTACAGGAAGCTTTACCGGACGCAATGGTTTTTTATGCTGAAACTGTTTTAAAGCAGATTGACTTTAGAGCAAAATTATCACGTCCAGTTGTTGAATTTAACTTAGAATTTTTATTTCAGATGATATACGAATCAGTAATTGCAGGTACAAACGATGATGAAATATTATCAATATGTGCAGAACACTGTACTTTAAATCAGTACGAGTTTGTACGTTATGCACTTGAGTATATCCATCTCAATCGAATGCCATCACAGTGGGAGCAAAATAACGTGTATCAAAAAATGATTGAGATAGTTAGTAGCTCGCCAATTGAATCTTTATTTGAACATATAGAATCAATCAAAAATATTTATCTCAAGCAGATTGGTTATAAAGTAGTTCAGGAGAATCTTTATAATTTATTTTTGAGCAATAAAGGAACTGGTTATTTTACTGATTTAGCAAATAAATCGAGAGATAACTTTATTAAAAACTATTGCTGTCGAACGGCAGTGCTTGTTGCGCGTGCCACAGGTAAACCATTAGATTTAAAAGTGACAGGTAATGGCTCAATTCTTTTAAAAGAACCTAAATATTTGGATAGTGAAATTGCTAATAATGAGATTGCTAGCTTAAATGTTTTAACTATGGGACAAGCAGGAAAACTATTAGTTGATACTTTAGAAGATTTTAATATTAATGCTAAGTATATTGATGCCAAAAATGGCCCCACTTTTAACCGTATTAGGGTAAAACTGGGACGGGGTGTTAGTTACAAGAAAGTAGAAGATATAGGTAATGACTTAGTACAGCAACTGGGTGAAGAATTAGGCTTAAAAGTTGCGCCAATGGTGAGTGTAGTGCCTGGGGGAGTTGTATTTGACATACCCCGGTTAGATAGACAATTTGCTTATTTCCGCGATTACTTTACTTTTGACGGCGAACCTGACATTTATTCGGTGTCTATCCCCGGTGGTGTTGATGTTGATGGCACTTATGTCGAAATTCCCCTTTATAGCGATAATGTGACTCATATCCTGGGTGGTGGACGGACGCGGGGTGGAAAATCGCAGTTTGAGAAAGCCGCAATCTTGTATTTAGTGCGACGATATCCCCCTTCTGTTGTTCGATTGGCACTTTCAGATGTTAAGCGCGTGACCTTTGGTAAATTTGATGGGCTTCCCCATCTTGTAGCCCCAGTTGCGCGTGATGCAGAGTCTACCGCTAACTTGCTTGATTACTTAGTCGAAGAAATGGAATTGCGCTACCAGGAATTTGAACGCCACACCAGTATTGAAACGATCGCACAGTACAACTCACGGTTCGCACCTGATTGCATCATGCCACGAGTGATTTGTCTAATTGACGAGTGTTTTGACCTACTTTCCGATGATAATTATTGCGATCGCATTGAGACTGCGCTGATGAAGTTGCTTGCAAAAGCGGGTGGTGCAGGGATTCATGTATTGTTATATACCCAGCGACCTGACAAAAACGTGATAGACCCGTTGATTCGCTCAAACTTTCCAGCGAAGACAGCCTTTGTTACAACCCGTCCTGAAGATAGTTGTATTATCCTGGGGGACGATAAAGACAAGCGTGCAGTTTATTTGCTGGGATACGGTGATTTTTTGTACAAGACGACTGAAGTTTTACGACTCCAAGCTTTATATGTTGCTGATGATGAAGATCCTGAATACTTCCAGCAATTACTCTTGGAAGCAAAAAACCAGAACGATCCTTATACAGCATGGAAATCTGGGTTAGACTTTGATGAATTTGTCGCTAGTCTGTATGGCGAGAGTAGTAGTAATGATAATGGTAAATTTAATATGCTTTGAATCATAATATGAGAAAAAT
>NZ_DF978431.1:103707-288944 GCF_002897135.1 Nostoc cycadae WK-1 | reverse complement strand
GTCTTTTTTTATCAGGTGCAAGATGTGAGTTAAGACAATTTATCTGGAAACGTTTGGAGAAATTAAACACATTAACCGTTGCTTCTATAACAGGGTGGGATTTTATTCTTGATGCTTTATTTGAATCAAATTTTTCGTGAATTGGTATCAATAGTATATTGCAAAGCAGCACTCGTTTTTTATAGACACTAAAAATTTAGGGTAATATGACAGTAAAGTGAAATATACCGAAAAAGTTGTATGAATCTCACTATTCAAGATGTAGAAAGACTACAACAAAACCTACAAGAAGAGCAGCACGACTACCAAATAGAACTGCAAGAAGGAAATATTCTGGTTATGGGGCCGTCAGATATTGAATCTAGTGAGATTGGTGCTGAGTTGATTCGGCTATTAGGTAATTGGATAAAACCGCGTCAGCTTGGACGGATATTTGACTCAAGTGGTGGGTTTATTATGCCCAACAGCGATTTACGCGCGCCTGATGTTTCTTTTGTAGCAGCAGCAAGATTAAAACGTACTGTGAGAGATTTTGCTGAGTTAGTACCTGATTTGGTGGTAGAAATAAAGTCGAAAACAGATAAAATTTCTAAGTTAGAAGAGAAAGTTAAATTATTTTTAGAATTAGGTGCCAGGGTTGGAATATTAATTAATCCAGATGAATTAACTGTGAGTGTCTACCGTCCTCATGGCGAAGTAGAAGTTTTAGCTGGTGAAGATAAATTGACGATTGTTGAGTTGTTTCCTGGTTGGGAAGTGACAATTTCTGAGTTATGGCCGCCTGTATTTGAGTAATTTTAAAAAATAATTCGTTACTCTGAAATGAGAGCGATCGCCTGACATTTTAAAACCTACCATTTCCTTGAATAATGTGCTTGACTGTAGTCAAGGTTTCCAAGCTAATAAATCCTCGACGGTGGCCTTTTTGGTTGGACATACCAAGAAATACTGAATCTCCCCGTGAAGGGTTGCGCGAGAATCTAGGGGAAGTGTTGATGTAGGTGGAAGCGCTATTCACTCCTAAAGCAAATTGCCGACTTTCTTGATAAGATTCCGTGACGATACAGTCAGCATGACCGCTGCTATGTTGATTAATCCAAGCGATCGCCACTTCTAGGCTATCCACTAGTTTAAAGGCTACAGTCTTAGTTAAATAGGGACTGCCCCAGTCGCTTTCTTTGGCTAGTTGCAATTGAGGAAAAGCTTCGACTAACTCTGCATCACCTTTAAGTTCAAAGCCTTTTTCTTTCAAGCTATTCCACAGCACTGATAAAGATGATGGCATGGCTTGGCGATGAATTAATACCTTTTCGATCGCATTCACAGGGTCTGGTTCGCTTTGATGGCTATCAAGAATCATCCAGCGTACCATCTCTAAGCTGCCATTCAGCGACCAGTAAAGGTAACAGTTGCCCATTGCGGACTTTAACACGGGACAAGTTGCTTGTCGCATCACCTGTTGCACCAAGCTAGAACGTCCGTAGGGAATTACTAAATTGAGGTACTGGTCTTGAGTAACTAAATCCCGCACAGAAGCACCGTGTTCGGCTGTGACTAGTTCAACGCAACCTGGTGGTAAACCAACCTCTTGAATTGCACTTTGGAGTACCTCTGCGATCGCGGCGTTAGAATGACTGGCTTCTGTACTACCTTTGAGAATGATACTATTACCAGTTTTAATACACAAACCTGCGGCGATCGCCCCTAAATCTGGAAATGCCTCATAAATAAAACCAATCACTCCCAAAGCCATTAATTGCGAGTAACTCTGAGAGTCTTCTGGTTGATAGTCAGCGTTCCTCACCCGCCGTAGGGGATCTGATAGTTCGCCTAAGCGTCGGAGTATTTCTACTGTGATCTCAAGTCGTTTTGGGGTGAGTTTCAGCCAATCTAAGATCAACTCTGGCACTGCCATTTCTTTACTGGCTTCTAAATCCAGAGTATTAGCTTCTAAAATATCATCAAAAGAGCTTTCCAGAGCCTGTGCCATCGCCAACACAGCCCGACTGCGGTCTACTCCCTTTGTCAACCCCAACTTCAGGGAAGCCTGAAAAGCGCGTTTGGCGCTTTTCATTGGTTCGGGGTAATCATGTACAACTTCAACGGTCATTGAGTTAACGTCGGTAGGTAAGCCAGACCATGAGTGCCGGCAGGATAGCTAATACCACTGCCACTATTGCCCAAGCAATAATGCTAGAACCCTTGGCTAATTTCAATGCTAATGGTAGCCAAATAATCACTAACACAAAAATAATGCCAAGGGCGATGGGTAGATAGCTTTCTCCCATACGTGGATGGACAACATTCCAACTATTTCCCGTCCAGCGCCAAGCCCGCTTGTAGGGATAGGTGGTCGAAAGTTGTTCTAGGACATATCCATTATCTTGGACAACAAAGATTTGCTGACAGCGATCGCAGCCAAATGCTTCTGTAAGGGTAATCGGAACTAACCGTCCCCGACGGCGACAGGGACAGGGATATTCCTGGGTAAAATCTATTTTTTCGGGTTTTTGAGGATGCACAAGCGTTCTACTAACTTGAGCGTGTTTTTCATAATTTGGAGATTTCCCGACTCAATGCGTTAGAAATTGGGTAATCTCACAATCAACTGTTTATATACATAGCGAAGTCAGGCAAATAATGCCATTATCAACAACACCATCAATTACCAATTTTCTGGAAATGGGTATATCTGTCTGTTGTTTTTTGCTGTAGCTGGCAATCTTGTTGAAGGATTTCCGGCTCTGCATCTGTGACTTTCAAGGTAATGTCATCAAGTTTTTGCGGCATGTATTGTAGTTACATATCTAATACAATTCTAAGCTTACGCGTTACTACTCCGAAAACAAACCGTTTGACAAGGCTGCGTTCGCAAGCCAGTAATATTCTGAGAACACTTCCTAAATTCTAACTACCGAGCATTAGATACAAAGCAGGAGACTTTTTTAACTTATTTTCATTCTCCTGATCATTTTCTAGTAGTTGATCAAAATATTGTGGCTGACTTCATTACCAAGAGATGCTGTTTACCTGATCAAACTTATATTCAACTAGCCACTTCTAAATCTAGTTTAATCTAGCCAAAATATAATGAGTTGAATCCAAGGATAAATACTTGGCTATTACTCACCCTATTTTTTACTGCTTAGATATTGGTTTTATTTTTAAAAGCGGGTAACGCGATTCGAACGCGCGACATCAACCTTGGCAAGGTTGCGCTCTACCACTGAGCTATACCCGCAAACTCACATTAACTATAGTGTCAGATATATTTTGATTTGTCAACCCCTGAGTTTTAGTCAATGGTTATTTGTCATTTGTGCTTGGTCAATAGACCATTGACTCTTGACCATTGACCCCTTCCGGGTGACGCTCCTAACGTCGCTAACGCTGCGCTAACGCCAGTCGCTCATGGGGGAAACCCCCAAGACCGCGCTGGTTCACCATTGACTCTTGACCATTGACTACTGACTGTTAATTATTGACTCTTGACCGTGAGCAGCAGGTAAGGGCTGGGGATTTAAAGTGTACGTCTCTGTGAGGTTAGAGCGTAATTTCCGCATCAGGCTGGCCATTTCTAGAGCGTTCATGGCATACTCCCAGCCATGATTAGCTTTAATCCCGGCTCGTTCTAGGGCTTGCTGCATTGTATCTACGGTCAAAATGCCAAAAATTACTGGAACTCCAGTTTGAAAGCTGGCTGCGGCAATGCCTTTGGCTACTTCCGAAGATACATAATCAAAATGGGGTGTTTGTCCGCGGATAACCGCACCTAAACAAATGATCGCATCATAACGCTGGGAAAGTGCTAATTGACGTGCAACAATTGGCACTTCAAAACTTCCCGGAACCCAAACATAATCAACTTGATTACCGTGGGGGTTAGGGTCTACACCATGACGTTTCAAGCAATCTTGACATCCTTCCACCAGCTTTGCAGTCACAAGGTCATTAAATCGACCAATCACCACTGCAAAACGTAAGGGTTCAGTTTGAGTAAAAGTTCCCTCAAAAACTGCCATGACTGCCTCTTAATCAACTATACTCTTGCCAATATACATTTCTTCTTTGCAGATGGTTGAGATGAAGCGCACAATTATCTACTGAAAATATGGAAAAAGGTAAATTAATCAATTTACCTTTTTCTTTTGCTATCAGCTTTATGCTATTTTATTAGACTATTGCCAAGTGCCTAGACTACAAACCTAGACTACAAAAAAGTTTAATATACCAACCAACAGTACTAGGGCAATCCAAACTCCAGAACCCAGCCACAATAATCTTTTAGATTCTACCCAACTTTGTGGGGTAGCATAGGCAACAGGAACGCCAACAACCAGTACAAAAGACATCAAAACAAGAGCTACTAAAGCGAACTGGAATATTATGGTCATTTTTGCTTCTCCCAAGACAGCGTAATACTAAAGATAGAATATCCTAAAGGGCGACACTGACAGTTTTTCCTTATTTTTTAACCTAGCAGAAATTGATACACTTTGGTTATTTGTCCTTTGTCATTTGTCCTTTGTCCTATGTTTAAGTACTAATGACTAATGACTAATGACCAATGACTAAGGATTATGGATTTAATTCTTTGCCACACAACGGCTGATTTTGATGCTTTGGGCGCGGCGGTCGGGCTGACTTGCTTGCTACCTGGAAGTAAGATTGTGTTAACAGGCGGCGCACATCCACCTGTGAGAGATTTTTTGGCGTTACATCGAGATGAGTATCCGCTGATTGAACGACGTTCAGTGAATCCGCAAACAATTCGTTCGATTACTGTAGTTGATACACAAAAGCGCGATCGCCTGGGTAAAGCAGCTGAATGGTTAGATTTACCCAGTGTGAAAGAAATTGTAGTGTATGACCATCACTTAGGGCAAGAGGGTGATATTCCGGCGACGCAACTGCATATTGCCCCGGTGGGTGCTTGCACAACTTTAATGGTGGAGCAATTACAACAACAGCAAATTTCTCTCACCCCATCCCAAGCCACGGTGATGGCTTTGGGTATCCATGTGGATACAGGTTCACTAACCTATGATTTATCAACAGCCAGGGATGCTTTAGCTTTGGCTTGGTTGATGCAGCAAGGCGCAAGTTTACCTGTGATTTCGACTTATCGTGATCCTGGTTTATCAACGCAGTTACAACAGCTATTAACCACAGCCTTACAAGAGTTAGAATATCTCTGCTTACGCGGTTATACGTTGGCTTGGGTAACTTTAAAAACTGATACTTTTGTGCCTGGGTTATCAGGTTTAGCATCCCAAATAGTAGAGTTAAGCGAAATTGATGCTTTACTGTTAGTCAATGAATATCCATTAGGGGAAGATGAATCAAGATTAACTGTGATTGGGCGATCGCAAATTCCTGGTGTCAATCTTAACTTGTTATTTCAACCCTTCGGCGGGGGTGGGCATTCTCAAGCTGCATCACTCAATTTGCGGGGAGTTGATACACAAGCAACTTTAGAAGAACTTTTAGAAGGTTTAAAAGCCTCCATTCCCCATCCCCTCACCGCTAGAGATTTGATGTCCTCCCCAGTCCGCACCATTCTTCCAGAAACTACCATTGAAGAAGCACAGCGGATTTTATTACGTTACGGACATTCTGGTTTATCTGTAGTTGATAATCAAGGACAGTTAGTCGGCATTATTTCCCGACGAGATTTAGATATTGCCTTTCACCACGGCTTTAGTCATGCGCCAGTCAAAGGTTACATGACTATCAATCTCAAAACCATCACCCCAGATACCACCCTGCCACAAATCGAGTCGCTGATGGTGACTTATGATATCGGACGCTTACCAGTCTTAGAAGATGGGCAATTAGTTGGGATAGTCACCCGTACTGATGTCCTACGGGAGTTACATCAAAACAGTGAGGAGTTTCAAGATATAAGTCCTCAGCACTCAGCACTCAGCACTCCCCACTCCCTACTCACCACTAACTTACAATCTCGTCTTGCACCCCAACTGTGGCAATTACTCACCAAAGCCTCCCAAGCAGCAGAAAAACGCGGTTGGCATCTTTACTTAGTTGGTGGTGCTGTGCGGGACTTGTTATTAGCCGAAACGGCAGACCAATTAATGATTAAAGATATTGATTTGGTTGTAGATGGCTTTCATAAATCAGCAGATGTCGGTGCTGGGGTGGAATTAGCAAAAGCACTGCAAGAACTTTACCCAGCAGCGCGGTTAGAAATTCATGGTGCGTTTCAAACTGCGGCTTTGTTGTGGCACAAAGATGCAGAATTAAATTCGTTGTGGGTGGATATTGCCACCGCTAGAACAGAATTTTATCCTTACCCAGCCGCGAACCCTGAAGTTGAGGCGAGTTCTATTCGTCAAGATTTGTACCGCCGGGATTTTACTATCAATGCACTGGCATTGCGGCTAACTTCTCCCCGTTCGGGCGAATTACTCGATTTCTTTGGTGGTTTATTAGATTTACAAGCCAAGGAAATTCGGGTTTTACACGCCAATAGCTTTATTGAAGATCCTACCCGGATTTATCGCGGTGTGCGCTTTGCTGTGCGCTTTGGATTTGATTTTGAACCGCGAACAGAAGAATATATTCGTTATGCCATTAACAGTGGTGTTTACGATCGCACTGCTCAACACAATAGCAGAACTCCCGCTTTGCAAACTCGGCTGAAAACCGAACTGAAACATATCTTAGAAGCACCGTACTGGAAATCAGCTTTGCAATTACTCGATAACTTACAAGCTTTGCAGTGCATTCATCATACTCTCTCCTTAGATGCCGAACTTTTACGTCAACTGCGGTTATTAGAACGCTGTCTGCACAGATTTGATCCCCAACTCACCCTTGTCCACTGGCAAATGCGCCTAGAAGCTTTAATTTCCCACCTCAAACCACAATATCTGGAGAAAGTCGCCAAAAATCTGCAATTACAAGACGATAGCATTCACCGCTTGCAAAATTTAGCCCAAGCGCAAGCAGAGGTTACGGAATTATTACCCCAGTTGCAGTGTCCCAGCCAAATTGTGCAGTTACTGAAAAAGTATGACTTACCAATGCTGATTTTAATCGCCTTGCAAAGCCCGCGATCACTCAGAAAACAAATTTGGCATTACTTAACAGTATTGACTCACATCCAACCTATTTTAAATGGTAACGACTTGAAGAAATTAGGCTACAAGCCAGGCCCCCAATATCGTCAAATTCTGGATGATATTCTTGCCGCAACGTTAGATAGAGTAATTATTAACAAGGCAGAAGCGGAAGAATTTTTAATGACAAAATATCCCAAATAACCAGTTATTTTCTAAATAAAATTATGCAAATCCAAACACAAAAAAAACACTACACTCCCGAAGAATATCTCCAACTAGAAGAGACATCGGAATTTAAAAATGAATACTATGATGGGGAAATTGTGCCAATGGCAGGTGGAACTACAAACCATAACGAAATTTCTTTAAACTTCTGCACTAATTTCAAATTTAATATGCGAGGTAAAAATTACAAAATCTATATGGGTGATGTGAGATTATGGATACCTCGTTACCGCATCTATACTTATCCTGATGCTATGGTGATTGAAGGAGAACCAATATATGAGGGAAATAATACTACTACAGTCACAAATCCTAGAGTAATTATAGAAGTATTATCTAAATCAACACAGAGCCATGATAAAACTGATAAATTTAGATTTTACCGTTCTATTTCTACCTTCAAAGAATATATTATAGTTAATCAATATGAATATTTAGTTGAGCATTACGCTAAAAATACTAATGCTCAATGGGTATTAACAGAATATGAATCATTAGATGCAGTTTTATCACTCCAAACAGTAGATTTTGCTATTTCTTTGAGTGATATTTATGAAGGTGTGAGTTTGTCAGCAGTTGGAGAATAAATTTAATTTTTGTGGCACATACTACATCTGTGTGAAGATTCTTCGCTTTCCGCAATGCTTTTGTGCTACACTGTAGTCTATATCAAACCTCATCATATTAACATCGAGATAACTGAAATGAAGTAGTACCAGACAAAAATTGTCAAAACCGAATAGATACGCCAAGTTTGACAGGGTTACTTCAAATAATCATGAGCTAGAATTTTTGTTTTTATCTTCAATATTTTGATTTTAACCACATTTATCTGTGGTTAATTATTGATGCAGATGTGATTGCATCTGAATATTTTGTCTATTCAATTCGCCCGGAATCTTTGTGCATAGATGGGTGAAAGTTGATGATTTGAGGTTTGGTAAGAATGCAGAAAAAATCAATATTAATCGCTGAGAATTTAAGTTATGAACTCAGCGATATACAGCCATTGTTTTCTGGGATTCAAGGAAGTATTGCAATAGGCGATCGCATTGCTTTAGTTGGTCGTAATGGTGTTGGTAAATCAACCCTATTAAAGATAATTGCTGGGCAGATTCAGCCTAAATCTGGTTCGGTGTTTCGGCAGGGTAGTGTTTACTATTTACCCCAAATTAGTACTATTCAAGAATCAATTAATGCAGATACAGTATTGAATTATTTAATTTCAATTGCTGATGAATGGTGGAACATTGAAGAGATTTTGCAAACCCAATTCAACACAACCATTGATTTATCATTACCAATGGCTAATTTAAGCGGTGGAGAATTGACGAAATTATTTTTAGCAATTGGTTTATCACAACAGCCAAGTTTGTTGTTGCTAGATGAACCAACAAATCATATAGATTTACCTGCATTAGAAAGCTTGAGACAGTTACTTTTAAATTTTGCTGGTGCTTATGTCATTGTCTCTCACAAACCTTTTTTCTTAGCTCAAGTAACTGCTGTGACTTGGGAACTTACTCCCAATCAATTAAAAGTATATGGAGGCAATTTTTCTGATTATCGACGACAAAAGCAAATAGAATTAGAAGTGGCAATGCGATCGCACGAAGTAGCCAGAAAGGAACTTAAACGCACCCAAGCAGCCGCGATGCAAGAACAGCAACGCACCGCCCAAGCACAACGTAACGGTCGAGCGAAGTTTCTCAATGGTAGTATTGACAGGATGGCGGCTGGATTAATTAAAACTAAAGCCGAAGCCGCAGCAGGAACAGGTAAAACAAAACATGAAGCGGCTGTAACCAAAGCAACCCAAAAAGTTGCAGAGACAAAAATTAAAACTACCAAAGTCACCAGCATTAGTTTAGAGGAAACCAACTATAAACACAGAAATTTAATTGCTATTCAAGGTGCAAATCTTTGGGTGGATAATCGGCTACTAATCCAAAATATTCAGTTGCAGATTTCGTCTGGTGAACGTATTGCGATTATTGGGGCAAATGGTTCAGGGAAATCGACTTTAGCTAAAGCTATCTTGGGCATGGAGAAGGAAACAGTGTTATTAGAATCAGGTGAGATTTTAATTACACCTGTTATGAAAGCTGTTTATCTCGACCAAACTTATCAACTCGTAAATCGTCAGCAGACAATTCTCGAAAATATGCAATCTGCTAATTCCAATTTGAGTTATCAGTTATTGCGTCAACAACTAGGACACTTTTTATTTAAATATGATGATGTGCATAAATCAGCATCTGTATTGAGTGGTGGCGAGTTGGCTAGACTAGCGATCGCTATGATTAGCATATCCGAAATTGACTTGCTAATTCTCGATGAGCCAACTAATAATCTTGATATTGAAACTGTAGAACAAATGGTCATCGGCATCAATGAATATCAAGGAGCTTTATTTGTCATTTCTCATGATATTAATTTTTTAAGTCGCATCAATATCAACCACAGTTGGCAAGTGAAACAGCAAAGCTTACAAATGACAAGTTATTTACCCAATCAGCTTGAGCAATATTATCAAGAAATTGGTCAGTGTTAAAGTTTTAATTCAGCGCGATTGCATGATGACGAATGTGATCAGCAATAAAACTAGCAATAAAATAGTAACTATGGTCATAACCAGGGTGGTAACGTAAATTGAGGGGTTGATTTACAGATGCACAGGCTTGTTCAAATATTGCTGATTTTAGTTGTTCAGTTAAAAATTTATCTGCCGTGCCTTGGTCAATTAAAATGAGACTATGATAGCCTAATTGTTGGATTAATTCACTGGCATCATAAGCACGCCAATTATCTTGATTATTGCCTAAATATCCACTGAAAGCCTTTTTGCCCCAGGGACAATTCATCGGTGCAACAATAGGTGCAAAAGCAGACACTGATTTATATTGTTGGGGGTTACGTATAGCACAAACTAACGCCCCATGTCCCCCCATTGAATGACCAAAAATACCTTGTTTATCTGCTTGGATAGAGAAGTTATCTGCAATCACCGCAGGTAATTCTTGGACAATGTAACTATACATTTGATAGTGCGATCGCCAAGGTTGGGCGGTAGCATCAACATAAAATCCTGCACCTGTGCCGAAATCCCAAGCATCATCTTCACCAGGAATACCTGTATTACGTGGGCTAGTATCTGGTGCTACCAACATTAAACCATGCTCGGCGGCGTAACGTTGCGCCCCAGACTTAACCATGAAATTTTCTTCTGTACAAGTCAAACCAGACAAAAAGTAAAGAACTGGTACTGGTTTGTGCGCTGCTTGTGGTGGCTGATAAACAGCAAAGCGCATTTCACTGTTACAAGTTGCGGAAGTATGAGAATAAAAGCCGAGTTTACCGTCAAAGCATCTATATTCAGAGATAGTTTGCAGATGAGTCATGATTGCCAAATTTTTAATTTAAATTCTGGAATAGCTGAAATTTAAGTTGTAACAAATAGTTGGCGATCGCAACTTTAAATTGCGTAATTCAAGCATAATGAGATGTTAAATACACAAGCAGCAACTTTGCTCAAAGTTAGAAATAAAACAGCAAAAAGACTGCTAAAACAATTATTGCAGGCTTGAAACAATGTACTCCAGAATACGTAAACCATATCAAAACGCTTCTTCTTCAGAATCATCAAGTAAAAATCCGTTTGCGCCACGTAGTTTTAAAGTTCCTTCTTCGGAAGAAGAAACGCTCCAAGCACAGCAACAACCCAATTTACAAAGTACCAGAAAGTCTGGCGATGGTTTTCCAAATGTCTCAATGTTTCTTCCGCGTCCTCCAGCAGCACCACCACGATTGCAGATGAAACTCACCATTGGGCAACCTGGGGATAAGTATGAGCAAGAAGCAGACCAAGTAGCAGCAGATGCTGTGCAGCAAATCAATTTCCTTAAGCGTCAGGAATTGGTAGAGGAAGACAAACCCCCAAGGTCGCTAATGACTCATGAGTTGACCCATGTAGTGCAGCAAAATAAGGATGCGTCAAAATTTCAAAATCCTGTAGAGCTAGAACAAATTAACCGAGCTATTATTCAACGTTGTTTGAATTTAGATGACCCATCCTGGGAAAAATCAATTCTTGGTTACTTTTCATCTTATAACACCAAGCAAGCTAAACAAACATTACAAGATGCGTTTACAGAACTCAAAGACCTAATTTCTCGTATTGAGGGATCTATCTCTACACTTAAGGAAAACAACTTTGTATCAGACCTTTCTCAGTTACAACAATTTATTGAAACAGCTAAAGCAAAACCAAAAATTACATATTCTGAAGGTCAAGACTTATTAGAACAGATCAAGCAACACAAATCTGCCGCAGAACAACTAGAAGAAGAAGTTACAACTGCTATAGAGCAACAGAACATCGAAGAACAAAAACAGAAGGAACAAGAGGAGGAAAACAAAAAAGCCGAA
This sequence comes from Nostoc cycadae WK-1, assembly GCF_002897135.1. NCBI lineage: Bacteria > Bacillati > Cyanobacteriota > Cyanophyceae > Nostocales > Nostocaceae > Nostoc > Nostoc cycadae. The sequence goes on along the minus strand of NZ_DF978431.1, from coordinate 277,206 downwards.
CTTAAACGACAAAAAGAAGCAGAAATCCAACAGAAAAAAGAAGAAGAACTCAAACAACAAGCCGAACTTAAACGACAAGAAGAAATTAAACGACAAGAAGAAGCAAAAATTGTTGCTGAACAAGAGGCACAAAAAAAAGAAGAAGCAAGGAAAAAAAAAGAGGAGAAAAATCGGATAAAAGCCGAAGCAAGAGCAGAAAAAAGACGGCAGGAACAAGCAGCACAACAAAAGGAAAAAGAAGCAAAACAAAAGCAGTGGGAAATAGAACGCGAAGAAAGAAGGAAACGACAAGATGAGGAAGAAAAGAAACAACAAGCAATAGAAATGCAACGTCAGGAGGAAAAACTTAAAAAACAGGAAGAAGAACGTAAACGCCAGGAAGAAGAGAATAAGAATAAAAAAGAAAAGATAGATCAGTTAATAATTGAAGCTCAACAACTACAACCGCAAATAACAAATAAATCAGTCAACGATGTAACCAAAGAGTTACAAAATGCTTTCACAGCAGAATATCAGAAGGCTTATAAAAATATACAAGGTAAAGATCCAGCGGCTGATCAATCAGCCATAGAGACATTTAAAAAAATAATTCCGCTCACAACTCAAATTTATAACGAATCGCAGAGCATTCCCGCAAACGAGATGCAAATGGCACTGAAAAATTCATATATTAACAGCTTGTGCAATAATCTTAAGCAGACCATTTTGGGAGATAAAGGAATTAGTGCAACGACTTTGGTGCTTGTCAGTGAATTCAAAAAAGAAGTTGGTAAGATATGCAAATATTACCAAGAAATAGAGCAATTACAACTAGAAAACAATACAATCCAGCATAACGATAAATATCCATCTGAATGGAAAAGAAAAACAAACGATGTATTTACACAATTAGACACAAATAAAAATAATTATAGCAAGGGTGAATTGGGACAATATATCTCCCAATTCAAACAAAAACATGTTGACCTATACTACGAATATTTTGATCAAAAAGCTAGAAATGAGGCTAGTAAATTAGCTTATAAAAAAACAGTGGAAGGTCAATTTATGCAAAACCCATCTGTTAAGGAGCTAGAAAAACTTGTCAATGATGGGGAAGTTCAAATAGGAGAAATTAAAAAAGCTTACATTTCAACATGGGATAATAAAAAACTAGGTGAATTCTCAATTGAATGTCCGTTAGAAATAGGGGTAGAAAAGTATAGAAATGTTGTAGTTCACGTTCACTGTAATTCTGATGGTAGTGCCAAAGATGGAAATGGCGCTCACTTTAAATTAGCTAATGATAAATATGATGGAAAGACTTGGGAACTGTCGCCAGAATTGAGAACTGCGCTACTACCATACGAATCTGCAATGCGTAGTGCAGGAGAAAAATATTTAGGTAACTACTTGGATACGTTTTAAATTTTAACATTCCTGTGAGGGTTAAAAAGATTCAATGGGAATTTTATCTTAACTGTATTAGTGTATGGACAAGCGATGGAGTTGTGATTGCAACATCTTCCGAAAAGCACGTTCAGTTTGAGTTCCTCCTTGAGTTTTACATTGCGCTAAAAACTCGTAAACCATTGATTTAGTTAATATGGAAAATGTGGCACTAGGCTTGGTAGATATGGGGCGTGGTTTCCCCGCCCTTAACAAAGATTGCTGAATCTAAAACGTTACAACACTGCGAATAGATTCACCTTTGTGCATTAATTCTAAAGCATGATTAATTTGTTCAATTGGCATTACATGGGTAATTAAATCATCAATATTAATTTTGCCATCCATATACCAATCAACAATTTTCGGTACATCTGTGCGTCCTCTTGCACCACCAAAGGCTGAACCTTTCCAGACTCTACCTGTGACTAATTGAAACGGACGTGTACTGATTTCTTGTCCTGCGCCAGCCACGCCAATAATGACACTCACACCCCAACCTTTATGGCAGCATTCTAATGCTTGACGCATCACTTTGACATTGCCGATACATTCAAAGGTATAGTCTGCACCGCCTTTAGTTAAATCAACTAAGTAACTAACTAAATTACCTTCGACTTCTTTCGGGTTGACAAAGTGCGTCATCCCAAATTTTTCGGCTAAGGCGCGCTTGCTGGGATTAATATCTACCCCCACAATCATATCGGCTCCTACCATCCGCGCTCCTTGGATGACGTTTAAGCCAATACCACCCAAGCCAAACACGATAACTTTTGCTCCCGGTTCTACTTTGGCGGTATAAATCACTGCACCTATACCTGTGGTGACACCGCAACCAATGTAACAAACCTTGTCAAAAGGGGCATCTTCTCGAATTTTTGCGACAGCAATTTCTGGCAATACTGTGTAATTAGCAAAGGTCGATGTACCCATGTAGTGGTGAATCATTTCACCACCAATACTAAAACGACTAGTACCGTTGGGCATTACACCCCGTCCTTGAGTAGAGCGTATTGCTTGACAGAGATTGGTTTTGAGGCTGAGACAATATTCACACTGACGGCATTCTGGGGTGTAGAGTGGGATGACATGATCTCCTGGTTTGACACTGGTGACACCAGCACCCACCTCAACTACTACACCAGCGCCTTCATGACCTAAAATGGCAGGAAATAAACCTTCAGGATCAGCACCCGAAAGGGTATAAGCATCGGTGTGACAAACTCCCGAAGCTTTAATTTCTACTAAAACTTCTCCTGCTTGTGGCCCTGATAATTGCACTGTTTCGATAGTTAGCGGCTTACCCGCGCCGTAAGCTACTGCTGCTTTAACATCCACGCGTTAGCCCTCCTAATTTATATATAGATTTTAATGCCGTTGCTGCACTTAGCGTTACATAACAAAAACCATCCCACAATTATGTAACTCCCTAATTCGTAATTACAAATTGGCATAACGTTAAAATGGAAGTTGCTACAGCTTGCGCGAAACACGCAAATGTAAAAGTAGAAGCTGTTGCAATTTGAGAAAAACACGGAAATGTTCAAGCGGAAGCTCTTACAACTTGAGAAAAACACGGAAATGTTCAAGCGGAAGCTCTTACAATTTGAGAAAAACACGGAAATGTTTAAGCGGAAGCTTTTACAACAAAAGTGGAAGCTGTTACACGAAAAGCAGAAGTATGTATAAGGTGTGTTAGGCGTAAGCCGTAATTTACCAAAAGCTTTGCGGTAGATACGTTAGCGCCAGCGTAATAGATTTTACGTGTATTACGTGAGTTCGACAGATATTAAAAACCCCTCTCCAAACCTCTGCCCGTAACGGGGAGAGGCTTTAAAACCTTAATTCTTTGTGGAAAATACAGAATATTTCTGCCCATCTCCGCGTCGGAGAGGGTTTGGGGTGAGGTTTATCGAATTTACGTTGTATTTTAAAAATTCAATATAGTCTTATATTAAAATATACAATAACGCTTAAAAGTCCTCGGTCAACTTACTACTATGGTTGCAGACCACAGCATAGATTTTAATCATTATTTAGAATCTCTCAGCGAGGACGACAGATATAAAGAGTGGGAAGATTTATATACACCAACTGATGCCCTAGACCGTCAAAGACTTGAACCTAAAAAATCGTGCCGACGCTTAGATATCAGCTTAACGGTGCAAACAATACCACCACCGCAACGAGAAGGTGAAGCACTAGAGAAAGAAAAAATTGAACGGTTAAACATCCTGGAAGGGTTACGGAAGTATGCAGCCAATCATGTTTTGCTAGTAGGAAAACCTGGTTCTGGTAAATCTACAGCGTTAGAACGCTTGTTGTGGGAAGAAGCCCAAAAGGCAAAACAGGGAGAATTAAACCAAAAAATTCCTGTGCTGGTGGAGTTGAGGCGCTACACAACTTCGATACAGGATTTGATTAAAAAATTTTTATTTGAGCATAAATTAAATATCAACAGTGAAGAAATTGATAATTTACTGTTTAAAGGAAAATTCTTACTTTTTGTAGATGGGTTAAATGAATTACCCAACGAATCAGCTAGACGAAGTTTAGATGATTTCCGCAACCAATACCGTCAATTCACGCCAATGATTTTCACCACGCGAGATTTGAGTGTAGGCGGTGATTTAGGTATTGAAAAAAAATTGGAAATGCAGCCCCTCACAGAAACGCAAATGCAGCAGTTTGTTCACTCCTCTTTACCAGAAAAGATGGCGGATGAAATGCTGCGACAATTGGGTGGACGCTTGCGGGAATTGGGAAAAACGCCTCTGTTACTATGGATGTTGTGTGAATTGTTAAAATCTGATCAACAAATTCCTGCTAGTTTAGGTGCGCTGTTTCGTTTGTTCTCTGGAGTGTATCACCAACTCAAAAGAGATATACCAATTGCTGAAAATTTGCGTCACTGGCAAGGTGATTTATTGCAATATCTGGCATTTGTAATGATGCAAGGTAATAATTCAACGGAGTTGCAATTAACTATTTCTCAGCAGCAAGCTAGGAATGTTTTAACAACATTTTTAAATCAGAAAGTAGAATTTGCTGATGATTGTGCAAGACATTGGCTGGAAGATTTGCTTAAATATCACTTAATTCAAAGGCGAACAGATACAGGAATTGAATTTCATCACCAGCTAATTCAAGAATATTACGCCGCAGAATTTTTACTCTCGCAGCTTGACAAGATGAGTGATGAGAAGCTGAAACGAAATTATTTAAATTATTTGAAGTGGACAGAACCCTTAGCGTTGATGTTGGGGTTAGTAGATGATGAATCACAAGCAGTGCGAGTAGTGAGGTTAGCTTTAAATGTAGATTTAAAGTTAGGATCAAGGTTGGCAGGAGAGGTAAAGCAGGAGTATCAGAGAAAAGCAGTTAATTTAATTTTAGATTTAGAAATTCATCAATTACTTAAATTAGAGTTTTTGGGAATAACTCACTCTGAAGATGCCATTTATTTTTTAAATAATTCATTGCATAATGAGGATTCTAATGTGCGTAATAGTGCCGCAGAGGCGTTAGGAAGAATCGGCAATAAAGCAGCAGTAAATTACTTAATTACAGCTTTGCAGGATGAAGATGTGCGTTGGACAGCCGCAGAAACGTTAGGAAACATCGGCAATGAAGCAGCAGTAAATTACTTAATTGCGGCTTTGCAAGATGAAGATGAAGATGACTATGTGCGTTGGACAGCCGCAGTTGCGTTAGGGAAAATTGGCAATGAAGCAGCAGTAAATCCCTTAATTGCAGCTTTGCAAAATGAACATTTTTTTGTGCGTATGAGCGCCGCAGAAATGTTAGGGAAAATTGCTAGTTCTGATATTTTACATCATATTTGGGAGTTACAATTAAAAACACCAGCATGGTATAAAAGCGATGCAATTGATCAAATTCAACAGCGTTGTAAATTTTATAATCATGAAATTTTTCACTCTGTCTTAGATGAAGAAACTAACAACGCAGATCCTTTAACTAGTTCTCTTAATACACTTAATCAAACACTAAAAACTATGTCAGAAACTCCTAAATATGATTTTAGTAATGCTACCTTTAACAACCTTACAGGAAGTGTTACAGGAAATATTCAAGGTGATAACATTGGCACTCAAAACAATTACTCAGCAACACCAGAATTAGCAACTGTGCTTGAGCAATTGCTGACAAAAATCGAGAAAGATAAACCAACTGTAATTGATGCTCAACCAATTGTGGCTGAAATTGTTGAAATTCATCCAGTGCTTAAAGATAAGCAAGCAGTTGAGCAGGTTATGAAAACATATCCCCCGCTCAAGGTACGTTTGCGAAAAGCAGTGACAGCCGCAGGTATTGAGACTGTGAAGATTTTGTTTGCTCCGGCGGGTATTCCTATTGAAGCGATTAGGGCTTGGAATGAAGCTGAGTAAGTTGATGTGACGTGAGTTTGATATAAAGAACCCCTCTCCAAACCTCTCCCCGCAACGGGGAGAGGCTTTAAAGCCTTAATTTTTTTGTGGAAAATGCAGAATATTTCTGCCCCTCTCTGCGTCGGAGCGAAAAGTTTGCGCGTCCGGGTTTCCCGGCGCAAAACTTTTCAAGACAGAGGAGTTAGGGTGAGGTTGATCAAATTCACGTAGATTGATCAATCATTGAACTTACATTAAAATTGCATTTTCTTGTGAGATTGGTACATTAGTTACAGGCGGCAAACTCGGAAGATGATATCTATCCGCCGCATGAATTTTATAATTTTGTCAACATCTCAGTTAATTCTAATTCTACAAAGCTTATGAACCCTGCCCTAACGAAAATTGGCGCTCAAATGTCCAACCTCACTGGTGTACGAGCGATTATGAAGGACATTGTAGAAACGTTGCAAGCGAGTCAGGGGCAGGAATTAATTAATTTGAGTGCGGGAAATCCGTTGATTTTGCCAGAGGTGGAACAGTTGTGGCGGGATGCAACAGCAGAACTGCTGGCTAGTTCGGAATATGGAGAAGTGGTTTGTCGATATGGCGCAAGTCAAGGTTATGCACCATTAATTGAAGCGATCGCTAATGACTTCAATAAACGCTATGGTTTAAACTTAACCTCTCGCAATATCTTAATTACTCCCGGTAGCCAAAGCCTTTATTTCTACGCTGCTAATGCCTTTGGTGGCTATGACATTGATGGTGGACTGCGACAAATTGTTTTACCACTAAGTCCCGACTACACAGGTTATGGTGGTGTGTGCTTGTATCCAGAGGCTTTAATTGCTTACAAACCAACTCTGGATATAGACGCGGCTAACCACAAGTTTAAATATCGCCCTGATTTTAGCCAATTGTCGGTGTCAGAACAAACTGGCTGTATTATCTTCTCCCGTCCGTGTAACCCTACAGGTAATGTCCTCACAGCCGATGAAGTGCATAAAATTACGGCTCTAGCGGAAACTTACAATGTACCTGTGTTGATTGATTCTGCTTACGCGCCTCCCTTCCCAGCTTTGAACTTCACAGAGATGCAACCGATTTTTGGCAAGAATATTATTCACTGTATGAGTTTATCTAAAGCCGGATTACCAGGGGAACGCATTGGTGTAGCTATTGGTGATGAAAAATTCATTCAAGTGCTGGAGTCCTTCCAGACAAACTTGTGTATTCATGCTTCTCGTTATGGACAAGCGATCGCCTCTCGTGCGATCAACTCCGGTAAGCTGGTAGATATAGCTGCCCAAGTTATTCGTCCTTTTTATCAAAACAAATTTGCAGTTCTGGAAAATACTCTAGATGCTGCCATGCCAAAAGATTTACCTTGGTTCCTCCACCGTGGTGAAGGCGCAATCTTTGCATGGTTATGGTTAAAAGATTTACCCACCACTGATTGGGAATTTTACCAAGAACTCAAAAAAGTTGGAGTCATAGTTGTTCCTGGTAGTACCTTCTTCCCCGGTTTACAAGAAGAATGGCCACACAAACATCAATGCTTACGCATTAGCTTGACAGGTAGTGATGCGGAGATTGTATCTGGTATGCAGCGTCTTGCCAAAGTCGCAGAGCAAGTTTATCAGCAAGCTGCGGTGAGTGCGTAAGGAAGGCAGGAGGCAGGAGGCAGAAGGCAGGAGGCAGGAGGTTTTTCAACTTCCTGTTATGCTCTGTCTTTATTAAATTGGATCAACAGGAATGAATAGCGAAGAGACAAAAAAACCGAAGAATAGTAGGAAACCACAGGGCAAGAAAAAAAGCAAAAAAACTCCATCCCCAAATGCTAATCCAAAATCAACAATCCAAAATCTAAAATTAGATGATTGGTTGGCAATTGGGAAAATTGTTGCGCCTCAAGGGTTGGCTGGAGAATTGCGAGTGTATCCAGAAACTGACTTTCCTGAACGCTTTGAAGTACCGGGAACACGTTGGATGTTGCGTCCTGGCCAAACAGAACTACAAACTATAGAATTATTGGATGGTCGTTACGTCGAGGGCAAAAATTTATACGTAATTACCATAGCTGGCGTAGAAACGCGCAACCAAGCTGAGGAATTACGTGATTGTCGGTTATTTGTCCCAGAAAGCGATCGCCCCGAATTAGGCGAAGATGAATATCATGTTGTCGATTTAATTGGTTTGGAAGTTTATCTACAAGCATCCGGTGAACTGTTGGGGAAAGTGGTAGATGTGATCCCCGCAGGTAATGATTTATTAGAAGTGGAATTACTCAATCATGAAAAAGCCAACAAAAAAGTTTTAATTCCCTTTGTCAAAGAAATTACACCCGTCGTAGATATAGCATCTCGGCGCGTGGAAATTCTACCGCCGCCAGGTTTACTGGAAATCAATTAAAGATTGGCTTTCTTCTAACTGCTGGGTTGCACCACCGGGTTGTGAAAAAACTAAGGTTGTGACTGCTACTGCGCCCATCCCCATAACAGCTAAAGCAAACATAGCTGTGCGTTTTTTCAACTTAATCGCAGCCATTAAAATTTCGAGAATAGAAGCCTTACCCGTAACGGGAATTGACTTGAGTGCTGTTAAAGCAACTGCTGCATTGGGATAGCGGTCTTTCCCGTTAGGTTGCACTATCGTCAACAACCATGAACGAAAACCTGGATGAAGATGAGGTGCTAATTTGGGAAATTGTAAGCTGCTATCACTAATTTTCACGGTATGAGTATTAGTGAGTAAGCAAATCAATGTTGCCCCAACACTATATAAATCTGAAGCCTGTGTCAAAGCATAACCAAACTGTTCTTCTGGGGGAATAAAACCAGGAGTTCCTGTGGATAAGGTAGTTAAAGCTATTTTGGTACTTTGTCGGCGAGCCAAACCAAAATCAACTAAATAAGCATTGAGTTGCTCATCAACTAAAATATTTTCTGGTTTAATATCCCGATGAATAATTGGGTCAACTTGCTGTTGCAGATAAACCAAAATTTCTAAGAGTGAGATGGCTATCTGCTTAATTTCCGTTGCCGAAAAACTACATTTTGTTTTCAAAGATCTAGCTTGCTTATACTCTTGCACTAAATAAAAATTCTCTGCGGTTGCAAAAGAATTTATGTAGCGAGGAATGCGAGGATGTTCCAGTTGCTGTAAGAGAGCAATTTCACGTTCGTAAGTTTTTGAACCTGACCAATCAGTAGTTTCATGGTCAATACTGAACTCTTTAATGACTACTGGTTGTTGAGATTGACAATTATAAGCAAGGTAAACAATGCGTCCAGCTTCGTGATTACGTGCAAGTTCTCGAATCACTTGATAGCCTTGCACAGAAAAATCTGGATGCTGACTGACGGGAATTTTCCCTTTATTACGCACATCAAGCTCCATTACACACCACCTGAGTTTGATTTTGTCAAGGTGCCATAAGATAAAAGGTACTCACCCGGCAAATGAAGTCTGAAATAATGCGATGTGCAAGTTATTCTTAAAACCCCTCTCCAAACCTCTCCCCGTAACGGAGAGAGGCTTTGAGTCTTGCTCCCCTTCCTTGGTAGGGAAGGGGTTGGGGGTTAGGTTTGAGAGAAAATTGTACACAGCACGAAGTATAAAATATAACGATTAAATTAACACTTCAGACTTCAGACTTCAGATTTGTGTTAACCAATTAATCATTTGAGTGTTGACAAGCTCTGGAACTTCATCGTGAGGACAATGACCGGCGTTAGGAATGGGAACAATTTTGATATCTTTGCCATTCGCCCGCGCCTCTTCGTAAATCTTCGCCCCAGTAATTGGTGTCCAGGGATCATCAGCACCCCAAATCACTAATAGAGGACGTTCCACTTTGGGTAAAAGTTCCTCTGGGCTAGGGCCAGGAGGTGCAGTCAGGATAGATGCAAAAACTTGTTGCGCTCCCGGATCACAAGAGGGTGTATAAAGTAAATCAACTAATTCATCAGTGACAGCGGCGCGATCGCGGTAAACTTGGTACAAGGTACGGCGAATTTGGGCTTTTTGGCGAATGCGGTTAAAGACAAATTTACCAGTAATAGGCGATCGCACTACTTTATTAAAAGTCGCCATCACAATGCGTAATGGTGGGTTCAATTCGTGGGGACGATGACTCAACCCACCCGCCGAATTAATCAAAACCCCACCAGCGCTAATTTCTGGATGTTCTGTTAACACTATCAAGCTAATCAGTGCGCCAATAGAGTTACCAATAAATACCGCAGGTTCTTGAATATGCGCCGTCCAAAAATCTTTGAGTAATTCCACCCAGATTTCCACAGAGTAATTCAGCGGCGGTTTATCGGAACCACCAAAACCCAACAAATCCACTGCATATACCTTGTAACCAGCATCAGCTAACACGGGAATATTCTTGCGCCAGTGTCCGATAGAAGCCCCAAAGCCGTGAACCAAAACCAAAGGCTTGCCTGTACCCATGACAGTATATTGAATTTTATGCCCCTGCCAAGTCCAAAAGAATTTTTCTAAAGTAGTTGAAGGTAACTGCTGTGTGGTTCCAGTCATTATTAAGATTCCTAAACTATTACTTTATATAGTAAAGTCTAGAGAATTTTGGGCAGAGCGCTGATGTGTTATTTGAGAAAGTACCTTAAAAAAGTAGGCGATCGCACTATTCTGTTCCAGGATTATAATACGCGAGGAATTGATAGCTAAGGGGCAATGCCAAAAAAAATCAGAGAATTAAAAGCAATGGTGGCAAAAGCTGGGTATATCCTTCAGCCAGGACGAGGCAAAGGAAGTCATACATTTTGGAAACATCCAATGCTACCGGAAGAACCCCTTACTATTCCTGGCAAAGATGGTGATGATGCTCCACTATATTTAGAAAGAGGTATTCAACGAGTACTGAAAAAGTTAGAAGAACTCGAAAAACTTGCAACCGAGGAAGATGAGGAATGATCTATCGCTACAGCATGGTGATTCAATGGTCACAAGAGGATCAACTTTTCTTAGTTCACTTGCCTGAGTTTCCCTGGCAACAATTTCATACTCATGGTAGAACTTACGAGGAAGCTGCCAAAAATGGTCAGGAAGTAATTGAAGCTTTTGTAGAAATGCTGACTGAAGATAATATACCACTGCCAGAACCGCGAATGTTGCCTACAAAACCGTTGCAAGTTGCTTAAGGATTTTACTTAGCACAAATGAAGGGTTTGGGGACAGGTGAAGGGGTAGACTCACAAGTGTAAATTTTTAATCAGATTTCCATTACCCCTACACCCTCACACCCATTCTTAACAAGTCGTGAAAGGGTAAGCGATCGCACTATTGTTAAGTAATCCAAATTCTCTATAGGAATGTTAGTTTCATCTACACAAAGGGATTAATAAGTCAAGGGAATTCATATTCTCTTCACTTACTAGCCGATTGGTACGGTGTGAGATGAAACACATAAAAACTCGTTCTTTAGCTCATTTGAGTCAAGTGATTGTTGCTGCAACTTCTGTAGCAATGTTATCGCCAATCTTTTCAGCAGCCGCAGCTCCTCGGTTCTCTACCACCATTGCACAAACACCCGTTAACTCCACAAGCCAACAACTGTTAGCTGATGAGTTAAGCAGCAATAGCTCAGACTTGCCAGAATCAGTAAAAGTTGCTGTTTTACAGGATATTTCCGATCGCACAGGTACAAAAACTTCTGCTTTACGTGTCGTTAAAGCCCAACAGCAAACTTGGTCTGATGGCTGTTTAGGTTTAAAAGCGGATGACAACTGCTCTCAAGCAATAGTACCTGGCTGGCACGTAGTGGTTGCCAACGTCAAGCAAGTTTGGGTATACCGGACTGATGAATCGGGAAGTGTCGCCAAATTAGATGAAGAGTCTACCCAGAGCTTGACAACATTGATTAGTCGTCGAGAAACTAGCACTCGTCAAACCAGTGGAACTGCTATCAAACGCACAGTGCTTGCTCAACGCAGTACCGAAGTTAGTGCTGCTAGTACAGCAGTCAAGGCGAAAAAGACAGGTTTTAGCCTCGCTATTTTGCAAGCATCTGGTGACTTTTCGGAAGTAATTGCTCGTATTTCTGTAAAATCAAAACGCCACAAGGACTTCTTAAAAGAAAGATTTTTGGGTGATTACAAATACAAACTGAAGCACAAGGCGAAATTTGTTAAAGGTATCAAAGCAGGCGATCGCGTAGTTGTCAGACTATACGACACTCAAAACCGTTTTATTGGCTACAGCGAATTTGAATGTTTGTCAGCATTCAGTAGCGTGAACTTAGTTTTGTCTGCTAATCCCAGTGAATATCAAGTTGTCCGCACTGTCTACGGAGTTGATGCTGATGAAGACGGCACAATAGACTCTGGGACTAGCACTTATGACTATTTCACCCAAGTTAGCGACCAACGAGTAACTTTCCTTAGCAGTTCCCAAACTGTTAATGTTAGTCAGTTTGAGGCAGAAGGTTTATCATCCGTTGCCACAAATAGCGTTTACTCTTCTTCTTTTACTAGTGGGAAATTCGCCTTAGCTCGTCAAACAATTAGCACTTTTAGTTACAACTTAGCAGAAGCGTTAAAAGCTGAACCCGGTCGCTTAGTAGAACTCAATGAAGTCAGCGATGATGATAGTTCTAGTTATGACATCGGTCAAATGATGATGAGTTACCGCGCCATCGGCGTAGCTCAAGGTATCCAGGTTAAATTTAGCGATGTCTCAACTAACCACTGGGCTAATGACTTTATTGCAGAGTTGTCAGCTTTGCAAGTAATTCAAGGTTTTCCTGATGGTACTTTCCGCCCCGATGAACAAGTGACTCGCGCCCAATTTGCGGCAATGATTAGTCAAGCCTTTGAAAAGGTCAACATTCGTCAAGCCGTGAGCTTTAGAGATGTAACTACAAAATATTGGGCTTACAGTGCCATCCGTGAAGCTTATTCTACAGGCTTTTTAGGAATTTCTGGGAATAAATTCAATCCCACCCAAGCCTTATCTCGTTTGGAAGTGCTGCTATCGTTAGCACGCGGGCTAAACTATACCTTTAGTGGTTCCACAGAGTCAATTTTGGCTGCATACTCTGACGCTGCAACTATTCGGAGTGATGTACGAAATGCGATCGCTGCACTGACAGAACGAGGTATTGTTGTTAATTATCCCAATGTTCAGACTCTCAATGCTGACAAGGTAGCTACACGAGCCGAAGTTGTGGCTTTGATATATAAAGCGTTAGTCAGCACTGGCGAAGCTGTCGAGATTAACTCTCAGTATGCTGTTGAACAAACACAGCAGCAAGCTGAAGTTGAAGAAAATAGTGTCACTGAAGATAGAAAACTCCGCCGTCATTGTAACCAAGGCATTGGTAATGGTTCTGAAGGCTGTGACCCAGGTAACTCTCATCCTCACGGTGGTAGTAACGACGAAGGTGGTAGAACTCCCGGTAGAAGGTAAGACTCAAGTTTTGTAGAAACAATAAATACTGTTTCTACCAATGCACAGTAGGATAAAACTCCAATGTAAAAGGTAAAAATCATTTTTGGTTGTCTACCTTTTACTTTTTTTTGCAAAGATTTTTTATGCCTTTAATTTGAATTATTCTGCACATAAACATCCCGAATAGGAAATGGAATGGAAATCCCTAACTCTTGATAACGTTTATGCAATTTCTTGACAAATAAATGCTTACCCATTCTTTGATCAAAATATTCACTCACCCGCATATAAAGAGTAAAATCTATACTGAAATCACCAAAAGTATGAAATCGAATATATGGCTGATTTTCCATTAATTCCGGTGCAATCTCCCGCATCACTTCTTTTGCAACTTCGACAGTTACTTTCTCGACTTGTTCTAAATCACTGTCGTAACTCACGCCAACATTCATTGTTAAAGTGATTTCTTTAGCCGGCAAATGATAGTTGATAAAAATTGCCGATGCTAATTTAGAATTAGGAACAATCACTACATTATTGGAAAGCTCTTTAATAGTAGTATTCCGCCAATTAATATCTGTAACATAACCTTCATGTCCAGCATCTAGTTTGACATAATCTCCAGTTCTAACTTGTTTAGAAATAATTAGATAAAAACCCGAAAATAAATTTGCTAAAGTATCTTGTAGTGCTAAACCAACAGCAATACCACCAATTCCTAAAGTGGTGACTATGGGTGTAATTTCTACACCTAGTGTTTGTAAGATAATTAATGTACCTAAAATTAAAACGGCAGTTTTAGCAAGATTAGAAATTAGTGAAGCTGAAACGCCTTCGGTTTTACGAGTAAATAAATTTACAAAACCAGCAGTTAGCCTGGATGCAACTAATGTGGCTGAAAGTAGAAAAGTAATTGTGATAATTCTTTGGAGCAGCAGTTTTAATTCTGGATTAATATTAGGTGCAGCCACTAAAGCTGATGACAAACCTGCCAAAATAAACCAAATAAAGGTTACATGATGTAAAGCTTGAAAAATGATTCTGCTTCCAGGAATATTTTTCTGAAAAATGATTTTTTTGAAATTTTTGAACAAAAATTTTTCACAAACTATTCCAGTGATCAAGCTGACTACAATAAGTGCGATCGGTAAAATCCATTGCGTCATAATTAATTTGATTTCTTCAGTTTAACGACAAAAATTAAAAAAATATTATAAAACAATTATTAGTGAATCTCATCTGACAAATACAGTAATTTATTCACCTTGAGGTATATTTAGCATCAGAAATATGATGAAAAATACATAATATGCACTTGCCCATAATTTATCACCCAAATTATGTTGCACCTTTACCGGAAGGGCATCGTTTCCCGATGTCTAAGTTTAGTAAATTGTATGAATTATTACTCAAGGATGGGGTAGCACAGGCAGAACAGTTTCACACTCCACAACTTCCGCCGCAAGATTTGATTGAGTTAGTGCATACGCCAGATTATGTTAGAGCATATTGTGAGGGAACCCTTGATGCGAAAGCACAACGTCGTATTGGCTTGCCTTGGAGTCCAGCTTTAGTGAATCGTACCTGTGTAGCGGTTGGTGGTACGATACTGACTGCCCAGATGGCTTTAGCGCAGGGTTTAGCTTGCAATACAGCTGGCGGAACTCATCATGCTTTTCCCAGTTATGGATCTGGTTTTTGTATTTTCAATGATTTAGCGATCGCATCTCGTGTTTTGCAAAAACTGGGGCTGGTGCAGAAAATCTTGATTGTCGATTTGGATGTGCATCAAGGAGACGGTACGGCTTTTATTTTTGGTGATGATGCAAGTGTGTTTACTTTCTCAATGCACTGTGAAGTCAATTTTCCCGGTACAAAACAACACAGTGATTTAGATATTCCTCTCCCTGTAGGAATGGAAGATGATGCTTATTTACAAACTTTGGCAAAATATTTGCCAGATTTGTTATCTCATGTCCAGCCCGATTTAATATTTTACGACGCAGGTGTTGATCCCCATATATGCGATCGCTTGGGCAAATTGGCTTTAACTGATACTGGCCTTTTCCGCCGCGAAATGCAGGTTTTAACTACCTGTGTCAGTGCAGGTTATCCAGTCGCCTGTGTAATTGGTGGTGGATACGCCGATGATATGCAATCTTTAGTATGGCGACATTCTCTGTTGCATCGTGCCGCTAGTGAAGTTTACCGACAGTATAGACTTTAGGGGTAACAGGTTATAGTACTTTTGACTCAGCACGGGCTGAACGCCCCGCTACCGCTAACAGCACTTTCAACTCAGCATAGAGTAATTCGGTATAATCACCTCAATAACTTTGATACATCAGAATATTGTGATTGCTATCTATCCCGGCAGTTTTGACCCCATTACTTTAGGACACCTTGATATTATTCAACGTGGTAGTCGGCTGTTTGATCAGGTAGTTGTAGCTGTGCTGCGGAATCCTCATAAAGTGCCGTTATTCACGGTACAGCAACGACTAGAACAAATTCGGATAGCTACGCAGCATCTACCAAACGTCGAAGCGGATAGTTTTGATGGCTTGACTGTGAATTATGCCCAACAGCGCCAAGCACAGGTGTTGTTACGAGGTTTACGGGCAATTTCTGACTTTGAAGTAGAATTACAGATGGCTCACACGAATAAAACTCTGTCTACTCAAATTGAAACAGTTTTTCTCGCAACATCAAATGAGTATAGTTTTTTAAGTAGTAGTGTGATAAAAGAGATCGCAAGATTTGGTGGTTCTGTCGATCATCTTGTTCCCCCGCACATTGCTTTAGATATATACAAATGCTACAACCACAACTATCCAATAGCGAACCCAACCACAACGGCAGTTATCCCGCCCCTCCAGAGTATTCCAATGGAGTCGGCAACGGGGACAATTCCCGAAGCGGAAGTGTAGACATTCAGCAGGAACTCAACCGATTAGAAGATTTGATTTTGTCTAGTTGGCGCGTTCCTCTCACAGGGCGCACATTAATCGACGAAGAAAAATTATTTGAACAGCTAGATTTTATTCGCGTTTCCTTGCCCTCTGTGTTTCAGGAAGCCTCGGCGATTATGCAACACAAGCAAGAAGTGGTGTTAGAAGCGGAAGAATATGGACAGCAAATTGTCGAAGCTGCCCAAGCCAAAAGAGCGCAAATTTTGGCAGAAAGCGATATTCTCAGGCAGGCAGAACGAGAAGCCGAACAACTACGGCGAACAACCCAGCAAGAATGCGAGGAAATGATGCAAGAAACCATCGCCGAAATTGACCGCCGCCGACAAGCTTGTATGGAAGAATTAGAACAAATGCGACAAACTGCGATCGCTCAAGCTCAAGAAATTGAAGATGGTGCTGATCAATACGCTGATACTGTCCTGGAAAATATCGAGCAAGACCTCAAAGATATGTTAAGAATTATCACCAATGGCAGACAACAATTACGCCAAGAAAATCAATCTCAAGGTTATTCTTCGAGAAAGAAATGAGGTTAAAGGTTAGAGGCTAAAGGTTAGTATCTTAACTAAACATTTCTCACTAATGACAAATAACTAATGACTATTAATTCCGCACTTTTACTGTAAGATTTTTCTAACCCTATCTTGCTTATAGGTTGAAAATCGCAGGTTATTTGCAGTGCAGAACTATGCCTTACTATCAGGATCAGTTAAGCATTACCACTGTTGATGAACTAAAAAAGCTGGCAGCATTACTGAATACTAATAGCAAACCCACTCATAAAGCAGAAATAATTGCGTTGATTCAGCGTCATCTTGTGGGGGAAAATCTGCAACAATTGTGGCGAGAATGGAAGTGGAAAATACGTGAACGCGGCCAAGCCCGCTTGATAGAATGCGCTGATGCAGCTTTAGCTGTTTTAATCGCCAACAATTCCCGCACGAAAAAGCTGTGTTTCTTAGCTGGAGAAAAGCATTTAGTTATTCCCAGCGAATCAGAAACTAAATTTCGTAATGCCGTAAAAAAATTGGGTTATAGTATTGCGTTGAGTGGTTAGAATTTCTCATGAACGAATTAATTTTACTGCAAGTAAATTTCGGTTTGAATGTAGCCAGTTTGATTGGTTTTATGCAGATTATTTTTGCTGTAGCTTACATACTGGCTATGATAATTCTGCTGATTCAACGTGCTAGAAGATTGGAAACTTTATCTTTAATTATTTATGTTTTTCAAACTATAATTATTCCTATTTTTCTGCTAACTTCTGGTTTGATTCTGGTTTTTCAAGGTTGGCGATTAGACCCTATTTTACAATTTATGCAGTTTTTACTAACTGTGTTGATTATTTATTTATGTATTAAAGATATTGTTATTAATGGTGGTTATAGAAATCGGTAATCACAAACTAAGAATTATTTAACTACAAGCTTTCTTTCTGTTACCCATGACTTACATCCCAGAAAATGCGCTGATTGTGCAGAGTGATCGCACTATTCTTTTAGAAGTACATTCTCCCAACGCCGCCAAACCTAGAGAAGCGATCATCTAAGTTATACCCAAGCTACACGCTGTTAATCAGCAACGCCAATTGCTACAACGCAGGGAACCTCCGCAACATACTAGCTCCTCAGCACTTTACTTGATTTACAAAGTGTAAGTAAAATCATTGACTAACATCCCAGGAACTAAACTTCCACCTAATTGGCGGCTGTCATAAGTGCCGACTTCGGGGATGAATTCTTGAAAGTTAGTGAAATCAACTAAATTTTCTCCCCAAAAACGATAGAGGCTGTCGTCAAAGCGGAGATTTTCGATAGGTGCAATGATTTCGCCGTTCTCTACCCAAAAACAGGCGTAACGGGTCATACCTGTAATTCTACCTGTGGGGCGATCGCTCCAATTTAAATAATGTAAATTTGAGAGATATAAGCCTGTATCTAAATTAGATAAAATCTGCTCTAATCTTAAATTTCCTGGTCTGATTTCTGGTGTACGTAAGGTTTCGGAACTATTCGCACCATTAGCAGTTTTTTGATATTCTTTAGCAGTCCGAGAATTAACTAAGCTATTTACTAAAATTCCATTTTCAATTATTGGTAATTCTGGTGCTGCCATTTCACCTAATTCATTAAAGCGCGGCACTAAACCTAGTTGAAAGTTTTCCTGTAAACTAAATTTGGCAGACAACTGTTTTTCTTTTCGGGATAATGCTGCTAAAGCACTGTTACCTTGTTGGATATCTGCTTCACCCACAGCACTCCAAGAAAGCATCTGCAATAAATCAGCCACAGCCGCAGGTGCAAAATAAGTTTTATATTGTCCTCTAGGCACTTCTTTTGCTGGACGAGATAGTAATTGTAGTTGTTTTTTGGCTTCACTGATTTTTGCTGTATAGTTAGCTAAATCCCAGTGGCTTCCGGCAAATGTACCTTTAACAGCTTGTCCAGAACTGCTAAACAAAGAATAATCTAATGTGAAAGTGTCGGTAGCGAACCAATGTTTTTGACCACTAGAATCTCCATAGCCTTTAATTACTACACCTCCAGCATAAATTCCAGTAAAATCTAATTCTGTCACTTCATCTAATATGCTAGAAACTACTGTCTCTGGTGCTAATAAATTACTATAATGAACTTCTCGACTAGTATTATTTCCTGAAGGTAAAACTAAATAAGGATCAATGGGTAATACAGGCAATTCCTCTCGTAATTCTTGTAAGGCTTTATATGCTTTTTGTGAGTCTTTTTCCCAATTTCCGGTAAAAGTAAACTGTCGAGAACTACTGCGTTGATCTGCCATTAAAGTCAGTTGAATGCAACCATCTGCTACACAGCCAGTTTGTCTAACTTTGGCATGATTAAATCGAGTAAATTGACTTCTTTCACTACTAAGTTTGAGGGTAAATTCCTCACCTTCTAATTTCTTGATGAGTAGAGTTTCTAAAACCTGATTGAAGCTAAATTCTAAAGCTGTTAATTCTTCTTTCATTGGTAGATTATTAATTCGTAATTCGGAATAAAGTTACAAAAGTCATACTTTTGACTTTCTCAACTTCCTCCCCCAAAGACTTCAATATCAGCAAATACACAAACTGGTGAACCATGCCCTACCCAAATGGCTTGATTGGGTTCGCCTTTACCACAGTAAGGAGTACCATACATTTGCCAACTATGAGTATCACCAACTTTGATTAAACTGTGCCAAAATTCTGGTGTTGTGGCGCGATAATTGGGGTTGCGGAGAGTTTTGGTGAGTTGCCCATTTTCAATTAATTTGGCATATTCGCAACCAAATTGGAATTTATAACGGCGATCGTCAATTGACCAAGACCGATTTGATTCCATGTAAACGCCGTGTTCAATACCGCTAATAATTTCGTCAAAGGTGGCGTTTCCTGGTTCTAAGTTTAAGTTAGCCATGCGGTCAATTGCTGGTCGATTCCAGGAACAAGCGCGGGCGCAAGCAACTCCGGGGATTCCGGCTCTGACTTGACTTTCTAAACTGCCTAAACCTCTTTTTAATACGCCTTCTTTAATAACATATTCCCGTGTGGCGACTGCACCTGTATCATCAAAAGCATAGCTGGCATACTCACCTGGAACTGTGGGGTCGAAGGTAATATTCATCAGTGGCGAACCATAGACTAGCTGACCAAAATCGTCGGTGGTGACAAAGCTACCGCCTGCATAGTTGCGTTCATCTCCTAAAATCCGGTCAATTTCTAAGGGATGACCGATACTTTCGTGGATTTGCAGCATCATTTGGTCTGGCGCTAAGACTAGGTTAGTGCGTATATTTGGGCATTCAGCCGCAGTCAACAATTCTATAGCTTGTTCTCCTACTTGCTGTACTCGTTGCCATAAATTTTCTTGTCTTAAAAGTTCCCATCCACCTTGATAACAGTGTGCTTGCCAACCGTTGTTGGTGCGTTGCTGGACAATGGCTCCGTCTTGGGCGATCGCACCATAATTACTGCCCAAGGAGATAAACTTTTGATAGACTTCTGAGCCGTTGCTGCTGACAAACCAACTTTCGCGCTCACTAGTGCTGATGCTGGCTGTGGTTTGCACAATTTTTTCATGAACTTTGAGTGTTCGGCACATCCGCACCAACAAATCGTTGATTTCTCCCGGACTCAGCGCGTCTAATGGTTCTAAATAGGGCGAGTTGTATTCACCTACAACCTTGGGACGCTCGGTTTCTTGAAACGGATATATCCACCATTTACTTGCTGCGAGTGCTTGCTTGTAAGCTATTTGGGCAGTAGCTTCTAAAGAAGCAAATTCTAAAGAATTTGTAGCGGCGTAACCCAGACAGCCATTCACTAAAACTTCAATCATGGCTCCCTCGGTGGTAGATTTACCATTAGCTTGGGGAATACCATCACGTACATAACGGTTCGAGGCTGTTTCTTTGACTGCTCTGATACCAATCCAATCAGCCGGAATATCAAATTTAGCGATCGCTTTTGTTAGTTCAGACCACATAATAATTTAGATGCAAAATTTAGTTAATTTATTATTGACAATTTGCTTTATTTATGAAGGCTATTTTATTCGTTCAGCTAATCCTAGTTTAGCTATCAAATAACCAGTTATTGGATAAGTTATCTAATTTTCTATGCTTTTTGCAAAGCATAGGAAATTTTCGGTTTTTTACACAATTGGTTGTATTTGATACTAATTTAGATTATTGTACTTTTACCCTAATCGATGTAAATTATCAGACCTGAGATACTTTTTCAAGACTGTTTTCACCACACACTCTAAAAATTCGATTTAGTGTAATAATGCAGAAACCTTGTTAAAGAAGTTAGTAGCCAGAATTAATGATTCTGACTATTTGCCATGTTACGAAAACATAACATTTTGTATTTAAAACTGAGTTTCTTCGTGGAAATTTTAGCGAGAAAAAGGCTTTTGTAGTTGAGTTTTTCAGATAAAAACTGCAATGTGAGATTGACAAAAGCCTATACTTCAGATTAATTTCTGTGCCAGCGAGTACCTTCAGGACTATCAATTAAGGTAATACCTTGGGATTGTAGTTCATTACGGATGCGATCGCCTTCGGCAAAATTCCGCGCTTTCCTAGCAGCTTGGCGTTGTTGAATCAAATCTTCAATTTCCGCATCGCTAAGACCATCAGTTGCAGGGGTAGCATTTTCAATTTCGGCAGTTAAACCTAAAACCTCTGCCAAAGTTACCAGAGTTTGCCATTGTTTTTGCAGTTCGTCGGCTGGTGTGTCAGTTTTGCCTTCATGAACCAGGATATTTCCTTCACGGCGGAGTTCTTTGGCTAATTCAAACAAAACTGTTACCCCACCAGGGAAATTAAAGTCATCGTTGACAGCTTCTCGAAAGCGTTCAACAAATTCAGGGAGTAGGGAAGAATTAACTTCCCAGCCTAGTTTTTTACCGTATTGATGACCAAATAGTAAACCTTCTTTCAGGGTGTGCCAGCCGTTGGTGGCAGCAGCGATCGCATCATCGGTAAAATCAATAGGCTTACGATATTGCGCCATCAGCACAAATAACCTGACTGCCATTGGATCAACATGGCGATCAAGTAAGTCGCGGATAGTGGTAAAGTTGCCCAAAGACTTGGACATTTTCTCCCCGTCCACCTTTACCATACCGTTGTGCAGCCAGTAATTTGCTAAAGGTTTACCTGTGACGGCTTCTGATTGGGCAATTTCATTTTCGTGGTGGGGGAAAATTAAGTCAGCACCACCAGCATGAATATCTATTGTCTCACCCAGGCGATCGCGCACCATCGCCGAGCATTCAATGTGCCATCCCGGACGACCAGCACCCCAAGGTGATTCCCAAGCAGGTTCGCCAGGTTTGGCGGCTTTCCACAAAGCAAAATCAAAGGGGTATTTTTTCTTTTGATATTCTGCGTCTTCTATATTAACGCGATCGCTTTTCCCCGCTTGCATATCTTCTAACCTGCGACCAGAAAGCTTCCCATACTCAGCAAACTGGCGCACAGCATAGTAAACATCCCCATCAGATGGATAGGCAAAACCTTTATTTTCCAACTCATGAATTAAACGCTGAATCCCGTTCATCGTGTGTGTCGCGCGGGGATATTCATCAGCTTCTTTGATTCCCAACCGTGCCATATCTTCAAAATATGCTTTAATGAAGCGTTCAGCTACAGCCTCCATTGATGAGTGTTCTTGTCGCGCACGGTTGAGAATTTTGTCATCAACATCAGTAAAATTCTGCACATAGCGCACTTCATAACCGATAAACTGGAGATAGCGGCGTACGACATCCCAAACAATGCAAGCTCTAGCATGACCCAAATGGCAGTAGTCATAAACCGTCACGCCGCAGTAATACATCTTAACCTTGCCTGGTTCGACTGTTTTAAACGGTTCTTGACTACGGGTAAGGGTATTGTAAACAGTTAAGGTCATAACAGAGTAATGCGGCAATAGAGGGATACGCAATAATAGGGTTAAGTCGCTGGGAAGTTTATCCAGCATCCCTATGCTAGTGTTTTCTGGCCTATCTGCGCTACCTTTTGTGAATTTGAATTTCCGGTAGCACAGCCGCAACTTAAAGAAGTTTGATATTTTTTGATTTGTTTGATAACCGCGCTATGCAAACAGCAGTGAATTCTGAATCTCAACCCATGAATGCGCCGAAACAAGGTTTACCAGTAACAATTATTACTGGATTTCTTGGTAGCGGCAAAACGACCTTACTAAATCATATTCTCACAAACCAACAGGGTTTAAAAACCGCTGTGTTAGTGAATGAATTTGGTGAAATTGGCATCGACAACGAGTTAATTATCTCCACCGATGAAAATAATAATATGGTGGAGCTAAGTAATGGTTGTATTTGTTGCACCATCAACAATGATTTAGTTGATGCCGTTTATAAAGTATTAGAACGGGAAGAAAAGCTAGATTATCTAGTAGTAGAAACCACCGGACTAGCAGATCCTTTACCTGTGGCCTTAACATTTTTAGGCACAGAACTGCGGGATTTAACCCGTCTAGATTCGATTATCACTGTCGTAGATGCAGCTAACTACAGCCTAGATTTATTCAACTCCCAAGCAGCTTACAGCCAAATTGCTTACGGCGATGTGATTTTGTTGAATAAAACCGATTTGGTTGATGAAGCAACTGTGACCCAGTTAGAGAAGAAAATCAACGAAGTCAAAGAAGGCGCAAGAATTTTGCGTACCCAGCGATCGCAAGTACCACTCGCATTAATTCTCAGTGTAGGATTATTTGAGTCTGACAAATATTTTGACACCGTTGATGAGCATGGTCATGACCATCACGATCATGACCATCACGACCACGACCATTCCACCTGTGGTCACGACCACCATGACCATGACCATTCCACCTGCGGTCACGACCACCACGACCATGAACACCATCACCACCATTCCGACCATTTAGAAAATGATGGTTTCACTTCCATCTCCTTCCAAAGTGACAAGCCATTTTCTATTAGGAAGTTTCAGTATTTTCTAGATAACCAATTACCAACCAACATTTTCCGCGCTAAAGGTGTGATGTGGTTTGATGAAAGTCCCAAACGCCACATTTTCCACCTGTGCGGTAAACGCTTCACCTTAGATGATGATGAGTGGAAAGGTGAACCCAAGAACCAGCTAGTGCTAATTGGTCAAAATCTCGACCGCGAAACTTTAATCTCTCAGATAGAAAACTGCATTTGTTTACCTTCCGTCAGTCGGGGTAAAGGCTTCAAAAAGTAAAAAGTAAAAGGTAAAAAGTAAAAAGGAATATTTTTGACTTTTGACTTTTGACTTTAAATTTATGCGCGTTATCATCCAGCGAGTGAAATCATCTCAAGTTACTGTTAACGGTGAAACTATTGGCAAAATTGGACGAGGATTAAACTTACTCGTCGGTATTGCCGATACTGACACAGATGCAGAACTCGACTGGATGGCGCGCAAATGCTTAGAATTGCGGCTGTTTCCCGATGAAGAAGGTGGAGACAGATGGCAAAAATCTGTGCAAGAAATTAAGGGTGAATTGTTGGTAGTCAGTCAGTTTACTCTTTATGGCGACTGTCGCAAAGGTCGCCGTCCGTCTTTTGACCGTTCTGCATCCCCTCAAACCGCAGAAAATTTATATAACAGCTTTGTTAACAAGTTACGCGCTAGTGGTTTACAGGTAGAAACAGGGAAATTTGGCGCAATGATGCAAGTTGATATCGAAAATGATGGCCCTGTCACTTTATTACTAGAACGGGAAGCAACGTAAAGAAGCCAGGGAGGACAAGATTGAAATTTCTTTCCTTCTGCCTCCTGCCTTCTGCCTTCTGCCTCTCCGCAGTCGCTACAACGGGGAGCCACTGCGTTGGGCGGCTCTGCCGACTTGAAGCATGTGGTGTGGGAACCCCCGCAACGCGCTGCCTTCTGCCTCCTGCCTTTTTAAATAGACTACTGAGTTCTAAATAATGAGAGAATATTAAATCAACCATCACAAAACTTTAAATTCTTTCATCATGGCAAAAATCCAATTTTCTAGAGGTCTTGACGAAAATGTGTTACCAGATGTACGTTTGACGCGATCGCGTAGTGGTGATACTGGTACAGCAACGTTTATTTTTACAAATCCCAAAATTTTAGACCAAGGTAGCACTGAAGAAGTCACTGGGATGTATATGCTAGACGAAGAAGGCGAAATAATTACCCGCGAAGTTAAAGCTAGATTCGTCAATGGTAAAGCCGAAGCATTAGAAGCTGTTCATATTATGAAATCTGTTGATGAGTGGGATCGCTTTATCCGTTTTATGGAGCGATTTGCTCAAGCAAACGGTTTGGAATTCAGCAAATCTTAATAGTCAAACTGAAGTTTGAAGTATGAAGGATGAAGTCTGAAATAAACTCAGACGCTATGCGTAGCTTGCTCTCACGAAGTGGTACGCGAACGTCAAAGGCGAACATACTTCATTCTTCTCTCAGATAAATCGGTGAAACCAATCCAAAATTCTAAATTGAAACTCGGATGATGCAACAACCACATCCAGACGCGGCAAAAATTCTGGTAAATTGTGCGGTAGTTACCGTCAGCGACACACGCACTTCAGAAACAGATAAAAGTGGTCAACTTATCCAACAATTACTATTAGACGCAAACCATAGCATTGCAGCCTACGCAATTATCAAAGATGAACCAACCCAAATTCAAGCACAAATTGAATCGCTGGGTAAAAGTGCCAATTTAGATGTAGTGATTTTTAATGGTGGTACAGGTATTGCACCGAGAGATACTACTTACGATGCAATTGAAAAATTATTAGAAAAAACTCTCCCAGGATTTGGAGAGATATTTAGATTTTTAAGTTATCAAGAAATCGGTTCCCGTGCGATCGCATCTCGCGCTGTCGCAGGTGTTTATCAAAATAAATTAATTTTCTCTCTCCCTGGTTCCAGCAATGCTGTGCGGCTAGGTATGGAAAAACTAATTTTACCTGAACTCGTTCATTTAGTCAGTCAGATGAGGAAATAGCAACGCACCATCCAAAATATGATTGGCTACAATTCTGGTTCCTAATATTCATTGGCTAAACCAGCGCTTTTAATAACGCCTGGAGTTTTAGTTGTACCTCAGCAAATTCTTTATCAGGATCAGAACCGGCGACGATACCTGCACCTGCGTAAAGTCTAGCGCGATCGCCATCGATTAGTGCCGAACGAATCCCCACAATAAATTCACAGTTACCTTGAGAGTCTATCCAACCTAAAGGCGCAGCATATAAACCCCTCTCAAAGCTTTCGTAACGCCGAATTTCTGCACAAGCCACATCTCTGGCTGCGCCAGCCACAGCTGGTGTCGGATGCAGTTGCGCCACAATTTTTAAGGGGTGGACATTAGCGGGAACTATAGCGCTGATGGGTGTCCATAAATGTTGGATATTAGATAGCTGTCGCAAGCGTGGCGGTAATACCTGCGGTGATAATCCTAATTGTGATAGGCGTTGAGTAATAAAATCAATGACTAATGAGTGTTCGTGTCTTTCCTTTTCACTGTTGAGTAAGCGATTTGCATTTGCAGCGTCTTCCTCTGGCGTTTTACCCCGTGGTGCAGAACCAGCTAACGCATCAGAGATTAATTGTTGATTCTGAATACAAATTAATCTTTCAGGACTTGCCCCAATAAAGTTTTGTCCTTTACCATTACTTGTGGAAAAAACATAACAATTAGGATGGATTTGTCTCAGATTATCTAATGATTTATATAAGTCAAACTGATGATTTGCTCGCACATCTAAAGCATCTGCTAGGACAATTTTGCTTAAATGACTAGCCTGGATTTTTTGTAAAGCTGAAACAACAGAACGTTTAAATTCTGTACCCTGCGTTACAGATTGCTTACTAAAGTGTGTGGATAAAAAATCCAGTTTGGGCGAGAAATATTCTAAAGAATTAATAAGTTCAGTTTTACTCCATAAATTATGCCAGATTTTTTCTAAATTAGCGTTCGCTGTTATTAATATGTTGGCGACTAAGATGCAGCGCTGATTTTTGACGGCTATTTGCCAACGCGGTAAAAATATCGTCGCGGAGGGAAACGGATAGTCTGATTGAATGTTTTGGTTAAAAAAACTAAAGTAACAAAAAAAACGAGGGCTGGCAAAAGGTTGGTGAATATCTCCAAAATTAATGATATTTTTTAGACAATTTTTGATAAAATATTCTGCTTGATTAAAACGGTCTTGACCATCAATTTGTAATTTTGCGACAGCATCAATCGCGGCGATCGCTTCTCCTTTACCTCTGTTCTCAAAGTAAAAATTTATTTCATTTGCTTGCGCTAGTTTAGCCAATACAACTAAAGGATCAACCCAGTCAAGTTCTAGGGAAATACTCACAATTTGCCGACAATTATTGTTGAGGCAATTTTCGTGAACTGCTAACAGAAATTGGTATATGTCTTTGTGCGTTACAAAGAAGTTGTTACGACATGGTGAAACTGTCATGGATCTAATAATAGTAAATTTTTTTTAAGTTATCTTCCTAAAGTGTAATTAATCATGGTCTATTTCTACAGGTAACATATTCAGTAGACATTTCACCAGAGTATAGTTTGCTTTGTTTAGGGTATTATCAAACGCTGACAAGCTATGCTCAGTTTCAACGCGTAATCAAAGAATAAGTTTTACTAAGGAATGGTTAATCAATCCCAAAAAATGCTGAATGTTAAGTGCTAATTGCTGAGTAAAATAAATAAAGAAGAATTCAGAAGTCAGAATTCAGTAATCAGAATCAAGAGTGTAGGGTATTCCAACCTGCCATTAATTGTAGTGCAGTAATTTTTAGCTTTTTCGTGGATTAAAACCTATGTATTCATATACAATCATCACAAATTGCTGCTGAATTCTGACTACTGACTCCTGAATTATATTTTGATAAACAATGAATGTTAAATAATGACTACTAAGCAGATTTCACATCCCAAAAGTAAGCTGTGGATGGCGGCAATTAAACCGCCGATGTACAGTGTGGCAATTATGCCTATTTGGATAGGAACAGCAATTGCTTTTGCCGAAACTAATATTTTTAATACAACAGTATTTATCACGTTTTTAGTAGCAGCAATATTAATTTTGGCATGGGAAAACATGAGCAATGATGTTTTTGATTCTGAAACAGGAATCGATCAGAATAAACATCATTCACTAGTGAATTTAACAGGAAAGAAGTCACTAATATTTTGGTTAGCAAATCTATGTTTGGTGATTGGTTTGCTAGGAATATTAGCGATCGCCACTTGGCAACAAGACCCCACTGTGATCATCATGGTGTTACTGGCTTGTGCTTTAGGCTATATGTACCAAGGGCCGCCCTTTCGGCTAGGATATCAAGGATTAGGTGAAATTCTCTGCTTTTTTGCCTTTGGGCCGTTGCTAGTACCAGCGGTATATTACAGCCAAACGCAAACTTGGTCTATCGCCAGTTTTGCCGCTTCAGTAATTGTTGGGATTGTTACCAGCTTAATTTTGTTTTGTTCACACTTTCACCAAGTTAAGGATGACATAGCCGCCGGGAAGCGATCGCCAATTGTGCGTTTAGGTACAGCTAACGGTGCAAAAGTTTTAGTTTGGTTTACCGCCAGTATTTATCCTTTTTGCTTGTTGTTTATCCTTTTGGGAGTTTTCCCAGTATGGACATTGTTGAGTTGGCTAAGTTTACCTTACGCCATCAAATTATGTCGCCATGTCCAACAAAATCACAACCAGCCAGAAAAAGTTAGCAATTGTAAATTCATCGCTGTCGCTGTGCATTTTTGGAGTTGCTTGTTATTAGGTGTAGGATTTTTCATCGGCTAATGGGTTGCAAAAGGTACGAAAAAGAATAATTAACCGCAGATGAACGCAGATAAATTTGTACCTCAGCATTCAGCACTTTTTGAGTTTCGTCCTTATCAACGGAGATTTGCTAAACCACTCATTACCCATTATGGTGTTTGGGATACCCGTGAGGGTATTATTTTGCGTCTTGTAGATGAAGCAGGAAAAATTGGCTGGGGAGAAATCGCGCCTATCAGTTGGTTTGGTTCAGAGACTTTAGAACAAGCGTTAGATTTTTGTCGCCAACTACCTAACCAAATTACATCTGAGATGATTTTGGCAATTCCTGATTGTTTACCCGCTTGTCAGTTTGGGTTTGAATCAGCAATTGCGAGAGTGAGGAGTTGGGAAGGAGTGGAAAATAATTTCACTTGTAGCGGCTTACTTTCTGCGGGGGAAGTGGCGTTACAACAATGGAAAACGCTGTGGGAAAAAGGATATCGCACATTTAAATGGAAAATTGGTGTAGATGCGATCGCCAAAGAACTAGCAATATTTGATACCTTAATTCATAGCTTACCCCCCTCAGCCAAACTCCGCCTAGATGCTAACGGTGGACTCAGTTATGCAGAAGCGAAATTATGGCTGGAGACTTGCGACAATATCCAGGGTGAATTACCTATAGAAATTGAATTTCTGGAACAACCCCTAGCTGTTGCAGAATTAGCAAAGATGTTGGAGTTAAGTAGATTTTACAGAACTGCGATCGCTTTAGATGAATCCGTCGCCACACTTCCACAAATCATCAGTTGTTATCAACAAGGATGGCGAGGAATTTTCGTCATCAAACCCGCAATTGTTGGTTCACCATCAAAGCTGCATCAGTTTTGCCAACAACATGAAATTGATGCTGTATTTTCCTCAGTCTTTGAGACTGAGATTGGTAAACAAGCTGCACTTAACCTAGCGGTCAAATTATCTCGTAAACACAGAGCAGTTGGTTTTGGCGTTGATCATTTTTTTGCCCAAGCAGAAGTAACAAATCCTGAAAATCTATGGAACAACCTTTAACTTATCTGCAAAATTTAACTCAAAATGATTGGTTAATTGCTGACAACAGCCGTCAATTTCAAACAATAGCTGAAAAATTATATTTAGAACTCACAGAAATATTAAAACAACATCATAAACCACTCAAAATTATCTTAGCTGAACGCGAACCAGTCAAATTTTTAGCTAGTTTCCTCGCTGCTTGTGCAGCCAATTGTTCAGTTTTTCTCTGTAACCCCGACTGGGGAACACAAGAATGGGAACAAGTATTTACATTAGTCCAACCGGATATCATTTGGGGAATAGATTATCATACCTACTTAACACGGGCTGAACGCCCTGCTACCGCTAACAACACTCAACACTCATCTCCCAGCATTCAGCACTCAGAACTAATCATGATTCCCACAGGTGGTTCATCAGGCAAGATTAAATTCGCCATCCACACATGGGAAACTCTCACCGCATCTGTACAAGGATTTACAGAATATTTCCAGTTAACGCAAGTGAATTCTTTTTGTGTATTACCTCTATATCATGTTAGTGGATTAATGCAATTTATGCGTTCTTTCACTACTGGAGGTAAACTAGTTATCTTTACATTTAAATCTGTAGAATCTATTCAAATACCTTCTATTCAACCATCAGAATTTTTCCTTTCATTAGTACCAACTCAACTACAACGCCTCTTACAAAATTCTGAATTAACCCAATGGTTAGCCCAATTTCATACTGTAATGTTAGGCGGCGCACCAGCTTGGCAAGAACTATTAGAAAAAGCCCGATTTCACAACATTAGGTTAGCCCCAACCTACGGTATGACAGAAACCGCCTCGCAAATTGCCACCCTCAAACCTGATGATTTTCTCCAAGGTAAAATTAACAGTGGGCAAATTTTACCCCATGCCCAGGTCACAATTCGCAATCAACAAGGTAAAGTTTTACAACCTCATCAAATTGGTAATATTACTATTCAAGCCACATCTTTAGCCCTTGGTTATTATCCACATCCTGGAGAAAATCAAGATTATTTACAAGTAGATGATTTAGGTTTTTTAGATGATCAAGGTTATCTAAATATTATCGGACGTAATAGTGACAAAATTATTACTGGTGGCGAAAACGTTTACCCAGGGGAAATAGAAGCAGCTATCCGCGCCACGCAAATGGTTGCTGATGTTTGTGTAATTGGTGTACCCGATAAATATTGGGGACAAGCATTAACAGCTATATATACTCCTATAGATGCTAATATTCCTACTCTAGAAATTAAAACTGTACTGCAAGATAAACTCAGTAAATTTAAAATTCCTAAATATTGGATTTGCCTTGATTCTTTACCTCGTAATGCTCAAGGTAAAATTAATCGTCAAGCACTACAACAAATAGCCGCAGAATTTTTGCACAATCACAGAGAACAGGCAACACTAAAATAGCGCTCTACTCCCTGATAATCAACTCGTTTGTTAGTAATAACTTAACCTTACATCACCTCTCTGGATTTCCGCCTCTCCGCGCCCTCTGCGTCTCTGCGTTTCGTTTCCAACCACTGTATAATTTCCTCAGATAATTCTTGCTTAGTTCTACTATTCGCATCAATACAAACATGACGAGTAATTGCCTTAGCAACTAGTACTTCTGTAATGCTAATCTCGTAAGCAATTTCAAACTTGTCAGCGCTCAATTTTTGGGGAATTAGACTAACATTTAACTTATCTCCGCAATACATTGGACGCAGAAAATCAACATTAGCATGAACAATGGGAAAAGCAACAGCAGGCTTAGTAAAAAAAGCTTTGATATTTATTCCTGCTGCGTCGATAGATGCTTCATAAGCTTCATGACAAATGCTCAAAACATTAGCGAAATAAACTACACCCGCAGCATCGGTATCTGCAAAGCGCACGGTACGGTTATAAATAAAAGACATTTTTGTATAATTAAAAATTAAAAAACAAAATGGCAAACTATTCAGCCTGCCATCTCAAATTATCTCACTGCAATCACGTCAGTTATCAATGTAAGGGGTAATATATATCTTCAGAATGAGGGTTAAGATAAGGGCGTTGTAAGTCAACTGAATGGATAGCAAAGTGTTTTTCAATTGACTTCATTCGCTCTTCAATTGCATCTTTACCTTTTTGCCATACTTCCAATAAAGCATGAGCGACAATTTGACATCGGTTCATCCCAAAACTTTCTTGCACGGCGAATTTTTGAATTGGTTCTTCAGCTAAACTTAGTCCTGGAGCTAAAAACTTAGTGAACAAAGGGATTTCTGGCTGAAAATGCGATTGATGTTCTGCATAAACAGCTTGAAGAATTTGGTGAATTGCTGGGTAGTCTTCTCGTTCAAAATAAAGCAAGCCGGAGTCGTAGCGTCCGTAGGCTCTAGGATTGTAAAGTACTTGAAAGGTAAAGGGAAGTGCGGCTTGGTTGAGTTGCTGCGTTAGGCTATCCATGAGGGCGATCGCCCCATCTGCCGTAATATTAAAATAGATTCTTCCTGTTCCCAATTCCGCATCTACACTCTGCTGTTCTTGCCCTACATCACTTACCGCCACATAACAGCCATTTTGTAGATGATTTTTCGGCATCCAAATAGATACCGACTCACCCGGTTTAGCAGATTTACTCTGAGGTTTCAGATGACAATCTGGCTCAATATATAACGTTAAACCACATTTTGTCACCGCCATACTCCCATCAGGCTCATGTCGTAATACTTGCCAACTATGGTCAAAATATCCTTTTCCGTAGTTACTTTTGTGCAGTTGGGCGTAAAATTCCCAGTCAATACCCAAATGAGGATTATTAGCTAAATTCTGCTGTGGTAAGCCATTAGCTGTATCAGAATTAACAGCTAAAACATTTTGTAGAGAACCGTTGTAATAAATCCCATATAGGAAATTACGCAGTAGCAACGTGAGATATTTTTGCTGTAAAACCGCAGAATTCTGCTGAAATCTATCTGCTATTTTTGTTGGTAAAGCAAAAGTTTGATAGTCAGGATGATGAATCGAAAAGTTAGATTCAATCTGGATATTTCTCGCAATATCAAACAGAGAATTTAACAAAGGGTTGGTAGAAGTGTCTAGCATTGCTGAATGGAGAGTAAGGAGTAGGAGAGAAAAGGCAGAAGAACTATTGACTATTGACCGAGGAAAAATGACAATTATTTAACATCCGCGCAGACGGGTTTTTTCGTAGTATAAAGGAACCAATTTTGGTGATTTTTGCGGTTGGGTAAGTTGATGCTGTTTAGCCATCGGTGCAATAATTTCTGAGGCGGTAACACCAAAAACATTGGTTACAGATTTCTCTGGTATGGTTAGGAGATTTTGTGCTACTTGTAGCGCACACATATCAGTATTATCAAACTGTTGCTGATACTTGATTTTGTCTTGAATTTGGTGAATTATTCCGAGTCCTGCAAACTGGATAACACGCTCTACAAAATCTGGACAGTGTTCTAAAATAGCAGGAAAAGCCTTGAGATAAGCTTGAATTAACGCCAGTAATGAAGGTTGAATTTCTGCTAGTGGTATCATCGCTAACTGCAAAGATTCTTCTAACTCCAGCATGGAATCTACTACTAAACTAGAAAGCCAAATTTTTAAATAGCTGGCGATTAAAGTGCCTAAATCATAAACTGGATCTCCCCACGCGCAAGCTTCCCAGTCTATCAGGCGCACTAGGCAATTATCGAGTTTATCCCAACGAGAATGTAGCAAAATGTTGTGCAACTTCAAATCGTTGTGAGTTAAACAGCAAGGTTTCCATTCTGAAGCTAAATCTGCGATCGCATATTCTAAGCTTTCATAGCGCTGATAAAATGTATAAAATTGCCATGCTGATTTTGGCACTGCACCAAAAATATCTGGCGTAAGTGATTCTATACCCTGTGCTGGGTTGTAAAAGTTATAGCGATACTGTCCCGCTGGCGCTGTCGCCATAAAATCTCGATATTCTCGGCGCTGGAAAGTTGTGCGATGCAAACCTGCAATTGTGGTACCAATAGCAGTGGCTATTTCTGTAGGGAAACTATAGCTATGTTGATAAAAGTTACCTAATTCTTGATATTCACTTAAATAATTGCGGACAAGGATGGAATTTTCTTCATCATAATGTACTACTAATGATGCGATCGCGGCAATATTACCTAAAACAGGAAACTGCTTGAGTAATTGGTGAAACAACCACTCATTAAAAAATTCATGGAGATTTCCGTCATTGTCCTGATGATGTTCTTGTTTAACTAGTAATTGGCGACGATTTCCCAGTGTCACTAATAAATTGAAATTCTTTTTGCTACTTCCTGGCACATCAGATAAATCTGAATTGCCATCTTCTAAGCTACACAGTCCGATTGCTTGCAGATACTGAATAACGCTTTGAGAAGATAGTGGTAATAACATATTTGATTTCCTACTTCGTAAAAGTGCTGAGATAATCAATTACTTAATTTCAGGATTATTGTTACTTGCGGACTTTAAGTAGATAGCGATAAGTATCTAAATATCAATTATTCTTTCTCCTCCAGTAATATCGTATTTCTGATATCTATAACTGCCAAAATGGCACGATTACCTTTATTTTTGCTTTAAATATTACTGAGCATTACTATAAAAACTTTAAAATCATAGGATGCTTTTAGTGAAAATACTAGACTGAGGTATTCATTGATTTAATGACTTTATAGTTTCCTAGATAAGTCAAAATAAAAAAGTAATCAAAATCACCTTAATATCATTTTCCTGACTACGATTTGGCGTAATTTTTATGAATATGACAACATTATCTTGAACATAAAGCCTTATATAGCAAGCTTTATGGTTTTTTATGATTGATGTTGACCATCTGTTAATTTAGTTAATATAGATAGTAGTACAACCATTTAGTATCATAAAAAACATGTCATCAATTTACCTAATATTTGTTAGATAAAAGTGATTTAGGATTTAACTGAGTCATAGCTCCACGTTAATAATTGAATGTTTACCTAAAAATACCTGTCTCTAGATGGATATTAGATAAAAATTAGGATGCAAAACTCAATCAGGACTGTAATTCATCCTGAAATAAGACTAATAAATGCCATATACATAGTGTGTTGCGTTATCAAAGTGAGATGAACGCATAAACCCCGGTTGCTGAATGGGTAAACTCTCGGCTGTACCCAAAACTGTCAAAATCATATCCAATATTATTTTTATTTATCATTACTAAATAAATAAAACCGGATGTTTTGGCAAAAGGATACTAATTTTTTTGTGGTCACATATTAATAATTTATGATGTGACTTCAGTAGTAGGCAAGATTTTTTACTCACGCTGTCTCATTGCCTAGTACAACAAGGCAAAAGTAAAAAATAAAAAGGAAAAAGAAAGAATAGTGACACCACAAGACTTTTAGCAATTCCAGATGTCACTGAGTGTAGTTGTACTGAGCGCAGCCGAAGTAGTCGAAGTGTGTTCTGTTGATTTACGCCGACCTGTACTAGCGATCGCCACAGCTATACAATAATATAAATGTACTATGACAGAAAACTCATATATTCTTACAGTCCCAATAGCTGATGTGCCATCACAGCCAGCGTCAACGCACCTAAAACAATCATCAATCCCGCAGGCATAAACTTGCGTGTTTTAGCAAACCTTAAAGCAAATACAACCACCAAAACCCCAGTTACACAAACTGCTAAAGTCAAACCCCAAGGTTGCCCTTGAAGTTGCCAGTAAGCAGATAAAATCAGCAACAAACCGCTAATACCACCACTGAGGAGCGAAACTTTACTCCGCGCTTGAACGTAGCCCATAATTCCACCGACAATTGCTAAGATACCGTAAGCAAAAGCAGCAATTATACTTAAATTCATTGTTACAACCTATGTAGATTTTGACTTTACAGCCAAGGTCGGCAGACAATTTACCATAGCTATTTTTAGCTACATCCCCCAGTTGATTGATGGATATTCCAGCGATGGCAACGGCAAGTACTTCGTCATTAGCCCAGGTTCAATTTCTCCAGCGTCAAGCAGCATCTCTTTTACTCTACCAATCTGTTCTCCAGAGCGAAGCCGCGATCGCCTTTCTGGAACTGTTGCAAGCAATACGTTACACTGATGCCGACGCTAGGGGTTGTCTCCAAGCTTACGGAAATTACTTCTACGCCTTAGCAGCACAAAATCAAAATTGGGAAGACTACTTAATTTCGCAAATCCTCATTTGTGAAAATCCCTTTAGCCGAATGGCGCAACAAAGAGATTTCTCGGAATTACCCCCGGCTTTAATTGCCGCCGCCCAAAATGATTTACAGATATTACAAAGTCTTTATGAATGCAGCACTGCTTGTCTTAGCGAATGGGTGCAGACTGTTGCTCATTTGCCTGTTTCGCCTGTAGTTTGGTATCAAGAACACAATCATCTCAGCAGCAACATAACCCTATATTTGCCAGATTGGGAACATTGGGCTGATGCTGTAGAAGAATTAGCTGCTTATTATCGCAAATTTGGCCTAGGTTTATTTGCTGAGTATCGCGCCTTACGTTGGCAAAATGGTCAGTTTGTCGGTATTCCATATCCTGACCCCATAAAGTTAAGTACGCTGGTAGGCTATGAATGGCAACGTGATGCTTTGCTGAAAAATACAGAGTTTTTATTATGTGGCGAAACAGCATTGCATGTATTACTTTACGGTAGTCGCGGTTCGGGTAAATCTTCTTTAGTCAAAGCCTTATTGAACGAGTATGGAGAACGTCAACTACGTGTACTAGAAGTAGGCAAATCAGATTTGCAAGATTTACCTAAAATTGTCGAACAGTTACGCGGTGTACCCCAAAAATTTATCATCTTTGTGGATGACCTCTCCTTTGAGGAAGATGACGATGCGTTTAAAGCCCTTAAGGTAGTTTTAGAAGGGAATTTAACCGCGCGGCCGCAAAATGTAGTGGTTTATGCTACCTCGAACCGCCGCCACCTGATTCGGGAATATTTCGCCGATAGACCCACCCCCAAAGATCACGAAGAAATCCATGCTTGGGATACCATGCAGGAGAAGTTATCATTTAGCGATCGCTTTGGTTTGACATTAACCTTTGAACCAGCCAATCAACAAACTTATTTAACAATAATTCGCCATTTAGCAGCACAAACAAAAATTAATCTCAGCCCAGAAGATTTAGAATATCAAGCATTACAATGGGCAACACGTCATAACGGTCGTTCTGGACGCACAGCACGACAATTTATTGATTTTTTAAAAGCAGATATATCTCTCTTTAGTACAACAAACATTAAGTCTTAATTACGAATTACGAATTACGAATTAACACCAGCAATATGCAAGCAGTAATGGTCAGTAATCGGTTTCTTTTAGGCATAGTTGCCTTTAGTGTAAGTTTTGGGCTTAGTCTTGTTCCCAACTGGAATTTTAGTCAAGCCTTCATTACAGGCATAATTACTGTACTTGCTACTTATGCCGCAGCATTATTTGTTGATAAACGACGTAGACATCACGAAATGCTGGTGTTAGTGACCTTACGTAAACGCATTAAAGAGCAAGAAGCTTTAAAAAATCGCATTTATCGAGAAATCAAACAAATAGAAGAACATCGCAGTTTATTATACGCCGAAAACCAAAAACTCCAAAATCAAATTGCGGAATCTCGCAATCAAAGAGATAGTCTACATCGAGAATTGAGTAATTTTGCTGGGCAGAAAAAACAATTAGAAACTGAAACTAATAACCTAAAAAATACAATTAAAACTCTAGAAAAAACAATCACAGAACTGAGTAACACTTGTACTAATCTCACAGCCGAAAAACGCCGCTTAGAGTTACACAGTAATGTTTCTCATGCTGAAATTGTCCAGTTGCAAACTCAAATTGCTCAACTACGACAAGATAAACAAGAACTTGAGAACAATTTAACTCTATTAGGTAGACTTAAACCTCAGCTAGAAGAAAAAATGTATGAACTCAGAATTCAAATTCAAGAACTAGAAATCGTTGTTAATCAGCAAAATAAACTATTAGCCGACACGATAACAGAAAGAAACGACATCATTAGTAGACTGAATAACTTAACTCAGCAAACATCAGATAAAGAATCAGAACTACAACAGCTAAATAGTCAAGTTTCTATATTACAAGAAGAACGAGATTTATTACAAAACCAAGTTTGGGAATTACTCCAACAAACAGAAACACTTAATTTAGAGCATATACCTATAAATCTCCCCATCGAAGATGAGCCAGAGTTATTTCCTTTTGCTGATTTAATTGCCACTCCAGAAGATATAAGTGAAGATTTACCTGAAGAATGGACTAACTTGTTAGAGAAATTACCAGGGCATGAAATTGAAGTATTAAAAGCAATATTACAAGCAGATAATCCTAAATCGACAATTAAACAAATTGCCGAAGCAAATATTACCATGCCGAATCTCTTAATCGATTCAATCAATGACAGAGCAAATGATACCATCGGCGAATTAATTATCGAGCCAGGAGAAGACATTCCCGAAATTTATCAAGAACACCTGAACAATGTCCGCAAAATGATTGCTATGTACGAAGACCTGATGAGTAGGCAAGCCTCATCAAATTAAATTTACTTGTTATCGTAAAATTATTATTGCGTTAAATATCAAATCTAGTGAAGTACATGGCAAAGCTCAAAATCTCGAAGAAAATTTCCACTGCTTTAATTAATTCCCTAGGTGCAGGAGTAGTACCAAGACTAGGAGTTGAACATATAGCAGTTGGTCGAGAACAAGAACTTAAAAGCCTGATACAAAATCTAGATGATATTGCAGAAGGTGTAGCAGCATTTCGCTTTATTATTGGTAACTATGGTTCCGGTAAAAGCTTTCTCCTACAAATGATTCGCAACCGAGCGATGGAACAAGGTTTTATAGTAGCTGATGCTGATTTATCATCCGAACGTCGCCTCGCAGGAAGCAACAACGAAGGTTTGGCGACTTATCGAGAATTAATGAGTCACCTTTCCAGCAAAACCCGTCCTGATGGCGGTGCTTTAGTTTCAATTTTAGAAGGCTGGATTAATAAAATACAGCAAGAAGTTGCCAAAGAAACTAATATGCGTCCAACAGATGAAGGTTTTGATGACCAGGTGGAAAGCAAAATTAGAGAAGTTGTGCAGTATATTGAAGATTTAGTTCACGGCTTTGATTTTGGTAACGTCATTATTGCTTATTGGCGTGGTTATAGATTAGATGATGATAATTTAAAAAATGCGGCACTGCGTTGGTTACGCGGAGAATTCAGCACCAAAATTGAAGCCAGGGCTGCTTTAGGCGTGCGGGTAATTATTGATGATGAAAGTTGGTATGACTACATTAAATTATTAGCGAAATTTGTTGCCGAGATTGGTTATAAAGGTCTATTAATTTTATTAGATGAAGCGGTAAATTTATATCAAATATCTACTACTGTTACCCGCGAGAAAAACTATAACAGACTGCTGGCAATGTTTAACGATACCATGCAATGTAAAGCCGAACATCTGGGAATTTTTATTGGTGGTACCACCAAGTTTTTAGAAGACCAAAATCGTGGCTTATTTGCTGACCAAGCTTGGCGCAGACGTACCAAAGAAAGTCGTTTTGCTACCCAAGCGAATGTTCAGGAATTTTTAGGGCCAGTTATTCGGTTAAACCCCTTGAGTGAGGCTGAAATTTTCACGCTTCTACAACGCCTCAAAGAAATTCATGTAACCCACTATGGCTATGATAAAACTTTGAGCGATCGCAACTTACAAGAATTCTTACAAGAAATCGTTAGCCGCCTAGGTGCAGAAGCATTACTCACACCCGGCGAAATCATCCGAGACTTTATTAGTGTGCTGAATATCCTACACCAAAATCATAAAATGACATTCAGTGAATTAATTCATTGCTCTCAATTCAAACCTATAGCCGTTGGTAAAAATGTCGGTATAGATGAAGATGACGCAGCAGAATTTAGTTTGTAACTAATTAAATAAGCAAAACCACAACTAATTAAATATTGACTAGTTAAACATGAGATGACTAATGCCTTTAATCGACTTGCACCCTTCATTCAAGAATATATCTACCATCACAACTGGACGGAATTACGACCAGTGCAAATTGCTGCTTGTGAAGTAATTTTTGACACTGATGCTCACTTGTTAGTTGCAGCAGCCACGGCGGCGGGAAAAACAGAAGCAGCATTTTTACCAGTATTAACTGTATTACATAATCACCCTACTAATACCATTGGTGCATTATATATTGGCCCCATTAAAGCCTTAATTAATGACCAATTTGAACGCCTAAATGGCTTACTTAAAACAGCCGATATTCCTGTTTATCACTGGCATGGTGATGTTGCTCAAAGTCGCAAAAATCAGCTTTTAAAAAATCCCCAAGGCATTCTCCAAATTACTCCAGAATCTCTAGAGAGTTTATTAATAAATAAACACCATGATTTAGTACGCTTATTTGGAGATTTAAAATTTGTCATCATTGATGAAATTCATGCTTTTATGGGTTCGGAACGCGGTTGTCAGATTATTTGTCAATTGCAGCGTTTAGCAAATACAATTCAATCACAACCCCGGCGCATTGGTTTATCAGCTACCCTTGGTGATTATTCACTGGCAGAAGAATGGCTGCGTTCTGGAACCGACAAACAAGTAATTACTCCCACAATTGAAGTTGGCAAACGTCAAATTAAACTTGCTGTCGAACATTTTTATCTTCGTGATGATATTAATTCATCAGCAATATATGATAATTACCTATTTAATCTCACCAAAAATCAAAAATGTCTCATCTTTGCAAATAACCGCACTCAAACTGAATCTGTAATTGCTTCTTTGCGGCAAATTGCTCAAGAACAAGCACAACCAGATATTTATCATGTACATCACGGGAGTATCTCGGCAAGCTTACGTCAAGCTGCGGAAAAAGCTATGCAAGAACCCCATCATCCTGCTGTAACTGCGGCGACACTCACCTTAGAATTAGGTATAGATATTGGTAATTTAGAGCGAGTTATTCAGTTAGAATCACCCTTATCTGTAGCCAGCTTTTTACAACGTTTAGGACGTGCTGGTAGAAGAGGTGTAGCAGCAGATATGCGTTTTGTGTGTGTTGAAGATGAACCATCACAAGAAGCCTATCTTCCTGAGCAAATCCCCTGGCAAATTTTACAGTGTATCGCCATTATTCAACTGTATTTAGAAGAACGCTGGATTGAGCCGATAAAGCCGCCTAAATACCCTTTGAGTTTGCTTTATCATCAGACAATGAGTATTTTATTAGCAACAGGGGAAATATCTCCAGCTAATTTAGCAAAACAAGTTTTAAAATTTCCACCTTTTGCGGCGATTACTCAAGAAGATTTTAAACTATTACTACGTTATTTAATTGATATAAATCATATTCATAAAACTGAGCAAGGCAAATTAATTATCGGCTTGGCTGGCGAAAAAATAGTAGGTAGATTTCAGTTCTATGCTGTATTTGCTGATAATCAAGAATATGTAGTCAAGCAAGGAACTACAGAAATTGGCAGTATTGTGACACCGCCACCTGTAGGTAATCAATTTGGTTTAGCCGGACGAACTTGGGAAGTTTTAGAAGTTGATTTTAAAAGGAAAGTGGTTTTAGCTAAACAAGTAGATGGTAAAGCTACCGTTTATTGGCGTGGTAGTGGCGGTAGTATTCATACAAAAGTTTTACGGCGAATGCGGCAGGTTTTACTCGAAGATGTGGAATATAGTTATTTACAAAAAAATGCTAAACAACGTCTAAAAATAGTCAGAGAATTAGTTCAGTCTGCTGGATTAGCAAAATCAAATATATTGCAATTAGACAAAAATAAATGCTGCATTTTTCCCTGGGTGGGAACGGTAACTTATCGCACCTTAGAAAGATTGCTCAATTCTTTTTGTCGAGAATCTTTAGAAATTAGTAGTATTGGGGGAATTAACCCTTATTATTTAATTTTGAAATTAGGCAAAGGTAAGTTTAAAAATCTGCAACCAGAAATTGCTTCATTATGTGAGCAAAGAATTTCCGCAGAAGATTTAGTGAGTACAGCCGAAGCGCCAGAAATGCAAAAATATGACGAATTTATTCCCCATCCGTTATTACGCAAAGCCTTTGCTCATGATTATTTAGATATAGAAGAACTTAGACAGCAAGTTGCACTGTGGAATTGTCCTGAATAGAAGTTGACTTTATTTGAGAGCGATCGCACTTAAGATAGATGTTTTCTAAATAAAGTAATTCAAATTTCAGACTGTATA
Organism: Nostoc cycadae WK-1; assembly: GCF_002897135.1. Taxonomy (NCBI): domain Bacteria; kingdom Bacillati; phylum Cyanobacteriota; class Cyanophyceae; order Nostocales; family Nostocaceae; genus Nostoc; species Nostoc cycadae. The sequence goes on along the minus strand of NZ_DF978431.1, from coordinate 235,345 downwards.
AGATTAAATATGCACTCTTGGCTATAAGCAAGCTCTGACTTCTGCTAGAGGAATATTTACCTTTGTAACAGATAGTCTTGATATGTCTTTCAATAAAGCTGATTGGTTCCCAAATAGGTTAGTTTTTGCTAAATTTCATTCCTAACCTGTACTTAAAGCTAACCAATTAGTTCTAAAAACGTAAAAATAATGGAGTGCAGTCCATGATAAATTTTATTTCTCAAGCATTTTCTCGCATCAGTTCTCTGCTGAATGGTCTTCAAGTAAAGCGGTTTGTTGCTGTAGTACTAGTAGGATTTTTAGTACTAACAACAAACGCTAATATTGAGCGTGGTAACACCAAAGCTGTAACGAGAGAACTTGATAGAGTGGTACATCAAGATAAAGCTGATAGACCTAAAACTACTGGTGAATGGAACAGAGAAGCTCGTCAAACTGAAGATGAGCCTGGTAAACGCACTCAAAGAATTGCTAAAGAATCAGCAGAAGCTGTCAAACAATGGGGTTCAGTCTATCCTGATACCGTTAAACGCAGCGCAGATGATAATGCAAGTAGGTAGTACAAAACAATTTTTGATTGAGTATCTCTTTCTCCATCTAGGAGTGCAGAGTGCCGAAAGAATAGCAATAGGTAGTTAAGATTGAAAAGGTGCAGTGAATATTGCACCTTTTTGGGTATAAAAAAAACCCCTTGTGGGGGTTCAGTTTTAAGTTATTCGCGTGGAGTGAACAACTTAATCATTAATACCTACAGTAAATACAGTAATCCGAACAGAATTATCCAAATTACGTCTACAAAATGCCAGTAGATTTCGGCAGCTTCAATACCGAAATGCTTTTCGTTACTATAATGGCCAGGAACGCGCGATCGCCACAATACCGCTACAATTGCTAAAACGCCAATGGTAACGTGCAATCCGTGGAAACCAGTTAAAACGTAAAAGGCACTAGCAAATAAATTGGTAGTTAAACCAAATTCAAGATGAGTATATTCATATACCTGCCCCACCAAGAAAATTGCCCCCATTGCGGCGGTAATCGCTAACCAAATCCGCGCACCTCGTGCATCATTCTTTTTAATTGCCGTATCAGCATTGTGCATCACAAAACTGCTGGCAATCAGATTGACAGTATTAACTCCAGGAAGTAATAATTCCAATTCTGGTGTGCCAGCGGGAGGCCACACAGGTAAGGTCGAACGAAAAGCTAGATAGGCTCCAAACAAGCCCAAAAAAATCATCCCTTCAGCCACTAAGAAGACAAACAAACCAAACAAGCGATGGTCTGGATGTTCTTCGTGATGACCAACTGTGGCTGCACTATGATGATGATTTAATTCGGTTTTAGCTGGGTCAATGGTTTGACTTTGCATGAATCTTATTAAGTGTGAAGTGTGAAGTATGAAGTATGAAAAATGCAGTATGGCTAAGAGCTAGAGAATTTTGAGCGCGAGAATGCTAAATCTCTAGCTCCTATTCCATCCTTAATCTTTATTACCCGAAACACGTTGTTCCAGGTCAGACTCGATGGTGGGATATGGCTCATCAGGATCAGCACGTAGTACCGAGTTGGGGCCAGCCGATAACAAGGGATTGGGATCTGATAACGGCACACCTTCATTAGCTCTTTCTAAGCCGTAGTCATAAGGCCCTGTAGCTAATACGGGGAATCCATCAAAATTTTCAATTGCTGGTGGCGAGGTTGTCATCCACTCTAAGGTCAGCGCTCGCCAAGGATTGTTACCTGCTTTTTCACCGTACATCCAACTCCAAATTGCATTGATGATGAAGGGAAAGGTGGAAACAGCAAGTATGTAAGCGCCGTAAGTACAGATTTCATTCAGCAGGGTAAATTTGGGGTCGTATTGAGCGACGCGGCGGTTCATCCCCATCATCCCTAGCTTGTGCATGGGTAAGAAGGTCATATTCAGACCTACAATTGTCAGTGCAAAGTGAACCTTACCCCAAAATTCGTTGAACATCCGTCCCGTCATCTTCGGGAACCAGTGATAAATAGCGGCAAAAATCCCCAACACGCTTCCACCAAACAACACATAGTGGAGGTGAGCCACGACAAAATAAGTATCGTGAACGTGAATATCAAAAGGTACAGCCGCCAACATTACACCACTAATGCCACCAATTACAAAGGTGCCAACAAAACCAATGGCAAATAGCATGGCTGAGTTGAGTTGGATTTTGCCACCCCACATCGTGGCTAACCAGCTGAAAATTTTGATCCCTGTGGGTACAGCAATGATCATCGTGGTGATCATAAAGAACATCCGCAACCAACCGGGAATGCCACTGGTAAACATGTGGTGCGCCCAAACTATCAACCCCAAAAAGCTAATTGCTAGGGACGAGTAGGCGATCGCTTTATAGCCAAAAATTGGTTTACGAGAATGTATAGGAATAATCTCGGAAATTGCCCCGAAGAAAGGCAAAATCATAATGTAAACCGCTGGATGGGAGTAAAACCAGAACATGTGCTGGTAAACCACGGGATCACCGCCACCAGTCGGATTAAAAAATGTTGTCCCTGCCAATAAGTCAAAGGCCAGCAAAATCAAACCTGCGGCTAAGACTGGTGTGGACATCAAAACTAATGCCGAAGTCGCAAACATCGCCCAACAAAACAAGGGCATTTGATGTACGCCCATCCCTGGAGTCCGCATCTTGATTAAGGTGACGAGAAAGTTTATCGCCCCCAAAATCGACGACGTACCCAGCAACAGCACACTCATAATCCAAATCCCTTCACCTACTTGGCCTGTCACCAAGCTGAGGGGCGGATAGGAAGTCCAACCGGCATCGGGGGCATCGCCTACAGCTAAACTAGCCACCAGCAATAAACCCCCAACGGGAATCATCCAAAAAGCTACAGCATTCAATCTAGGGAATGCCATATCCTTAGCCCCAATCATCAGGGGAATCAAATAGTTGGCAAACCCGGCACCTGCTGGTACAATCCACAAGAAAATCATGATTGTGGCGTGCAGGGTAAACAGGCTGTTATAAACTTCTGGGCTGACAAAATCTACTTCGGGAGTGCGTAGTTCTGTTCGCACCAAGTCAGCGAGAACACCGCCAATGCAATAAAAAATGAAGGAAGTGACGAGATATTGAATCCCGATCACTTTATGGTCAGTGTTGAAAGTAAAGTAATCTCGCCATTTTCTCGCTCCCGGTTCATCAATCCGCACCGGAAAATTGGCTGTTTCTTGTATTTGGGCTTGTGTCATAGTTAATGGTCAATGGTCAATGGTCAATGGTCAATGGTCAATGGTCTGATGGTTTTCCTCTGGGCTATTGACTTTGGACTATTGACTTTGGACTACTTGTGAACTTGATGTAAAATTTCTGGCTGAATTCCCATTTCCTTGGTGTAAGGCGCGAGAAATTCATCTGGGGTGAGGTTGGCTGGATTAACAGCAACGGCTTGATTCAAGGTTTCATGACTAGCAACCAGCTGCTCTTGCATCCATTTGTCAAAATTTTCTTGACTTTCCACAACCACTTGGCTTCGCATCGCGCCGTGGTAGGGGCCGCAAAGTTCAGCACAAATTAGAGCATAATCACCAACTTTGTTGGGAGTGAAGCGAATTTCGCTCTGTCTACCGGGGATCGCATCTTGTTTTAAGCGGAATTCTGGCACCCAAAAGGCGTGGATGACATCATTAGCTGTCATATTGATTTGCACTTCTCGCCCGATGGGAACATGCAGTTCACCTGTGGTTATGCCTGTTTCTGGATAAGTAAAAATCCAGGCATATTGCAGACCTGTAACATTAACCGCTAAACTGGCTGGCTGGCCTGCTTTGTCGGGGCTGGAACCAAGAGTAGGAGCCACACTACCTACACCAGGAGCATTACGAAGTTGGGGAATTTGATCAGCATTCCGTACAGCAGCGGTGGCTGAGTCTTGCATCGCCTCATCAGATTTTTCTTGATTCAGGTTTGGTGCATTGCTAGGAGGAGTATCTGTCAAGGTAGCTGCGAGAGCGGTTCCCGCACGCTGCGCGAACGCGGCTCCGGGCATATTCATCGAACTTTGATTTATAGGCGCTTCGTGAACAGCGTGGGGATCGAAGCCACCGATTTCGTTATACACATCAAAGCTATAAACAGAAATACCGATCACAATAATTGCTGGGATCGCCGTCCAGAGGATTTCTAGAGGTACATTGCCTTCTACTGGTGGCCCGTCTTCATTGTCACCAGCACGCCGACGGTATTTAAATACAGAGTAGATTAAAACACCTTCAACAATCAAAAATATACCTACAGAAACGGTCATCATCGAGTTAAATAAACCATCAACTAAGACGGCTTCATCAGAGGCTGCTGTAGGCAACAGACCGTGATTTTGACCGTACCAAAGACTGGCTAACGTTAGTACGATGCCAATCAGTAATGTCCAGATTGAACTTGGAATTTTCACGGCTTACTTAAATTAATTGATTACGTTTTTTCAAACCTGCCCACTTACTAAGGTAGTCTAGGCTATTAAACATAAAGCCAAATGGTCTGAAATTTTTATTAATTTTTTCAGCCACTTTACTATTTCTGAGTAAAAGAGATTTATTAGATACTGACAAGGATAAATAGGGATAACTGGAAAAATTTAAGAAAAAATTTAGGTTAGGAAAATTGTTGGTCAACTGCTTATTGCTCACAACTTGAAAAATACCTAAAGCTTCAGACTAAAACCATCAGAAGTGATTCAAAGTAATAAGTGAAAGCCCATCTCTAAACTTGGCTGTATACGCTAGGGTGGAAATGGGTTGGTACGAAAAAATTAGAAATTTTAAGAGAGCTACTACCAAGATCGGCAGAAGGAATCGTTCATGAACGAATTTGTCCTAAAACAACAAAATGATGCGGCAGTTGAGCAACAAAAGCCGAAGGAAATGATTCGTCGCTTGGTGTGGAGAATGTCTATAGCCACCTTGATTTTAATGGCTATTGGCTCTGCCACCCGTGTAATGAATGCCGGACTTGCTTGCCCAGACTGGCCGCTATGCTACGGGGAACTAGTACCAGCCAAACAAATGAATCTCCAAGTATTTTTGGAGTGGTTTCACCGCTTGGATGCAAGCTTGATTGGTGTGAGCGCGATCGCACTGGCTGGTTTATCTTGGTGGCACCGTCGCTCTTTGCCTGTCTGGTTGCCTTGGGCTGCAAGCTTTGCTCTGTTTTTAATCGTGTTTCAAGGCATTTTGGGAGGACTCACCGTTACTGAACTGCTGCGGTTTGACATCGTTACCGCCCACTTGGGAACAGCACTGTTATTTTTCACCACCCTACTAGTTGTTGGTACGGCTCTGGCTCCCTATCAGGGAACTGGGAATGTAGGCAAGCTACCCTGGATTGGTTTAGCTGCGGCTATGTTGGTTTATGTGCAGAGTTTACTGGGCGCTATAGTCGGTTCTCGCTGGGCGCTACACCAATGCTTTGGTACGTCTGAACTTTGCAGCGTGATGTACAGCCATATTTTTGGGTTAGTACCACCAACAGTAGCAACCCTAGCCGTAGTTTTAATATCCTGGCGCACACCAGCCCTCCATCCAGCTTTGCGGCGACTAGCAAATATGGCTGGTGGTTTATTGGTCTTACAAATTTTGTTAGGCGTTGCTACTTTTCGTTTGCATCTGCAAGTCGAGCCGCTGACTGTCTCCCACCAAGCTATCGGTGCGGCTTTGCTTGGTACTTTGGTCGGGTTTACGGTTCTCGCATTGCGTGACTGGGCTGCTAATCGTGAAATCAACAGTTTGTCTGTAGGTTTGGCGACAAATTCTTTGCATACCCCAGCTAAAAGCTCGAATCCTTAACTAATCCTGGTTTGTGGCCAAACTGATGCGATCGCTACGATGACTGATGACTAATGGTGATAAGACATTAGCCATTAGTCATTAGTAATTCACCGCATAGAACTGGTGAAAGTCTTCCTATCTTCACCTCTGCCTGAGTTTCTCAAGCACTAGCCACTGACGCTTCAAATTCAGAAACGGCAAGGTTCAAGATTATCACCCCAGCAAAGGCATTCTGGGCGGATCACTCTCCACAATCAGACAGAGCTAAGACTAGACACACATTGTTGACAATTAAGGAAATAGAACCAAGATGATTGAGACTAATGTCTCTCGCCACCACGAAACTTTCCTCCAGGTAATTCAAAGCTATTACCAACTAACTAAACCTCGAATTATTCCCTTGCTTTTGATTACTACGGCTGGGAGTATGTGGGTTGCAGCTAAGGGACAAGTAGACCCATTACTGTTGTTAGTCACTCTGACTGGTGGTACACTGGCTGCGGCCAGCGCTCAGACAATCAACTGTATCTATGACAGAGATATTGATTACGACATGGAACGGACGCGCCATCGTCCTATGCCTTCTGGCAGAGTACAGCCAAGGGATGCGCTAATTTTTGCGATCGCTTTGGCTGTACTTTCTTTTACCCTACTAACAGTGTTTGCTAATTTATTGGCAGCTTGTCTCGCATTTTCTGGCATCGTTTTTTACATACTGATTTACACCCACTGGCTCAAGCGTCACACCACTCAGAATATTGTGATTGGTGGTGCGGCTGGGGCAATTCCGGCGTTGGTTGGTTGGGCAGCTGTGACAAACACCTTAAGCTGGCCTGCGTGGTTAATTTTTGCCATTGTCTTTTTATGGACACCTCCCCACTTCTGGGCGCTGGCGTTGATGATTCGTGATGACTACGCCAAGGTAGGTATCCCCATGCTCCCAGTAATTGCGGGCGCGACAGCCACAGTCAAGCAAATTTGGTATTATACCCTCATTACAGTCGTCGCCACCCTGTTATTGTTCTATCCCTTACATGCCAGTGGTATTATCTATGCGGCGATCGCCGCTGGTTTAGGTGGATTATTTATCCGCAAATCTTGGTGTTTATTGCAACAGCCAGAAGACCGCACTGTAGCCAAAGATGTGTTTCTCTACTCCATCTCCTACATGATGCTGTTATGTTTGGCGATGGTGATTGATAGTCTACCCATTACTCATCATTTGGTGAGTACTATTATTGCCCAGCTGCACTTGTTTAATTAGGGTAGAGCAAAATGAAAGCGATCGCACTGGTAGAATTAGGGGTGCGATCGCATTTTTCGATATTAAAAAACCACTGAGCATACCATTTCATTAATTCGTAGCAAATTAGCGTTGCAAACACTCTGCGTTACTTGGCGCTAACATCAGCGTCACTCTGCGTTTAAAAGAGTTGCTGAGTTTCTTTTGCCATGACTCCTTTTCTCTACTCAATTTCCTAAATTCCTAGATATCAACCAAAGAATCAAGCTAGTTCCCAGAACGCAAAAAATCCCTGCTAACCCAGCCAGGGGTTTTTTGTACTTACCAGTCCACCACTCTGATACTTTACCTGTGTAAGTTATGAGTTGGGCTGTATCTATAGTAGCGATCGCCCATACCAAAGCTGTATGTAATCCCCAAGCTATACCCAAACTGCCTTTATCTGCTATTCTCGCCATCACTAACATCATTCCCATCAGCCACAGTCCAGGTACTTGTGGTAAAGTTTCCTGCTGTTCCCAAACTAAATGCAGCAGCGCAAAAATAGAACTAGAAACTGCTGCTGCTATCCCAACTGAATAATCTCGCTCTAATTCAGTGAACAAAAAACCGCGAAAAACTAATTCTTCAATACCACCTACCAATAACGCTACTAAGAAAATCGGTAGCAAGATAGCTGGTAATAACTTAATATTAGACTTTTCAAAATCACACCAACCCAGGCAAAACTGTACAGCGAACATCACACCTAGGCTGAGTAATCCCAACCCAAAACCTATTCCTAAGCCACCCAGCAGGGAAGTATTTATGATTAACCCATAATCAGCAAAAGACTTTTTACATAGCAAAACTACGCCCCAAAGCACCAAGGGAGCTAATAAATAAAGTGTCACTATGAGAGGTAACTTTTGCTCTGGCTGCAAAGGTTTTGTTGGTCGCCAACCCACGTAAACAGCAGATATGACTGCTAATGGCAACCAACATACTACCCAACTGATAAAAAATGCCATCAAAACAACTGGTACTGAGGCATTTTCTAGAAATGACAGTAGGGTGTTGACTGATGGCTGAAAAAAATTTGCTAAAACAAATAAAAAAAACACGATAGACTTATTGGTTTATCTTCAAGACTCTACTAAAATTTGTGGCTTGAGCAACATGTCTAATCGTATCGTTTTATTAGTACAGAATTCTTAAACAGAGTTATTGGCTGTAATAGTAGGGATATGTAGTCCTAAAATTTGGCTGTCACTTTTCCCTACCATCGACCAATTTACTCTTCCTCGTCTAAGTCTTCATCTACCTCATCCATATCCTCTGGGGAGATGCCTTTCTTATCACTTTCACCTAGTTGAATTAGGTGAATATGCTTGTATCCCAATCTAATTTCAAATTCATCTCCAGGCTTTAAACCCATTGCCTTAGTGTAAGTTGCACCAATGACAATTTGACCATTTTGATGAACGCTAACCCGATATGTCGGTTCGCGGCCGCGGCCATCTTTAGGTGCTTCTGGACTTAAAGGAATTCCTCTAGCCGATAGCAAAGCGTCATAAAAATCAGTCAGATTGACGCGCACCTGATTGTTCTTTGTAACAGTGTAATAGCCACACTGCTTTGCTCTTTCTCTTCTGGGTAAATTAGAAAGTTCTTTTACCTTAGCAAGCAGTGCTTTTCCAGTTAATGGTGCAGTTGCAGTTTCTGTCATTACGCTCAAATTATCCTTACTCTCTCCAAACTGATAAACTATGTAGTCTAATGCCAGTATTTAACTTTTGAGTATCCGTAAAAAGATACTCAAAATTTTTGGGAAGGGTTAAATTGCTACTAATAGAGGAGCCACAAGCGCCTATTATGATACTTACCTGCAACTGATTAAAGGTTAAGGTTGTCACAGGCATTTATTTTGGTGATTTTACGGCACTTTTAACCATGATTCGCCATTGAAAACTAAATGATTTTCTCTTTTGGCGCTACTGTAGCGGTGTAACTTTAAGCCACCTTTACAAACGAGGTTGTTTCTACTCTCAATCAGAAGTAGACCCAATAAATTGCAGGTTTTCCACTTTCAGTGCTTGCCTTTATTGCTCTTGATTTGTAGGTTTTAACCGTTCTTCCTCTTAAGCTTAAGACAGCATAGTATTTGAATATGCTCTCTTGGACATACACCTTTTGTCCCAGATATAGAGACAGAAAATTTTATGTCTCTATGTTACGAAAAAACAAAGTAGTGGTCATCGCGCTTATACGACGATTAAGACTGGTTTTGTTGCTTCGTAATTTTATATTAAATACTAGCATGGACTAATAATAGCAAAATAATTGTTTAAGTTTGAATTTAATTTACAGACAAACTTTTATCTAAATCATTTAGCTTAACGAGGTAACAAGCAGTCAGGATTTTTAGACGAGTTTATTAGCTATCATACGTATTGCTGCCTCACTTTTAGAAAAATTCATCTAAATTTAGATCCGCAGTTTTGAGTGGCTGCCATTCTTTGATGTTAGAGATTGAGAATAGACAAAAATACAGAGAGCTTAAACCTCCTGGTTTATTCTCACGAGACAAACAACAGTCAAGTATTTTGAGTGTCTGTCTTTGGGAAGAATAAATATCTTGTACATCTGTCAAGTGCTTGATTAACCCAATTCGGATGTTTATTATCAGCTTTAACACTTCCCTATCACCAAAAAATCAACCTTTGGTGATTATTTCCCTGATTTCTGCAATAAGTAGATTTGAGCTATGAGCTTTGTTGATATAAAGATGTATTAAGCAGATGAAGTGTATTAAATGGGAATATTTTCGTTATATAGATAATTAACTTGAGTTAATCTCCCAAAAAAATCTTTTGTTTTTAACTCCTAAACAGCTAAGGTGAACAACAAGCTACGATCGCCTGTTTGGGAGTAGGGCTTAGAGCTTAACATAAATCTCAGACATGATGCTAATACAACTAAAATTTTAATGGTTATCCTTAAACTAGAATCGGTGGCTCTTTACTCATCAGCCTTTTAACACTAGGCCTTGAATTAAGAGCAACAAGAGTATAGCTCAATTTTCGCACCTACTAGCCTTTACTTATAATTTTTGAGGCTGGTAAAGCAATTTTAAGACTTTGGTTGGTAGCAATGGAAGTTATTTTTAAGATTATTCGGCAGCAACAAAATTCTGCGCCTGTTGTACAAACTTACCCTCTAGAGGTAGACCCTGGTAATACAATCCTTGACTGTTTAAATCGAATTAAATGGGAGCAGGATGGCACATTAGCATTTCGCAAAAATTGTCGCAATACCATTTGTGGCAGCTGTGCGATGCGAATCAATGGGCGTTCAGCTTTAGCTTGCAAAGAAAACGTTGGCAGCGAAATTGCGAGATTACAACAAATACAATCGTTGACAAATACCGCAAATTCTCATTTAGAAATCACGGTTGCACCTTTGGGTAATATGCCTGTGATTAAAGATTTAGTAGTAGATATGAGCAGTTTTTGGGATAATTTGGAGGCAGTTGCTCCATATATAAGTACAGCAGCACGACAAATCCCAGAACGAGAATTTTTACAAACACCTCAAGAGCGATCGCTCCTTGATCAAACTGGTAACTGTATCATGTGCGGTGCTTGTTATTCTGAATGCAATGCCCGTGAAGTTAATCCCGATTTTGTTGGCCCCCATGCTTTAGCTAAAGCGTATCGTATGGTTGCGGATTCTCGTGATAGCACCACAGAAAATCGCTTAGAAAATTACAACGAAGGTACTAAAGGAGTGTGGGGTTGTACTCGTTGTTTATATTGCGATTCAGTTTGTCCAATGGAAGTCGCACCCCTAGAACAAATCACCAAAATTAAACAAGAAATTCTCACACACAAACAAAAAGCTGATACCCGTTCCATTCGTCACCGTAAAGTTTTAGTCGAGTTGGTAAAAGAAGGGGGTTGGATTGACGAACGCCAATTTGGTTTACAAGTAGTTGGTAATTATTTCCGTGATCTTAGAGGATTACTCAGTCTGGCACCGCTGGGATTAAGAATGATCGCCAAAGGTAAATTCCCCTTGTCTTTTGAAGCATCTGAAGGCACCGAACAAGTGCGATCGCTTATCGAAGCAATACAACAAACAAAGTCTGAAGTCTAAAGGCTGAAACTTCATCCTTCAAACTTTATCTAGGGTCTTGGGGTATATCTAATGGTCGCCCAAAACGGTCATAAACTAAAATATCCCACTGCCCGTTATTAGTTGATTCAAAAGCAATCCGACTACCATCAGCGCTAATAGTGGGGTTACGAACTTCTGCTTGCAGATTATTAGTTAAATTGCGCGATTGGCGAGTTTCTCGGTCATAAACAAAAATAGCCGATCTCCCCTGACGACTAGCCGCAAACACAACATAACGACCATCTTGGGACACGCTAGGGTGAGAGGCGATCGTATCTAAAGCATTTAAACCCGGTAAATCAATTAAATTACGCGTCAGGGTATCAAACATATAAACATCTTGGCTACCTCGGCGATCGCTAGTAAACACAATATATCTTCCAGAAGTTTGCGGATTTAATTCCGAAGCCAAACTATTAATACTCCGTCCCCCTGGATCAAACGGATAACTCACCAACCGGGGATAACCAAAACAACCAGTTAGTAAACTACAGCAAGCAAATATAGGTATAAAAATATTGCGGTTTGTCATTAGTCAATGGTCAATAGTCAATGGTCAAAAGGCAGCAAGTCGATGGCTAAAGGATTAAATTTCAGACTTCAGACTTCAGACTTCACACTTTAATTAGGCGCATCCACCGTTGCACCATTGGGAATATCTAATTCAACATTAGGGCCACGGTCTAAAACTTCAATATCCCATTGACCACGACTGGCTGTTTCAAAAACAACGTAACGTCCATCAGGGCTAATAGCAGGATTTCGTACCCAGCCACGATAGACAGGAGTCAGAATTTGTGATTGTTGCGTAGCGCGATCGTAAAGAGCTACCACTGGTCTACCTTGGTCGCTAGTTAAATAAACAATATAACGCCCTGTGTAGCTCAAGCTAGGACTTTCACTGATTGTCTCCGAACGGTTTAAACCCGGCGTTCTGACAAATATTTGTTGTTGCAAGTCATACACCAGTAATTGGTGACTACCATTACGATTTGAGACAAATGCTAAAAACCGACCGTTGCCACTTAACGTCGGTTGTTCTTCCGCATAACGACTATTGAGAGAAGTAGGCCCAAGTGGAATCTCACTAGTACCACAAGATACAAGTAAGCTGATTAAGCCAAAAATCAGGCTCCAATGAATCGGTCTTTGGAGCCACAAAGTAGGCGTAAATTTATTCACCTCAACTGTTATTTTTTACATCGCCTCTAGCTTACATCTATCCCAACAGTTTTATACATCATCAAAATTAGTTGAATTATCCGATTCATCATCAGACCTTTCAATCGGCTTGTATGGGACATAATCTGCGGAAATGACATCATCATCTGCACTTTCGCGCCGCGAAGTTGTCTCAGCTGGTGGACGACGTTTTCTTGGTCTAGCAGGGACATCATCTTCCCGGCTTTCGGGACGCTGAGTACCGTTACTCCCACGACGAGAAGTTTTTCTCCCTTCATCGCTGGGACTTTCCCAATCATCTACTTGTTTTGTGGAAGGAGAACCCCAACTTTCTTCATCGTCATATCTATCAGTTGAACGGCTGGTAGAACGAGTAGAAGCCCGGCGGCGATTTTTATTATCACTTGTGTCTGTCCGTTCATTGCTGGGGCGACGATTTGAGCGACGGGGTGGTTGCTCCTCAGAATAATCATCACGAGTTGAGCGTTCATCTCTGCTACCGCGAATTCTGGGGCGTACAGGAGGCTCTTCTTCCTCATAAGGCAGTGGCTCGTATTCGTCTTCTACCTCAGCCTCATAGTCTCTGCGCGACTTCCTATTATATGAATAGTTATCGCTGACTTCCCGTTCTCTATCTACAATCGGAGTGTTGCGCTTGGCTTGCTGGGTAGCGATGCTACGTAGGCGAATACTTTCCACCGCAAAAAACACCGTTGTACCAACCAACAGCAACTGACCAAATTGTAGAATCGGGTCTAAGCGCCATCCTTGAAATATAAGAATAAAGCCGCAGAGTAAGCCGACAGCTGCAAAAAAGATATCTTGATCTCGTGAAAGTTCTGGGCGTACAGTTCGCATAAAATACAGCGCTGCCCCAGCCACAGCCAGGAATATTCCTAGAATACTGGCTGAGTTCGTCCCTACATTGACCTGAGCCAGAACACTGGCTGAGTTCAGCCCAAAATTTAGCATTGTTCTTTATCCCAATATCACAATCTATGTTAGCGAGTCAAAATTAAAATCACTACTTTAATTAATCACAATATAATTAAGCTCCAAAGCTTCTGGCTCAGAAGGTAGGAAGCTATTGATTGCCAGCCAAAAAATTGATTTATATCTGTCAGCTAAGTATACCCTGTCCTCACAAGGAAGATTGCTACTGTTAATGCAATTGGATAAATAGCTGACAGACAATTGGTATTAGAGTCAGTTCGACTCACCAAAAGATTATGAACGTTGGATTTTATCTTTTTGGCTAATGAAAATTAGCCCAACGGTAGCAGGGATAACAACGATCGCAGTACCCCAAGCCAGACTCCAAAGAAAATTTGCTAAAGATGGTGTCATTGTTCTCAACCTTTTTTTACACACTTCATCATAATTCTAATAGTGTAGTACTTCCTTGAGAAGCCTCTTGCTATGAGTGGTAAAACTAGAGCTTAGAAGCTAGAGACACGAAACTAGTATTTTTCAAGACTTACGTGCCATTAATCTACAATCCAAAATTTAAAATCTAAAATTTGGTTGACTGGCATTTGCAATAAAATATATATAGATTGCTTGACAAAGCTTAAAACTTCCTGACTTGCTTCTCAGAATTTTCTTTGTTCAAAAATAGTAGCTCAAACCGATGACTGGCATTAACTTGACCGTTTGGATTCTTGGCCCGCTGTTGGGACTGATGACCTTCTTATTTATTTTCCGCATTATTCTCACTTGGTTTCCACAAGTGAATTTAAATCAATTGCCTTTTAATCTTATAGCTTGGCCTACAGAGCCATTTTTGCTGCCTTTACGTAAGCTAGTACCACCCATCGGCGGGGTGGACATTACTCCCATTATTTGGGTAGGGATTTTCAGCTTGTTGCGAGAAATCCTGCTAGGACAGCAAGGACTGCTGACTATGATGTCTCGTGTCAGTTAGGGGATAGGGGAGGATGCGATCGCACTTCCGGCACCAACTTAATCATGTTTGGAGCGATCGCTCTCTGTATGAAGATCAGAAACGTTAGGGAAGCACGCATCGTTACTAACAAATAGCCGACAGTTGCCTATCCACCAGCAGGTCAAATGCCTAACTTTATGCCGCTTCAATCTTCGTTCTCACAGGCAATCTCAAGCTGCCTGTTATTGATGTGCCTCCATATACGCTCGTAGCAATTGATTGATCTGTGTCTGATAGCCTCGCCCTTGAGACTTAAACCACTCCAATACATCGCTATCAATGCGAAGTGTAACTTGAGCTTTGGTTTTTGTGGTAGGTAAACCTCGTCGCACTACTGCCTTAGCAAACATTTCTGGTGTAATTTCTGGACAGTCTGACAAATCAATATCCTCATCACTCATTGCGTCTAATCGTTGCCAATCAGTTTGAGAGTTGCTCGAAGTAGGTTCGTTGTTCATATTTCGTCGCTTTTCTTGCAGAAATAATACGAGTGCAATCTTCACGTTCTGTATAGACAACGGCAATCACTCGCCCTTGCAACAAACCGAATGTGACAAAACGCTGCTCTCCATAACTGTAACGATCATCCTCAACCGTTAAGATATCGCCGTCAAATACGGCTGGAACATCGACAAAATCGATGCCGTGTTTACGAAGATTAGCAAGACGTTTTGCTTCATCCCATTCATATTCCATAACTGAACGACAGCTACAATATCCAATTGTAGTTACAAATTGTCGTTACAACTACTATTCTAAGTAATTTTGATTGTGATTGCCCCACAGGTCACTTCAAACTGCTGTCTCAAGCAAGGGCTTGCGGTCGAACGACCTGCTTCACCCGCCGCTAGTACCCTCTCGAACTCAACCAACCATTTTGATACGCTCGGCGTGCAAGCGGATTGTTAGCCTGTTTTTGATGGACACTAAGTTAACGATCGACGGGTACCTCCCACCTCGGATAAAGCCGATTAAACGTTTCACGCTGCTGCTTGAGGTCAACTTGCGGTAAGCACTGCTCTACAAGATCGAACGTTTCCTCCACGAGTCGTTGCAACTCATGGGTTCCACTTGCAGCCTCAGATTGAAAAACGTGTTCCAACCGGGCAAAAAACTCAGGCGGCTTAATATTCATTTCTTCAATAAAGTAACGTGTCCACTTGAAGCCAGGATGATAAATGCGGTTCACCCCAAACAGCAGGTTGAGAAGCCATCGCACAATGGCACAGTTGTTTTCGTACAACATCGGAATTTCAAGGCGTTCGGTCAAGATCTGTTGACCATCGAACGGGCGAAATTTCAGATGCTTTTGAACCATTGCAACAGCAAGTTCTTCAGGATACGGAAATATCTGAGTTTGCCACTGTTTGATGATGTCTTCGCCGTGAAGAATTACTGCGCGTTGAAGATGAGATGCGATCGATTGCTTCTCAAACAACAAACCGCTTTGCGACACATCGTAACGCTCAACAACATCAATCACAATGTTGTCTATCGTATTTCGTTCCCAATGACCCGCTTCGACCTTCATGCCGTATGTGTAGAACTGCTCCAACCATGCCTGTTTTGCTTCTCCATACGGCTCAATTTCCCAACTTCTGACACCAACACTTTGCGCTGTGGCTTGTAATTCTTCAGCGGACGGCAATTGTGACCAGATGAAGGCTAATTCAAGATCAGAATACTGGTCTGAAATTCCTAATGCTGCCGAGCCAAATACAAAACACGCTTCAACTTTGGGATTAGCCGTGAAAGCAGGAGCAATTTTGTGAGCTAATGAAATTCGCCATGCGCTGTGATCAGTCATGTTGAGAATTAGAAGTTCTTCTGTTGAAACAATGTAGCGCACAGCAGGCTCACTGTTTATTATACGGAAAGTTTTCGTATAATCTTTTATCAATCCTAATATCTCAAACCTTAGGACGAACTTCAAATTCTGATCGCGCACGAAAGAAACATACCTCAAACTCGAAGAAGAAATGTGTAATTAATTTTGTTTAACTACTTATCAATTAGTCTGATGGGTTGGTTCAGGAACGTCTGATCCCTGTGGCAGCGATTTTTGCCTAACCAGATTGGCGAACAAACCAGGGCAATAGACTTTGCTTATTGATATGATGTGTCTGTCCTGAGTCAGTAGACCTCTTGCACGAATCAGGAAAACAAAGCAAGTTCATAATTGAGAAGTCCAGCAATCAAGTTGCAACGTAAGCCAAAACGTCTTCTACGGTTACGATATTGTTCTTTGAGGATACGAAAAATCTTCAGTCGGCGATGAATGTGTTCACCAAAAATACGTAGACTAGCTAGATGACGATTGTGCTGGCGTTCACAAGTGGATAAAACTTCCCCACGAGGTTTTTTAGCCGGAATACAGCTACTAGCATGGAGTCTGGCAATTCCTTGGTAGCCCTTATCGGCTAAACACAACTGTGAATTATGAAATCTGATCTGTGTATTTTTCAGTAGCCGGAAGTCATGAATACGACCAGTTCCATAGGCAGTACAAATGACTTTACCACTAGCTTGATCAACTACTAATTGTGCTTTCAAGGTGTGACGTTTTTTCTTGCCACTATAGTAGCGACGCTGTTTTTTTTGGACGTTCTATAGGGGTTTCTGTAACATCGATTACCACAACTTGTAATGAGTAGGCACTTGAATGCAGTTCTCGTTTTCCAGGTAGTCGGAACGCTCCCGACTTAATCAGAATATTTTCTACTTTCCGTACTATCCGACATACCGTTGATTCATGGATACCCCAGCTTTTGCCGATATGAAAGTATGTTCCATACTCCCGCCAATATTCCAGTGCCACCAACAAATGGTCTTCCACACTTAACTTTGGCTGACCACCTTTTTTACCAGTCCTTGCCAGTTCTGGCTTTAGTACTTCTACCATCCGTACAAAAGTGGCGATATGCACTCCGCATAACCTTTTAAATTCTGGTGGTGGCAGGTCTTTTATCTGTTCGTAGCTCATCGCTGTTCACTTTTTTGACCTGTATTTTTTCATCCTTACGCTATTCGTGCAAGAGGTCTAGTGATTGCTAAACCATAAAATAGAGCGTAGCTGATTCATGATCGCTCTTCATAAGTCTGGTGCAGCGCCTTGTTATGCTGAGGTTGGAATATTTTCGCTTGATTAATTACTCACCCAGTTGCTTCAGCATAACGGCCACCCGCACGTTTTTGTATTCAATTGTCTCGATGACATTCCAGCCGAGACGCTTATACAAGCCTCCATCTAAAGCTTCCGTTTGCAAATAAAGCTGATTGGCTCCAAAATCTTTGGCGATGGCAGTAATCTTCTCTGCCAGTGCTGTCCCTACACCGTAACCTCGGAACTCAGGGGCAACAAAAAGACCCCCCAACCAAAACTCCTTGTCTGGATAAATGCTCATCTCGTGCAGCTTGAATTGAGCAACACCCAAGATATGATCTCCTGAAATAGCCAGAATATGAAAAGGAGGATTGTCATGGTTGAGCTTGCCTTTTATCCTTTCAATCGTTTTCTCAACCGAGTTGTTGGGTATCTTGCCCCACTCTTGGTAATACAATTCTGCTACTGTTGGAATGGCAGTTTGTATATCTGCCAGAAATCTGAAGGACAAATCTTCTTCAAGGGGCGACAAGCTCCCTAAAGTGCTTGCTGTATAAGCTTAATAGCCTTTAAACCTCGCTGATAATATGCCCGCTTATTGCGAATCAAACCGACTAGTGCCTCGACCCATGCTTGACACCCTTGCCACGCAACTATCCAATTAAAACCATATAAACCTATCCAAAAGTTGCTGTGCCTTTTTTCAGTTTTACCTTGCTCTTGGGAGCGACAAACATAAGATTGTTGTCGTTGTAATTTAATTTTTTGACCTTGTATCCAAGCACTAGTCATTGCTAAAGCAATCAAAAAGATTAAACGTACAAGTCTATCAGGACTGGCTTGAGAGCTTTCCAAATTGTAGCCACCTGTTTTACAATCTTTGAACATAGCTTCAATCCCAAAACGTTGAGCATAGATTTTGAGAGCAGTATTGAAATCAGGCAAATTAGTTAATAAATACCAAGCTTCTTTATCTTGTTTACCTCTGTACTTCCTTTTCCAATAAACAGCCAAATTGAAACAACCAAACCCTTGCTTTTGAGTCACCTTAACATTTGTGTAAAATTGGTGGACACCAGGATAAATCTCAATGTTACTTAAAGGTTGAAATTTTTGCCTTTTCTCTCGAAAAGTCGTGTCCTTCTTTTGACGAAATACAAAACTGAGGTTCTGCTTGTGGAGCCATTGCGCTAGTTCGACGCTGTGAAATTCCCTGTCTCCAATAATTACTAATTTGTACTTTTTTAATAAGCGGATTACTGGACGTAATACTTTTTGCTGTTCTTCTAAGTTGCTACTACCCTCTTTCTCTAACAAGCACCAATATATTGGCCAAGCTCTCTTTTGGTAAATTACACTCACCATCAACACATTGTTTTCTTTCCACTGTGTTCTATCCATTGCAATGGTTAATTGTGACCCCTGTTTAAAATGTTGGTTAATTATTGCTTCAATAATCGGAAACCACAACAATACTACACTTAAGGCATTCAGTGTTAAAAACCTTTGTAAATGCCGTCTACGACTGTTTTGCTGTATAGGTAAAGGTAGCGTCGCTGCCAGTCTTTCTATCCTTACCTGCTTCTGATTTTGTAACAACCACACCAACATCTTCAGGGTGATTAACTGTGCTTTATTTAGGTATTTTTCTAAGAAGTTTTGGTAGAATGATGCCAGCATTATTATGACGGTCTTGGTCAAATTACGAGACCGTTCTTTTTTACCACGAAACCGCTCTCCATAGAAAAGTCTACTATCCCTATACAGTTCATTCTCAATAAGCACCCAAATTTTTTAAGGGGTTTGTAAGCCTAAAACCTTTATCTGGCTTGCTTTAGAGGCGATTGTCGCCCCTTGAACAAATCTTCATTCGATATTCCCATAGTTCATGGTCAGTAGGATAGCTGGCAGCATCGTACCATGACTACTTAACCTGAGCAGGATCAGTAAAGGGACAGGCAGTAAGCTGAAAATAAGATATTTCGCAGCACTTACTTTTATGTGCCTTGCCCTTTACCTATCTCACCCCCAATCCCTAGAGGTTCATTTCTTGGACAAAATTGGTGTAAACATTGCCTTGTAAAAACTGTTGGTTTTCCATAATTCTTTGATGAAAACCAATAGTTGTCGGCAGTCCAGTAATGGCACACTCCCGCAATGCACGTTTCATCCGATTAATTGCAGTTGCCCGATCTGGCCCCCAAACAATAAGCTTGCCAATTAAAGAATCGTAGTAGGGAGGAATCTGGTAATCGGTGTAAACGTGAGAATCAATCCGCACACCAGGGCCACCGGGAGGAAGATAACCGCTGATGCGTCCTGGGGCGGGACGGAAATCATGGTCTGGGTCTTCAGCATTAATCCGGCATTCGATCGCATGACCACGTAAAACTACTTGCTCTTGAGTCAGTTTCAGTCTTTCTCCTTGAGCAACTCGAATTTGTTCAGCCACTAAATCGACCCCAGTAATCATTTCTGTTACAGGATGCTCTACTTGAATTCGGGTGTTCATTTCCATAAAGTAGAACTTCCCAAACCGATCTAACAGAAACTCAATAGTGCCTGCTCCCGTGAAGTTGATAAACTGGGCAGCTTTAACAGCCGCTTGCCCCATTTTTTCCCGTAGGTCTGAGTCAAGTGCCGGACTAGGAGCTTCTTCTAGGAGTTTTTGGTTGCGGCGTTGAATGGAACAATCCCGTTCACCCAAGTGAATCACATTGCCGTAATTATCTGCCAAAATTTGAAATTCAATGTGCCGTGGACGTTCAATAAATTTTTCTATATAAACGCCAGAATTACCAAAGGCTGCACCAGCTTCTCCTTGAGCAGCTAAGAAAAGTTTGACAAATTCATCTTCAGAGCGTACTAAACGCATACCACGCCCACCACCACCAGCGGTCGCTTTGATCATCACTGGATAACCAATTTCTTTCGCCAGTGCTAATCCTTCTTGTTCAGACTCTACTAAACCATCGCTACCGGGTACTGTTGGCACTCCAGCTTTTTGCATGGTTTCTTTGGCTGTGGATTTATCGCCCATTAACCGAATAGCTTCCGGAGTCGGGCCAATAAAAGCAATATGATGATCAGCACAGATTTCGGCAAATTTGGCGTTCTCTGCCAAAAAGCCATAACCTGGATGAATAGCAGTGGCATTACGCGTCAAAGCGGCAGCAATTATATTGGGAATATTTAAATAACTTTTACCGCTGGCAGGCTCACCAATACAAACTGCTTCATCAGCAAGTTGAACATGGAGAGCGTTACGATCAACAGTGGAGTGAACCGCAACAGTCGCAATTCCCATTTCTTCACAGGCGCGGAGAATGCGAAGCGCGATTTCTCCCCGATTAGCAATTAATATTTTGTCAAACTTCATTTTGTAGCTTCGATATTGGTACCAGTAGATCGACATTTTCTCTTATCTGGTTTGCAACAGAGCTTTTACTTGGTTGCAAATGACGATCAGAGCTTTCTCAACATCATCCTGAGCAGTGTATATACACCCTTCGGAGTTTTACAAAGGGAAAGGACTGCCAAGGAGCCTCTACAGGTCTTAACCAGACTAACAGCATCACATCTGCTTATCTGTGCCAGTGTCCTAAACGAGGCTGTGGTTAAAAGTAGCTATACCCCTTTTAATATCACTTGTGGCGCTATTACATTTCTGTTAGTCTGATATCCGCCTTCGGGAAATTTGTGAATATGTTCACTTAAATTTTTGGTAAATTTTGCAAAATTAGATATTACCTTACTATAATCACTTTGTTGTGCTATATTAGTTCTTCAGTGAACTCTCGCGGATGTGGCGGAATTGGTATACGCGCACGCTTGAGGTGCGTGTGGCTTTGCCTTGCGAGTTCGAGTCTCGCCATCCGCATTTTTTAGTCAATGGTCATAAGTCAATAGTCAATAGTTAAGCAATGCCTAGCTACTGACTACAAGCTTTGAACTATTGACTTTTTTTGTGCTTTTATAGAGATAGATGAACTTTTGTAAATAAAATTGACTGCTATTTTTACTCTGACAAACAACTCAACAAAGCCAGCAGCATGGCATCGCCTGACTCCGATTTGGCAAGGGGGCGAGGAAATTATTCAAAAAAGTTTGCCTCACACGCAGTTAGCACCTACTTGGCAATTGCTCCTGTTAGGCGATGGTTCTCCGACTAGGCATTTAGAATTGCTGACAGGTGAGCCAACAGAAGTAGATGTCATTGATATGTCTTTAATTGGTATGGATTTAGATGATGCACCTGACTTAATTCAAGCTGTACCAGGGCCTAGATTGCGACGACAGGTGTGGTTGCGGACTGCTTCTGGTCAGAGGTTAGCTTATGCTACATCCTGGTGGGAAGCCAGCCATGTAGATGAGTATTTGCAAAACCGTTCATTGCCGATTTGGGCAAGTTTAGCGCGTCTCCGCACAGAATTGTATCGAGATGTGCGAGGTATTTACTACGGGGACTCAGCAGCGTTAGAGTCTGGCTTTGATGTGGAAGGGCCGTTTTGGGGTCGTCACTACTTGTTTTGGCATCATGGGCAACCGCTAACTTTGATTTATGAGGTTTTTTCACCTTACTTAACCAAGTATTTGGGGCCGATGCAGCTAAATGCTACTAATGGCAAAGTGTAAAATCAAGAAGCGATCGCCAAAATATCGCCAAGTGCTGATTATCCATTCAATTGCTTCCAGGCATTGACCTCAGCGACGGTCATTAAATCCTCACATTAAATAGGTAATCGAATATACCTGAGTTGAGGAAAAAATTAAATTTATCTAAAAATTAAATTCTGGCTCGATAGTTCATTTACTGCTATCTAGCCAATATAATTGTGATTTCAGCGCAAAAATATCGATAAATTGCCAAAATTTATGATTTGGTAATTTTAGTAAAAATAGTCATCACTAAGTTATATTTTCTATAATTTTTTCAGTTGGGTATTAACCCTATATTTTTAAATATTCAATACATAATAACTAAGTTGTGTAAGTAGTAAAAATTACAAATTACTGCTGACTTGCAGCTTTTTGCAGTTAGTTATATCCTCATAATGCTGAGAATCAAGTTTAAAACTTATGTAAAAAAATTGTCTGTTCAGAGTAACCTTAAAGAGTTATAGCGCATGATAGTCTGGGTTGCGCTGACTTAAGTCCTTCACCTAGATCATTGATTTTTAGGATCACAAGATAAATTTACCAGAGGGTTTAGCTCACGAAGATTGAGCGATAAAAAAACTTTTATGAGAAAGTTGCCTGCGAAATCGAGCAAAGCATGTTAAAAAGATAAACTAACAATAAAAATACTCCTTTTACAGCAAAATAGCTAAGGTTAATTACCGAAGTATCAGTAAAAGTTCAGGGTAGAGAAAATTGTGGAAAAACTGCCCAAAAGAATGGGAAAAGCTTAAGTTTACTTGATAAAACAAGTAAAAAGTCCGCAAGTTATGAGGTATTGGTTTCAATGGCGCTGCCTATTGTGTCTGTTCCCATGAAGAAAAAACAGAAACCGTCTCTGGCACTGACGCTCTCAGCTACTGGTTTATTAATTATTGGTGGCGGAGTAGCTTATCGGCTGTTCAGCCAGGGTCATTTATATTCGGGAAATTTATTAGTAGGTGCAAATATTATTCCTGGCGATGCTCTGTTTGCTGCTTCTCTGACTACAGATCCCAAACAATGGCAGAAATTACAGGATTTTGGCACAAAAGAATCGCAAGCAGAACTGAATAAAAATTTAATTCAGTTACGCGATCGCTTTCTGACCAATAATGGTTTTAACTTTGAACAAGATATCCAACCTTGGGTAGGTGAAGAAGTTACCTTCGCTATTTTAGCTCCTGAAACTAGTCAGCCTGCTCCTAAGCCTGTAGCTACTGATGGCGTTGCTAACAGTCAGCAGTCATTAGTTATGGTTTTGCCTGTCAAAAACCCAGAATTAGCCCAAAAAATATTGGCACAGCCCAAAGCGCTGAAAACAGGTAAATGGATTGACCGCACCTATCAGGGAATTCCCATTAAACAAAGCGAAGGGCAATTTGGCACAAACCTTTCCGCCACATTATTAGATCAACGCTTTTTGGTTATTACTGATAATCCTAAAGCCACAGAACGGGCAATTGATGCCTACAAAAATAAAACATCCTTAGCAACAGTCGGGAGTTTCGCCGAGAATTTCCCCAAAATTTCTGAGTCTCACTCTTTTGCTCAGTTTTATATCAACGTTCCAACAGCCGCGAAAATTGCGACTACGGCTCCTAATCGTCGATTACCTGCTCAAGTTTTGGCGCAACTGCAAAATAACCAAGGTTTGGCAGGGAATATTACTTTAGAAGCAGAAGGAGTACGCTTGAAGGGTGTTTCCTGGCTGAATCCTCAAAGTCAGCGCCTCCTCTCAATTGACAACACAGCAGGTAGTATGCAGCAGCGAATGCCAGCAGAAACCTTAATGATGTTATCTGGTAGTAACTTACAAAGATTGTGGGGAGATTACATCCTCACATCTCAGGGAAATCCCCTCTCGCCTGTATCTCCAGAACAATTGCGTAGTGGCGTAAAATCGCTAACTAATCTTGATTTGGAACGAGATTTACTCAGTTGGATGAAAGGCGAGTTTGCTGTTTCACTGATTCCTAACACATCAAAAAACGGCACCCCAGGAGATTTTAGAGCCGGATTGGTATTTATGATCAAAGCCAGCGATCGCAAATTAGCTGAAGCATCTCTACAAAAACTGGATGACGTTATTAAAAATCAATATCAATTCCAAATTCAACCAGGGACAGTCGCTAATCAACCTGTTGTCAACTGGATTGGGCCTTTTGGTACTTTAACAGCCAGCCACGGTTGGTTAGATAAAGATGTCGCTTTTTTAGTATTGGGCGCTCCTGTCACCGATAAAATTGTGCCTAAACCCAACAGCACACTAGCTAGTAATCTTGCTTATCAACATACTGTGCCGACAGAACTCAATCCGACAAATGGGGCATTTTTCCTGGATGTAGAACGGATGGTAAATAACTTTACCCTTAATACTTTATTTCCCAAACAAAAAACTTTTTTAGAAGCAACCCGTTCTATTGGCGTAACAACATCTGTGAGTGACAGTCGTAGTACTCGCTACGATGTATTTCTCTCTTTGAAAAAATCTCATAATTCAGCGATTTTACCTAACCCTGTGTCTAGTCCCAACATTAGTAGCTCAAAGTAAATTTTGTCCGTGGTATTAGTCACGTCAGTTTAGCAGTATCACACACATTAATTTATTCTATCTACCCTGAGTCTCTAATTAAACTCAAGTTAGGATCAAGATAGTTAGAATCGCAACTTTAAACAATAACGGTGGAGAATACTGTATGAATCTGGTTGTACTCCAGAACTGGCTAGACAACGCCGCATTTGCTGTGTTATTTCTCACCATGCTGGTTTACTGGGGAGGAGCAGCTTTTCCAAATCTGCCAGCACTGGCTGCTTTGGGAACAGCCGGAATGGCGATCGCTAATTTGTGCATCGCTACCCTTTTAGGCGCAAGATGGATAGAGGCAGGTTATTTTCCCTTGAGTAACTTGTACGAGTCGCTGTTCTTTTTGACTTGGGGGATTACAGCAGTCCATTTAATTGCGGAAAATGGTACTCGTAGCCGCTTGGTAGGAGTTTTTACTACACCTGTCGCAATGGGAATCACTGCCTTTGCTGCCCTAACCTTACCATCTACAATGCAAGCCGCAGAACCATTAGTACCAGCATTAAAGTCTAACTGGTTGATGATGCACGTCAGCGTGATGATGTTGAGCTACTCTGCTTTAATGGTAGGTTCAATATTAGCGATCGCTTTTCTGGTGGTGACACGCGGTCAAAATATCGAACTACAAGGCAGTTCAGTTGGTACTGGTGGCTACCGCACCAATGGTTATCGCTTACACAAAGCAGGTGAACTAGTAACTCAATCAGCAACACCTGTCGGTGAAAATAATGGTTCTGCTCATCGTTTTGAAAACAATACTAATAACGGCAACACCGCCGTTTTGAACTTGGTAACAGCAACCCCATCAGGAACCATAGAAACCGCAAAAGTTCTTTCACCCCAACGTCTCAGTCTGGCCGATACCCTAGACAATATTAGCTATCGCATCATTGGGTTAGGATTTCCCCTGCTGACAATTGGGATTATTGCTGGCGGTGTTTGGGCAAACGAAGCTTGGGGTTCTTACTGGAGTTGGGATCCTAAAGAAACCTGGGCATTAATTACTTGGTTAGTTTTTGCAGCTTACCTCCACGCTAGAATTACTCGCGGTTGGCAAGGTCGTCGCCCCGCAATTTTAGCTGCAAGTGGCTTTGTCGTCGTCTGGATTTGTTATCTTGGCGTGAATCTTTTAGGTAAAGGTTTACATTCTTACGGTTGGTTTTTTTAACAGCTTTAACCCCTCTCCACCAATGAAGAGGGGTTGTATTATTTTTAAATTCTTAATTACGAATTACGAACTAGAAATTACTAATTATTAATGATATGGACTCCCCTACACGCCAAAATTCATCGCACCATTAAATCGCGCCATTTATTTCAACATCATGAACGCCTATTAGTGGCTGTTTCTGGTGGACAAGATTCTCTATGCTTAATTAAATTACTATTAGATTTACAATCACAATGGTCATGGTATTTAGCTATTGCTCATTGCGATCATTGCTGGCGTGATGATTCCCAAGCCAATGCTCATCATGTAGAAAATTTGGCTAAAAATTGGGGTATAAATTTTTATTTAGAAACTGCTAAAGAACCCATAAATAGTGAAGCTACGGCGCGGAATTGGCGGTATCAAGCTTTAAATGCGATCGCCCAACAATACAATTATCAATATATAGTTACTGGACACACAGCCAGCGATCGCGCCGAAACTCTGCTTTACAATTTAATGCGTGGTACTGGTACTGATGGTTTACAAGCTTTAACTTGGCAACGTCCGTTATCGGAAAAAGTTATGTTAATACGTCCACTGTTAGAAATTACTCGTCAACAAACAGGGCAATTTTGCCATGATTTTCAATTACCTATTTGGGAAGATTCTACCAATCAAAATGTGAGGTACGCCCGCAACCGTATCCGCCAAGAATTAATTCCCTATTTACAAACAAACTTTAACCCCAAAGTAGAATCAGCTTTCGCCCAAACAGCAGAACTCCTGCAAGCAGATGTCGAGTATTTGGAACAAGCAGCCCAGCATTTACGAGAAAAAGCGATGATAGGAAGTGGGGATGAGCTAAAATTAAATCGTCAGGTATTACAACCAGCGCCATTAGCTTTACAACGCCGTGTGATGCGACAGATATTAATAGAAATTTTGCCTGACGCACCTAATTTTGAACATATTGAAAAATTAACCGCCTTAATTATCGCCCCGAATCGTTCACAAACTGATCCCTTTCCTGGTGGTGCGATCGCTCAAGTTCAAGATAACTGGATTATCATTAAGGAAAAGTCATTATAAAGTCTAAAATATTTTTCACACTTCATACTTCTAAGATGCTATTAACTCTGGCTGAGATATCAAATTTTGCAGAGTCTGACGCATCTCGCTAATAGTTTGTAGTTGATAATCACCCACTTCTTGCACTTGCGCTAGAGAATCATTAATTCCTTGTAACTTTTGTCGCAAACTATCCAAAGAATCTTGAATTGGTTGTAAGGCTTCTTGATATAAATTGACGCGCACCCAGCATTCAGCAGTTGCTGTTCGCAAAGACTGTAAATTTGCTTCTAGAGTTTTGATTTCTTGTTGCTTATTTTCTAAATCATGCGCTTGGTTATCAATCATTCCTTGGTCTAAATCAATCGCAGACCGCATTTGTTCAATGTCTTGTTCAAGTTTTTGTAGTTCCTGAGATTGTTGTTGCCGCTGACTATCAATTTGCAGCAAAATTGGGGCAAAATCAACTGTATTTTCTTCTTCGGTATTGGGAACAGGTTGTCCTTGTCTTCGGAGCAATATATTTTGGTGCTGCTTCAGAGCCTTATCACGCTGCAACAAACTACGGCGTTGACCTTCTAAAGTTTTGTTGAGCATTTGATAATGGTCTTTTTCATCCGCCAGTTCCATTTCCAAATTGATATGATCTTGGTCAGAAGCTTGACTAAGTTTTTTTTGGATTTCTTCTATATCTGCTTGCTTATATTGCAGTTCTTGTTCTTGTTCTTGGACAAAGCTAGAGTCTATTTCTAATTTTTTAATAAGGTCTTGAACTATTTTTTGGAGTTCATCTAAAGGCATTTTTTCTAATGCTTCTAAATCAACTTTCTGTCCAGAAATATCACCAGCACTAGCAGATAAATAATTAATTTTTTGATATAAATCGTCTTGATGTTGCAACTGTTCTTTAACTAGTCGAGCAGATTCTTGCTTACTAGTAATAGTTGCCTGATTAATTTTTAATTGAGTAGTTTGCTGCTCTATAAAATTATATGCTTGTTGCCATTCATTTTGGCGATCGCCTAAACTTTGTGCAAGACGCTCAACTTCTTCTTGTTGTTGCGTTGCTAAAGTTTTTTGCTGCTCTAACTTTTCCCAGTGCGGATTTAAAGTTGCTTGCTGCTGTTCGATTAATTCAAAAGCTAAATGCAAATGTTCTCTGACTGTTTCAGTTGGCGCAACACGACTAGATAAGCGATTTAATAACTCGCTCATCACCCGACTTTGCTCTTCATCTAAAACATTACCTTGTTGTGCCTCTGCTTGTCGCTCTTCTAAACGCCGCTGTTCACCGCGCAAATGCTCCCAAGCACCTTCTAATTCTTGGCGGTTACGCTCAATTTCCGCTTGCAACTTTTCAATTTCCTCGCGGGATGAGTCAACTTCTTGTTTTTGCTCATCCAGACGTTGACAATCGTCTTCCATTTGTTGCAGCTGTTCTAAGCGTGCTTCCATTTCCATTTCTCGGCGATTCATTTCTTGCGCCTGAAATGTTAGTGACTGTTTCCACTGATCAATTTCATCTTCTTTCAGTTTAAATTTTTCTAGCTGACGAGAAAAATTTTGCAAGATGTTGACTAATGGCCGTCCTGCTTCTTGAATCCGCTGCACTTGGCGATTTGGATTCAGTTCTACTAACACTAATGCACCGTCATTTAATTTACTGGCTTCTTCAGCAGTGATCACCTCTTCCGACACAGTACTCCAATTCTGGTCGGTTCGCTGACAAGCGAGCAGTTTCAGTTCGGTTTTAGAACCACCACTAAGTAAGCCGCCCTTCTGCTTTTGTACTTCTGCTAAATACAGCACACCGTTCGTCCTTTTGCGTACTTAATGTCCGTGTTTTGAGATATATCTAAGATAATTCTGTGAGTTTGTCTTAATTTCACCGTGGTGTAGGAAAAAAATCCAGACAGAACTATCTATAGGCGTAAAATTTCACGCCGAAATATTTATAGAAGCGATTGAGTCGCGCCTTTATATTCTGTACTGGTGATAGTGATCATGACTTCCGTGTTATCACTAACTTTATCAAGCTGTATTACGAAAATTTACGGTTTATAGCTAAATGTATCTCCTGATAGACATTATTTGTTGGAGAAATAAGATGGCGAAGACGTGGAGGTAATAATTTACTTTACTTATGAGAAATATGGAGAAAATTACTGGGCAAACTTAAGTCAAGAATATAACAAGGAGTTGCGTTGCGCTAAATGCAGGGAAATTTAAATGAAATTGATATTCGCAGTATTTTGCAATTGATTGCTTTAGGTCAGAGAACTGGACAACTTTTAGTAGAAGCTGGCTTTCACAAGCAAGATAATCTCAGCCAGGATGAGACTCTCAGACATCGCCATAGTAAAAATAGCAGAAAAAAATCTTGGTTTGTCTTTTTTCTCAATGGTCAAATTATCTATTGCCAAGCTGGTGAGAGTAATTTATCGCGTATTGATGATTATTTGCGCCATTATCGCATCGACACCGGACTTGAGCAAAAGCAACATACTTCACTAGCCACCCAAAATGTCCCAGAGTATGGCTATTTGTGGACACTGCTAGAGCGAAGTATCATCAGTCCCAAGATAGCTCATAGTATTATTCACCGTTTAGTGCAAGAAACATTATTTGATTTATTGAGTTTACACCAAGGTAGTTTCACTTTTCGTCAAGGAGCAGCCTTGGCACCACAATTAACTAGTTTAGAAATTGCGCCTCTAGTTGCCAGAATCACTCAACAAGTCCAAGAATGGAAGCGCCTATATCCGCAAATTCAGTCTCCCGAACAACTACCCGTGTTAGCTGACACAACAGAGCTACGCTCCTCATTACCAGAGGCAACAGTAAATAAGCTACAGCATTGGGCTGATGGTAAAACATCCCTCAGGCAACTGTCGCGTTATTTAAATCGAGATTTATTGACAGTTGCTAAGGCAATATATCCTTATGTACTACAAGGTTGGTTGCAACTAGTAGATTCAGCGACAACTAATTCCAAAACATTCATCCCAGAGTTGGGAGGAGAAGAAAACCATCGCCCACGGATAGTTTGTATTGATGATACAACCACGATTTGTGAGGCTGTTGAGTCGATTTTAAAGTTACATGGTTATGAAGCGATCACGCTGACTCAACCCTTAGAAGCTCTTGGTTTGCTATTTCAACTACGACCTGATTTAATTTTGTGCGACATTGCCATGCCGGAACTAGATGGTTATGAAATTTGCAATATGCTGCGCCATTCCACCGCATTTCGGTTAGTGCCGATTATTATGCTGACTGGTAAAGATGGCTTTATTGATCGAGTCAGAGCCAGGATGGTTGGGGCAACAGATTATTTAACCAAACCATTTGATGATTCCGAATTACTCATGCTTGTGGAGAAATATGTTAATTACAAGTCTTTTATGGGAACACCAAAGAAATAGAAGACTTGTTGATTCCATAAAAGATCGGGTAAAAAATGTTATCACAGAATCAACTAACCCCATGCCCAATTATTATCTAGTCAATTAGTGAAATAATAGCATAAATTTATACAAGTAATTTTAACGGGGAGTCAGGGAATGTTCCAAATGGGAACGTCTACATCAGGAGGTAGATAGGCATTTATGAGTACAGTTCTGATTGTGGAAGACAGTCTCGCACAAAGGGAGATGATTATTGACCTCCTGAAAGCCACTGGTTTAACAGTCACATACGCCAGTGACGGAGTAGAAGCGTTGGAGGCCATTCAAAGCGCTCCTCCAGACTTGGTGGTATTGGATATTGTCATGCCACGAATGAACGGCTACGAAGTTTGCCGTCGGTTAAAATCTGACCCAAAAACCCAAAATGTCCCAGTAGTTATGTGTTCTTCTAAAGGTGAAGAATTTGACCGCTACTGGGGGATGAAACAGGGTGCGGATGCTTATATAGCCAAACCGTTTCAGCCGACGGAGTTGGTAGGAACAGTCAAACAACTCCTGCGAGGATAAGGATGAAAATAACATGGTCAGCAAACCGGACTTTTTGAGTGGCAGTGGACAAGACCACTTTCGGCCTGAATTACAAGTAGAAAGTCCTGAAGGTGAGTTACATTTACGTTTTTATATTCCCTCGCATCAGGAGTTTGCCCTACCAGCTACTGGTATCCGAGAAGTCTTGGAATTAAGTCCTGATAGAATTACCCCGATTCCTAATGCTTCTCCTTTACTTTTGGGTACTCTAAATTTACGAGGTCGAGTAATTTGGGTAGCTGATTTAGGTCAATTTCTTGGCGAAGGAACGGCGCTAAATACGGATAGAGCAGAAATTCCCGTAATTGCGATCGAGGAGCAGGAAACAATAGTCGGTTTAGCAGTGGAAGAAGTCGGCGGTATGGATTGGCTAGATGTACAACATCTGATGCCACCAACAAATCTACCAGATACGATGGCTCCCTTTTTGCGTGGTGAGTGGTTATTAGGTGCTAAAAACAACCAGTGTCTAAGATTGCTTGATCAAACGGCGATTGTGCGGAGTGCAAGGTGGGCAGGATGATATTGGGAGGGAGCAAATGGCAGCAACAATAGATGATTATCTCGAAACATATCAGCAGGCTTGTACAGCCTACGCAGAACAAGACTATGAATTCGCTGCTACCTTAGTCGATCAGGTAGTAGAAAATGTACCAGATGACCCCAACTGCCATTTGTTAAGGGGTCACGTCTACTACGTTTTGCAACAGTACGATATTGCCAAAGCAGAATATCAACAAGTATTGCAGTTGACTGATGAACCAGAAATTATCAGTTTTGCCAAAAATGGTCTAGAGAATATCCATCAATATTTACAGCCTCTAGAAGAAGCTATACCGCTGGAAATTGATCAGTCAATCAATTTTGCCAGTATCGCTGATTCCTCAGAACTTGATACAGCAGACTTACAAGATTTAGGAGCTTTTGCTAACTTAGATAGCCAAAGCTTTGATTTAAGCAGTTTTGAAGAATCTCAGTCATCTTTAAACCCATTTGATGTTCCCACAGACAGCATTGTTATGAACAAAACGGTTGAAGAATCTCCATCTTTAATGGCTGATCCTTTTGCCGTGAATCAAGATGAAAATAGTTCTGATCTGCATAGCAATCCACAGGAAGAAATCGCCTTAGATTTACCAGCTTTTTGGCAAGAAGATATTTCAGGAATCAATTTAGATGATTCAGGAATCACAAATAGCCCCTTTGATAGTGGGACAACTTCGAGTCAAGCAAGTTCACCCTTTGATAGCAATAGCGTTGATTCTCCTTTTGCACCAGTTGATTTATTAACGAGTAATATTTTAGATACTTCATCTGAACCTTTATTAACAGAACAGTATGCAGAGCCAAACATAGCAAGTTTTGATTTAAAAATGGGTATTCTGGATGAAACTTTACCCAAATCACCAGAAGATATCCTGAATGTGGACGCAAAAACCAATCAAGATAATGTATTCGCGGCTAAACCAAGTAATTGGTTAGAAAAAATAGAATTTCCTGATAATTCTGAAACTACCAACTCATCTGTTAATGATGATTTTTCTTTGCAAAACTCTCCTTTAAAAGCTGGCACAACTTTAGACACTAACTCTTTTGATGGTGATGATAATTTTGATTTTGAAGCGTTTGAGTCTGCTTTTGGCTCAGATGAATTCAAAACTGATGAAGATACAAACGGTCTGCTCAGTAGTGAAAATTCTAAAAGTAATATCGAATTTTTAGATGATTTTGATGAATTTGACGACCTCGGTAATATTCCTGGATTTGACTTAGCAGACTCAGATGTGAGCTTTGGCGATGTGGCACTATCTGGGCCGCTAGAAGCTCATAGTAGTCCTCGCAGTAAATTTACTGAAACGGCTGTTAATAATGTTAATAATGGCAGTAGCGATCGCGATGAAGAACTATTCACCATTACTGGTTCTCAAGAAGCCGTACCGATATTTACCCAAACTGATGTCTCAAAGCTAGAGCCTGTTGCCAGTGTTGAGCAAGGCTGGTTAGCACCATTGGAAAATGCTTCTTTAGATATGAAGCCTTTTTTGGTAGCTGGGACTGTGGGTATTTTCTCGGCAATGGTTGTTGCTATTGTGAGCTTTGGCGCGACTTCCTTTTCGCCACCGCAACAGCGAGAATCCATCCGCAACACTGGCTGGGCTATGTCTCTCGCCGCTGGGATTTCGGGATTTGCCACTGCTGCTTTTATGGGCAATCTCACTCTCAAGCAAATTCGCCGCACAACTAAGGATTTGCAAAATCAGTTTGATGCTGTCCGCCAAGGCAATCTCAATGTCCAAGCTACAGTCTATTCCGAGGATGAATTAGGGCTGTTATCCACCGGCTTTAACGAAATGGCGCGGGTAATTTTTACAACTACCAATGAAGCCCAACGCAAAGCCGATGAACAAGAAGAAGCCAAGGAAAATCTACAACGGCAAGTAATTCGCTTGTTGGACGACGTAGAAGGGGCAGCCAGAGGTGATTTGACAGTGCAAGCTGAGGTGACAGCCGACGTATTGGGAGCCGTTGCTGATGCCTTTAACCTGACAATTCAAAACCTGCGCGATATTGTCCAACAGGTAAAAGTAGCAGCGCGGGAAGTAACCAAAGGCGCGACAAATTCCGAAACCTTTGCCAGAGCCTTATCCAGTGATGCTTTACGCCAAGCTGAAGAGTTAGCTGTCACCTTAAATTCTGTGCAAGTGATGACAGACTCGATTCAGAGGGTAGCTGAAGCCGCGCGGGAAGCTGAAACTGTTGCCCGTGATGCTAGTAGCATTGCGCTCAAAGGTGGGGAAGCCGTAGAAAACACCGTAGCTGGGATTTTAGAAATTCGGGAAACTGTGGCGGAAACCACCCGCAAAGTGAAACGGTTGGCAGAATCTTCCCAAGAAATTTCTAAGATTGTGGCGTTAATTTCCCAAATTGCTTCTCGTACCAACTTACTCGCACTCAACGCCAGTATTGAGGCGGCGCGGGCGGGCGAAGCGGGAAGAGGGTTTGCAATTGTTGCGGATGAAGTGCGCCAGTTAGCCGACAAATCTGCCAAATCCTTAAAGGAAATTGAACAGATTGTGATGCAAATCCAAAGTGAAACCGGCTCAGTTATGACCGCAATGGAAGAAGGCACACAACAGGTAATTAAAGGCACAAAACTAGCAGAAGAAGCCAAGCGATCGCTGGAAAATATTATTCAAGTGGCGAATCGCATTGATATTCTTGTGCGTTCAATTACCAGCGATACCGTAGAACAGACAGAAACTTCCCGTGCTGTCGCTCAAGTTATGCAATCAGTAGAACTCACAGCCCAAGAAACCTCCCAAGAAGCACAGCGAGTTTCTGGCGCACTCCAAAACTTAGTAGGTGTGTCCCGTGACTTAATCGCTTCCGTTGAGCGTTTCCGCGTGGATACCTTGGAATCGAAGTAAAAAGGCAAAAGTAAAAAGGCAAAAGTAAAAAGAAATGTCTACTTTTGTGCTTTGTCTTTTACCTTTTAATTTGCCCTTGCCTTTTCTTTTACCTTTTAACTTTTACCTTTTAACTTGTGACTATGCTGCCGGAACAACAACAGCGGATTTTGGGTTACTTTATCGAAGAAGCGCGAGACCACCTGAACACAATTGAGCAGGGGTTATTGGATCTTCAAGGTACTTTGAACGACCCGGAAATGATCAATGAAGTTTTTCGGGCAGCCCACTCCATTAAAGGCGGCGCGGCTATGCTGGGCCTAACTAGTATCCAGCACACGGCTCATCGTCTAGAAGATTGCTTTAAAGTCCTCAAAGAGCATCCAGTTCGGATTGATGAAAAGTTAGAATCATTGTTTCTGGGTGTAGCGGATACTCTCAAAGCTTTATTAGAACATTTAAGCGGCCCCTACGGACTGTCAGAAGAAGCGGCCAACACTTTGATGTCGGAAGCTGAACCTGTATTTAAATGGCTGATTGATCATCTAGACTCTTTAGTACAAAAAGGTCACAATGGCGTAGCAGATGATAGTCATACAGTCATACAATCGCCCCAAACAGAAAGCGTAAGTTCACTCACAGAGATTTTCTGGCGGACGGATACTTCTACACCAGTAGAAGACACTCAAGTTTCATCTCCAGCAATACCCACACCAGTGGCCGCCCAAGAAAATACTTGGAGCGAGTTTCAAAATCAGGTGCTGCAAGCTCTACGACAAATGTTGCAACTGTTTAAGCAACAAGCGACAGCAGAATCACGCCAAAATCTTCAGCAATGTTGTCGCCAGTTGGAGAAACTTGGACAAAGATGGAATTTGCCGAATTGGTCTAGTTTATGTCAAGCCGCCGCAAATGCGATCTGTAATAGTGAAAATACTTATCTTACCCTAGCTAAAATTGTCATTACTGAAATTAAACAAGCTCAGGAATTAGTGCTTCAAGGTAGAGATGCTGAGATTACAATTAGTCAGCAATTAGAAGCACTCCTGAGTTTTCCCGAACTGGAATTTGATTTATTTGATAATGAACTAGTTACGGAGATAGAAAACCAAGCTGTCAACATCACCACAACTAATGAGGAAGTTTCTCTCATTGCTAGTGTAGAACCTACAGATAGTGTTATTAGCTTGGCGGATATTAATGAGCAACTGAATCCAGATAGTGCGATCGCAATTAATCATCCGAGTGAAAATGTAGCTAATTCTCTATTTAGTGATGGAGAAGATGTGTCATTCACGATTGGTCAAATTGACCATCACGGGCCAGAGGTAGCATTAGCAGACTTAAATACTTTAGCTGATTTATTTGAAGGGGAAACGCCAGAATTAGATGAAACTTGGCAACAAGAAGAAATTCTGGATATTACTGCTGTTAGTAACTTGGGAATAGATATTACCCAAGATACTACAGAAGATAATGATAGTGATTTGGCAGATTTTCTGTCTCTGGATGAAGAACTACGTACTGATGAGCCAAATGTCAATCTCAGCACTACAGAAGAACTTGGACTGTTATTTGGCGATAATTTTTTAGAAAAAGACTCTTCCGAACCAGAAATTACGAATGCACCTCAATTATCTTCGCCTAACGTCAATAACCAAGATGTAGATGACCTATTAACGCTGACCCTAGATGATCATCAACTACCAATGGTGAGCGAAGTAGCTCAACCAGCAACTGAGGCGATGCCGAGTACTGGATTATCTGTCTCCCAACAAAGCATTTTAGATGAATTATTCCTCGAAAATTCGGCAACAACTCTTTCAGAAGTCAATCA
Organism: Nostoc cycadae WK-1; assembly: GCF_002897135.1. Lineage (NCBI taxonomy): Bacteria > Bacillati > Cyanobacteriota > Cyanophyceae > Nostocales > Nostocaceae > Nostoc > Nostoc cycadae. The sequence goes on along the minus strand of NZ_DF978431.1, from coordinate 199,196 downwards.
TTTTGACAATGCAGAACTTCAGTTGTCAATTTCTGAACCTAACTCTTTGTCTTTAGACGGTTTATTTGCTGAAGGTGAAGAAAATACACTCATACCCACACAAGATTCAGGAATTGGGGATTTATTTGATAGTTCACCTACAATAGCCACAAATTTAGCTCAGACAGAAGATGATTTGAGTAATTTCTGGGAGTCCCCCGCAGACGCAGAATTACAGTCAGAATTTGATAATATCTTAGAAGAAGATGTCACCAAAGCTTTAGAAGAAAGTTTATTTGCAGCGGCGGCTTCTGGGGAAATTTTTGGGGATATGCAGGATGCTAGTTCCTCGAATATAGAAGATTATCGAGATGATTTTGAGCTAACTTTCCTCCAGCCAGAATTAGATTTTGAGTCAGATAGTGAAAATGATTTATTTGGGGAATTAAAAGCTCCTGTTTTTAGCGATCGCGATGTTTCTTCACCAGAAATTCGCAATTTTGCCCAAGCACCAGAGGCATTAGATTTCACTCCCGAATTTACTTACCAGTCGCCGGAAGCTGCTGCGGTTGATGCCCAAGCTTTTGGGGAAGTAGAACTCAATCTTTTTGATGATCTAGATTCAGAATTTGCCAAAGATGAACCGATGGCTTTAGCTGATTTAGAGCCAAAAATTCATGGCACGTATATTCAGCTAGACAGTTCCGATAATCCAGCTTTTGATTTGTTTGGAGATATTAGCCTTCCAGGAACGTCTGAAACTCAGGGAGATGTGAATGAACCCGTAGTCAATGAAGATGTAGACTTGAGTTTACTAGATGAGTTATTAGCCACAGACATCAGCCAACCAAATACGGATTTAGAGCAGTTACTTGCAGATACAGAAATTATTGAGTTTTCCCAACTTCCAAATTTTGACAATTTACTCAATGATTTATTAGTTGTCAATTATCAGGAAAAAACTGATAATTCCGAACCAATAGTTAGCGATGATTTTGATTTATTTTCCACGGCAGATACAGATGAGATATCATCCAGTACTGAAGAGTCAGGATTAAAACTAGAAGTTTATGAAAATATTAATCAGACTGTTGCTGTTGATGTTTTAAGAGAAACAGCAGAATCTCCAGAATTATTATTAGAAATCAGTGAGACATCATCAGATACACCAATTACTGAAGCAGAAAGTGTTACTGTTAAATTTCCCGAATCATCCACAGAAGAAACAAAGATAATATCTGAAGATGAAAATGACTTTGCTGATTTAGAAGCATTATTAGGTGAAGAACTACCAAGTGATGCTGGTGCGATCGCTTCGGAAGATTTTGCAGCGTTGGAAGCTTTATTAGGTGGAGATAACCATGATGAAATCCCTCCCCAGACCACAATTCACCATAATTACATCTCAGAATCTCCCACCACAGCCAGTAACCACTTTGTTAGCGAAACGCCTGCATCACCAAAACTCGAAGATGAATTTAGTGATTTAGAAAAACTACTGGCGGAAGCAGATAACACAATCGCTCACACATCGCCAATCAAATCCAACAATAATAAAGCGCCTCGTCCAACAAATCGACGGAACGCCAGATTTGAAGAAACAATGAAAGTGCCAGTCAAACAACTGGACGATATGAGCAATTTAGTCGGGGAATTGGTAGTCAATCGCAACACTTTAGAGCAGGATCATGAACGGCTAAGACAATCATTAGATAACTTGCTAATTCAAGTGCAACAGCTGTCAGATGTGGGCGCGAGAATGCAAGAATTATATGAGCGATCGCTTTTAGAAGCTTCTCTACTGGCCAGTCGTACCAAAAAAGAAACGCCAATCTTCTCGCCAGAACCTGATACAGACAGAGGTTTTAGCGAACTAGAAATGGATCGGTTTACCCCGTTCCACACATTGTCTCAAGAAATGATTGAATTGATTGTGCGAGTACGGGAGTCAGCGAGTGACATTGACTTTGTGACTGAAGAAACTGAACGTGTGGCGAGACAATTCCGTCAAGTCACAACTCAATTGCAAGAAGGTTTAACCCGCGCTCGGATGGTGCCGTTTTCTCAGGCGATTGACCGCTTGCGGCGCGGTGTGCGGGATAACGCGATTAAATGCGGTAAACAAGTAGAGTTGGTGATTGAAGGTAGCGATACCTTAATTGACAAGATGATTTTAGATCATCTCACCGATCCATTGACGCACATGTTGAATAATGCGATCGCGCATGGAATTGAAACCCCAGAAGAACGCCAAGCTGCGGGTAAAACACCTGTGGGAGAAATTACCATCCGCGCCTTCCACCAAGGAAACCAAACAGTCATTTCTGTGGGTGATGACGGTGCAGGTATCGACCCAGAAAAAGTCAAAGTTAAGGCCGTTAAGGTCGGGATGATTACCAAAGAACAAGCCAGAACAATCTCCCGTATGGAAGTTTATGATTTGCTGTTCCAGCCTGGGTTTAGTATCAAAGATAAAGCTGATGAAATTTCTGGTCGTGGTGTTGGGATGGATGTAGTGCGTTCCGAGATTAGTGAAATTCGCGGAACTGTCAATACAGATTCGGCAATTGGTAAAGGCACAACATTCACTATTCGTTTACCACTCACCTTAAGTATTTGTAAAGCCCTCTGCTGCGTCTCCGATAAAGCCCGAATTGCCTTCCCAATGGATGGGGTGGAAGATACTTTAGACATCCCCGCCAAAAATATTCAACATAATGCTGATGGGCAAACATTTATTTCTTGGCGTGATACAGTCTTGCCATTCCGACCTCTCAAAGATTTGTTATCCTTCAATCGCCAGTTGAGTCGCGGTAATGTTTACGGTGGTACTAGGGATGATGATACAGTTTCTGTTGTAGTGGTGCGATCGGGCAATACTTTAATTGCTCTACAAATTGACTTAGTACTCAGCGAACAAGAAATTGTCATTAAGCAATTTGAAGGGCCAGCGCCTAAACCCATCGGTGTAGCTGGTGCTACGGTGCTAGGGGATGGTCGGATTATGCCAATCGCTGACGTGTTGGAAATTATCGATATCTTCCAAGGACGGATGTCTAAACATAGCGGTGGTACTCCTTGGCAACAAAAAACTCCACCTACTGTTATAGAAGTTCAGGCTGAGAAAATTGATCCAACTGTGCTGATTGTTGATGACTCAATTACAGTTAGAGAATTGTTATCTTTGACCTTTAATAAATCAGGCTATCGCGTTGAACAGGCGCGTGATGGTCAAGAAGCTTGGGATAAACTACGCTCTGGACTACCTTGCGATATTGTATTCTGCGATATTGAAATGCCCCGTTGCGATGGACTGGAGTTATTATCACGCATTCAAAAAGATTCCAGCCTGAATCACTTACCTATCGCTATGCTCACCTCGCGTGGTGCAGACAAACATAGACAAATGGCAATTCAGCTTGGCGCTAGTGGTTACTTTACTAAGCCTTATCTCGAAGAAGCCTTACTCGAAGCTGCTGTGAGGATGTTGAAGGGTGAGAAGTTAGTCAGCAATAATGGTTAGGAAGTGCTGAGTAAAAACCTATACCATTTTAAATTTTAGATTTTGCGGAAAGTTGCGTGGGCGGGTTCCCCGACTTGAGCAAACTTTTCAAGACGATTTTGGATTGAGGAAGGGTTTACTGGTAAGCTTTTGGGAAATCCATTTGTCGCAATCATTCTTCAATTTGGTATTAGTTTAATTAAAGCTTTGAGTAATCAACACTTTCTTAATTTATGGTTCTACTGCTGTAACAGGCATAATATCATCAAGTTTTATCTGTAAGTTGGGAAACAGATAAGATGAGATAGTTTCTCCTAAGCGATATTGCTGCTGTTCATACACACCGTTAACTAAATGACAAACGGTAAAAGTAGGCTGTTTGGGATTACCAATAAATTGCCAACCACATAATACCCCAAAGTCCACAATCCAATATGCAAGAATGTTTAGAAAAGCATATTCTTCCACTTTTCTGGCATAATCATCTTGCCAATTTGTACTTACCACTTCAGGAACAAGTTTAATCGTACTGCCGTTACAAATAGGCCGCAGGGGAACAGGGGAAAAGAATTAAAAACCAATGAATTTGCATCAATATTTTCGTGAAATGGTATAAGTCATACTGTTTTTACTAGATGTAGCTTTGTTTTGACTCTACTATTTCTATGATGAAATTGCTTGCCAACATCGTACGATTTTTTGTAATATTTTTAACCACAGTTTGTGTTTCTTACTGGGTTGTAAATCCGGGAATACTACCTTTAGCTCTAGCCAGCTACCACAAGCTGGAGAAATCTGATTACCATGTACAGAGAAGAATTGTATCCCCAACTATGTCAACAGCAAAACAGATTACTTATCCAACTACCCATAAAAGCGAACAAGTAGATGATTATCACGGAACGTTGGTTGCAGACCCTTACCGTTGGTTAGAAAATCCCGATTCTGAAGAAACGAAAGCCTGGATTGCGGCTCAAAATAAAATTACTTTTGGCTTTTTAGGTGAAATTCCTGCTCGTGACAAAATTAAACAACGCTTAACTAAACTTTGGGATTATGAAAAATATGGTATTCCGTTTAAAGAAGGCGAATCTTTAGGGGATGGTTCCAGCGATCGCTATTTTTATTTCAAAAACGATGGGCTGCAAAATCAAAGCGTATTATATACATTAAAAACTCTCGACTCTGAACCGCAAGTTTTACTTGACCCCAATAAACTTTCTGCTGATGGCACTGTTGCTTTATCAGGATTATCTATTAGTAATGATGGTAAACTTTTAGCTTATGGTCTTTCAATTTCTGGTTCTGATTGGCAACAGTGGAAAGTCCGAGATGTCGCAACAGGTAAAGATTTAGCAGACCATTTGCAGTGGATTAAATTTTCTGGTGCATCTTGGACAACTGATAATCAAGGCTTTTTTTATAGTCGTTACAATGAGCCAAATTCTAAAACTCAGTTAGAAGATGTCAACTATTATCAAAAGCTTTATTACCATAAATTAGGTACGCCCCAATCGGAAGACATTTTAATTTATCAACGTCCTGACCAAAAAGAATGGGGATTTGGTGGTGGTGTTACAGAAAATGGACAATATTTAATTATTTCTGTGTGGTTGGGAACTGACTCTAGGAATTTAGTATTTTATAAAGACTTAAGTAATCCTCAAGCTGAAGTTGTTGAACTCATTAACGAGTTTGAGGCAGATTATAGTTTTATTGACCATGATGATAGTGTCTTTTATTTCCGCACCGATTTAAATGCCCCACGGGGTAAAGTAATTGCCATTGATATTCAAAAACCAGAGAAATCAGCATGGCAAGAAATTATTCGGCAAAATGAAGCAACTTTAGAAGGTGTGAATATTCTCAATAATCAGTTTGTGGCTGATTATTTGCAAGATGCGCGATCGCAAATCAAAATTTTTGACCTCAAAGGTGCATTGGTGCGTGAGGTAGAATTACCCGGAGTGGGTTCAGTGGGGGGCTTTGGGGGTAAACGCCATGACACAGAAACTTTTTATAGTTTCACTAGTTTTACTACCCCAGGCGCAATTTATCGCTACGATATGGTGACTGGTAAAAGTCAGCTTTTCCGCCAACCAAAGGTAGACTTTAAGCCTGATGATTACGAAACAAAGCAGATATTTTATCACAGCAAAGATGGCACAAAGGTGCCGATGTTTATTACTCACAAAAAAGGCATTAAGTTAGATGGCAATAATCCAACTTTTCTCTATGCTTATGGTGGGTTTAATATCTCTCTAACTCCGACTTTTTCTGTGAGTACCTTGGTGTGGATGGAGATGGGTGGTGTTTATGCTATGCCAAATCTGCGCGGTGGTGGCGAATATGGTGAAGAATGGCATCAAGCCGGGATGAAAGAGAAAAAACAAAATGTGTTTGATGATTTCATTGCGGCGGCTGAGTGGTTAATTGCCAATAAGTATACAAAAACTGGCAAACTAGCGATCGCAGGTGGTAGTAACGGTGGTTTATTGGTGGGTGCTTGTATGACGCAGCGCCCTGAGTTATTTGGTGCAGCTTTACCAGCCGTTGGCGTGATGGATATGTTGCGCTTCCATAAATTTACCATCGGTTGGGCTTGGACTGCGGAATATGGTTCGCCAGATAATACCGAAGATTTCAAAACACTTTATGCTTATTCACCGTTGCATAATCTCAAAGCAAATACAGCTTATCCTGCCACTTTAATTACTACAGCAGATCACGACGATCGCGTTGTACCTGCTCATAGTTTCAAATTTGCCGCCGCTTTGCAAGCTGCCCATCAAGGTGATGCGCCAGTGTTAATTAGAATTGAGACGAAGGCGGGGCATGGTGCAGGTAAACCGACAACTAAAATAATTGAAGAGGCTGCGGATAAGTGGGCATTTTTGGTGCGGGTTTTGGATATTGAGGTTTAAACGCAGAGGTAAGCGCAGAGAAACGCAGAGTATTTTGGGTGTGTTCAGGCGATCGCGGAACGCACCTTTTTTGTGAGATAACCAAGTTACACTGTTGAATAGATATGGGTAAAAGCTATGCAGGTTACACAACAGCAATACTACACACCAGAGGAATATTTACAGTTAGAGGAAGCGGCTGAATATAAAAGTGAATATATTGATGGACAAATAATTCCAATGGCGGGTGGAACAATTAATCATAACCAGATAGCACTTAACTTAAGCACTGAGTTAAATTATGCTTTTAAAAAACAAAGTTACCGAATTTATATGAGTGATGTCCGTCTGTGGATATCACAAAAACGGATTTATACATACCCAGATGTGATGATTATCGCAGGTGAACCAGAATTTTTTAACAATCGCCAAGATATTATTACTAACCCGCAAATTATTGTGGAGGTGCTGTCAAAATCCATTATAAATTACGATTATGAGGATAAGTTTGCGGCGTATCGCAAAATTCCCACGTTTCAAGAATATCTGTTAATAGACCAATATCGGTTGCATGTAGAGCAGTTTTCTAAGATTGGGAAGAAACAATGGAACCTGCGTGAGTATGATGAGGAAGATAATGCGATCGCATTTGCATCTGTACCCTTGGAAATTTCCCTGCAAGATTTATATAACAAAGTAAATTTTGAGCTTGTTGAGCCAGAAAGTGAAATAATTTGACCAAGAGTGCTGATTATTCATGTCTTTTGACAACCTCTGCAAACTCCTATCTGAAAAACATCCCGCCACCTTTGCTAGTTGGGTATTAGGTACACCGCAAACAGCCGCCACTGTCCTCAAAACCGAATTGAGTATTGAACCAATACGTGCTGATTACGTTACATTTCTACAACTAGAAGAACGCATTCTTCACTTGGAATTTCAAACTAAACTCGAATCAAATCCACCTCTACCCTTGCGGATGCTTGATTATTGGGTAAGGTTGTATCGGTTATATCGTATACCAATCACGCAAGTTGTTGTATTATTACTTCCTCCTGCACCAGACACAGTAATTGAAACTGTTTTCCATGTCGAAAGCACTCGTCATGAATATCGAGTAATTAGCCTATGGGAAGAAAATCCCCAAATATTCCTGGATAACCCAGCATTGTTACCATTAGCACCACTAACAGCAACTTCCCAACCCCAAGCTTTATTGCAACAAGTGTTGGAACGAGTGAATCAACTTCAACCACAACAAAGACCAGAAATCTCAACCTATACCCAAATCTTTGCAGGGTTAAAATACAAAAAAGACTTGATTCGACAATTGTTTCGGGAGGATATGATGCGCGAATCAGTAATTTATCAAGAAATTCTTGCTGAAGGCGAACAACTAGGAAAACTAACAGAAGCGCGATCGCTTATTTTCCGTCAACTTAAGCGTCGTGTGGGACAATTAACTCTATCACTGATAGGCAAAATTGAAATGCTCTCTGTTGAAGAATTAGAAAATCTGGGAGAAGCATTGTTAGATTTTCAAGGAATTGCAGATTTAGAAGCGTGGTTCACTACGTTAGAGTAGCACGACGCTAATTATTTATAAAAAAAGAGGCTTATTTACTAAAACTCGGTTAATCAACAGTTTCAGCAAATAAGCCGGAAGCGGATCAAATTAAGCTTCGACTTTTACGCCTTTCCAGAAAGCGACGTAACCTTCAATATTTTTCGCTTTTTCTTTCGCGCTGGGATAATACCAAGCAGCGTCTTTATTTACTTGTCCATCAACTTCGATGCTGTAGTAACTAGCAAGACCTTTCCACGGACAAGTTGTGTGGGTTTCGCTGTCTTGGAAATATTGCTTGTTAATTGCGTCGGGAGGAAAATAATGATTGCCTTCCACAACTACAGTATTATCGCTTTCGGCTAAAGTTGCGCCGTTCCAGATTGCTTTAGGCATAAGTGAGTTGGTGCTGAAAGTTTACACTTAATATTTTGACACTTCCTATCACATCAGCCAATTTGAGTTGCTAACTGATGTAAATTTAAAATATTTTGGGGATGTATGATTTTATTCGTGTGGTAAAGATTACTAATGGCAGAACTTCAAATTGGCATTGAAGGTGAAGGTGCGCCAGCCGCAGCCGAGGCTTTACTAGAAATCCCCGGAATATCGGGAAGCTATGAAGTTCCAACCCAAAGAGAGGGAACTCTAGCCGCCATCGCTACTATTGTTGGCATTGTGGGTGGTGTTGCGGCTTTAGCTGAACAAATTCGCAAATGGTATCAAGAATGGCATAAATCTCATCCAGGTAAGCAATTTGATGTGGTGATTCTTGACCCTGAGACTGGAAATAGGATTTTACTCGAAGAAGCTACCATAGAGGAAATCACGGAAATCCTCAAATCTCTCAGCAAATAAAGTGCAAACTATCCGCATTCAACTTCGGGAAAGTACCCAGGAAACAGTTGAACTCAGGTATTGGCTACCTCAAAAGAATCACTATGAATCACGTCGCTTGAAGTTGGCAGAAATCGCTAATTTTCTCAAGCAAGGAGAACGAGATTATTATAAACTGCTGCCCAATTTACCAGGAATCGGGAAGCAGTTATTTTTTTGGTTGGATGGGGATGGACGGTGGTTGAGTCGGGGAATTGCTAACTGTCACGGTGAAGGGTTGGTAATTGCGATTGATACCGGAAAACAACTGGCACATCTACCTTGGGAAGTGCTGCATGATGGTGAGGATTTTTTGGTGAAGCGGGTTAACCCGGTAGTGTTACCTCTGCGCTGGATTGAGAAAGAAATAGAAGGGTTTTCTGTGGAAGCACGACAATTGCGAGTATTGTTTATGGCAACCGACCCGGAAGACGTGCAACCAAAGTTAGAGTTTGAACAGGAAGAAGCGAGAATTCTGGCAGATACGCGAGATTTTGCTGTAGATTTGCGGGTGGAAGAAAGCGGCTGCGTGAACGAATTGGGTAAGGTGTGGAGTCGCTATCTTGATGACTTTGATGTGTTTCACCTCACAGGACACGCCTCAATTAAAGATGAAGCACCTTACACGCCTTACTTTATCACCGAGACGGAAATTGGGGAACGCCACGAAACCACAGCCGCAGAACTTGCCGAAGTCTTCCGGTTTCGCTTTCCCAAGTTGGTGTTTTTGTCTGGGTGTCGGACTGGACAAGCACCAGATAAAGGCGCTGTCCCTTCAATGGCTGAGGCACTAATTGCCCAAGGCGCGAGGGCGGTTTTAAGTTGGGGGCGGCCTGTGGAAGATCGGACAGCTACAGCCGCCGCCGCGCACCTCTACGGGAAATTGGCAGCCGGATATCAATTAGCCCAAGCACTCGCCAGCACTTACCAGCAGTTGTTTAAACAGAATGTGCGTGACTGGCATTTGTTGCGGTTATATGTCCAGGGAGAATGTCCCGGTGCGTTGGTGGAAGTATCGAGAGATGTGCCACTCTCTGCGCCCGAACCTGCTTATGATCTGTTTTTAGATCCCGATACCCAACTGGTGCGGGTGGCGAAACCCTCTGAGTTTGTTGGGAGACGGCGGACTTTGCAACGTTGTCTCAAAGCTATTCGCACTTCATTAGGGGTACTAATTCACGGACTGGGGGGTGTGGGTAAGAGTACTGTGACGGCGCGACTTCTGGAAAGGATGGTTGGCTATCACAGGCTGGTGAACTTTCGGCAACTGGATGAGGACAAACTGCTCAAAACCCTGGCTGAACAATGTACCTCGGAACGGGGGCATGAAATTCTCAATGGCAAGTTACCCTTGATGCAGCGCCTCACCAAGTTTTTCACTGAAGGACTGAATACCAAAGAACAGCGCTTTGCCTTTGTGCTGGATGACTTTGAGGCAAATTTGGAATTACGCAATGGGGTTTATGTCTTGCAACCACAAGTTGTGGATGTACTGCTGGCGTTGCTGAAGGCGATGCAAAACTCCCAACTTCCCCACAAGGTAATTATTACCTGTCGCTACAATTTCACTTTGTCGGAACTGAATCATCGTCTGTACCGCGAACCTCTGGGGGCTTTGGGTGGGGCAGATTTAATTAAAAAGTATAATCGTCTGGATTCGTTTAATGGCAGTTGGCAATTTCAGCCAGATTTGCCCGAACGTGCCAAAAAAGCAGCAGATGGAAATCCTCGGCTGTTGGAATGGTTAGATAAGATTTTGCAAAATTCCCCGAAGTCGCCAGAAGCCGAGAGGGGAGTTGAGATGATTCTGCAAAAGATGGCAGATAAGGAAAAGGAATTTCGTGAGGATATTTTGGCTGAAGAATTGCTGAAGCAGCAAACTCCAGCTTTGCGTCTTATGCTGGGGAAGTTGTTGGTGTATGAGTTACCTGTTCCTCTAGCTGCGATTTCCCCGATTTGTGAGGATATCTCAAGTTGGGAAAGTCATATTCAACGCGCTGAAATTTTGGGTTTGTTGGAAGTTACCCTTACCAACAACACAGAGAGGTTGTATCGTGTTCCCCGGATTTTGTCACCGTTGCTAGAGTTTCCAGAAAACCCCAAGGGTGAAGAGTTGTATAAACAAGCTGCACAAATTTTGTATCGTCTGTGGTGGGAGGCGGGAACTTCTACGGAGGCGGAAACGTTAGAAATTCATAGGTTGGCTTTGCTGGGGAAGGATAAAGATATTACTGTCAATGTTGCGAATTGTCTTTCTAGAAAGTGGATACCTCATAGTCGTTTCCGAGACACTAATAAAATTTGTCAAGATACACTTAACAATATAAGAGACTATCGTATTCTTAGTAATTTAGCTCGTGTTGAAATTGAGCTAGGTAAAGTTAAAGAAGCTGTGGAGCATTATCAAGAAGCTTTAAAACTTTGTCCAGATAATGAAATAATTGAAATCTGCGGCATTAAACACTGCTTGGCATATATCAAATCTAAAAGCGGAGAATTAGATATAGCTCTTAAAATTTACCAAGAATGTCTTATAGATAGCGAAAAAATTGGTCATCTTAAGGGTAAAGCTTCAGCATTGCATGAGATAGCAAGAATATATCTTTTACAAGGCAAGGTAGACAATGCACTTCATAAATATCAAGAGTGCCTAGCAATTCAAGAAAATATTGGTGATATTAAAGGTCAAGCATCAACATTACATCAAATTGCATACATAAAAGCACAAAAAGGAAGAATACAAGAGTCTCTTGCTATTTATGAAAAATCTTTCTATCTGAAAGATAGTATTGGTGATCTTAAAGGAAAAATATCAACTTTGCATCAAATAGCATCTCTTAAAGAAGAGCAAGGAGACTTAGAAGCAGTTTTTAATCTTTTACAGATGTCTCTAAAAATAGTTGAAGAAACTGGTAGCGTTGAACTTAAAGCTGCATTATTTTATAATATGGCAATTACTTATACTAAAGTTGGAAGATTTGATTTAGCAATTAATTCCCTTAATACTTCGTTTAAACTTGCTGAACAAATTGATGATATTCAAGGTCAGGCAATTGCATTACATCAACTTGGTGTAGTATCCGAACAACAAAGTAAATTTGAAAATGCACTTCAGTTTTATAGTAAATCTCTAATATTGAACAAGCAAATTAAATATCTAAAAGGTCAAGCACATACATTACATCAAATAGCAAATATTTATTATATAAATCAAAAGAAAATTGATGCTGCTTTAGTCACATATAAAGAAGCACTTGAAATTGAAGAGCATATACAAGATATGCGCGGTAAAGCAAGTACGTTGGCTTCGTTGGGGCAAATGTTGATATATGAACTTGGTGATTATAACCAAGGATTAGATTTCTTACAGCAGTCATTAGGCATATTGCAACGTCTTCAATCTTCTGAAACTGATACGGTCAAAAGAATAATATTAAGTATTCAGGAATCAATCCTTTGAACGCATTGGTAATGTCCAAGGCAAAGCGGCGACGTTGCACAAACTGGGAATTCTCTACGCTAACAAAGGGGAAGTGGATTAAGCGATCGCACTTTTCAATCTGTCTTTAGAAATAAATGAACGCATTGGGAATGTCCAAGGTAAAACAGCGACGTTGCACCAACTGGGAATTCTCTACGCCAACAAAGGGGAAGTGGATGAAGCGATCGCACTTTTCAATCAGTCTTTGGAAATAACTGAAAGCATTGGTAATGTCCAAACCAAAGCGGCGACGTTGCACCAACTGGGAATTCTCTACGCTAACAAAGGGGAAGTGGATTAAGCGATCGCACTTTTCAATCTGTCTTTAGAAATAAATGAACGCATTGGGAATGTCCAAGGTAAAACAGCGACGTTGCACCAACTGGGAATTCTCTACGCCAACAAAGGGGAAGTGGATGAAGCGATCGCACTTTTCCATCAGTCTTTGGAAATATTTGAACGTATTGGTGATGTTCAAGGCAAAGCAATGACTCTGTGGTGGTTAGGACATTTGGCAGAACAGCAGGGTGAATACACTAAAGCGATATCCTATTTGCAACCAGCTTTAGAGATTTTGCAGCGATTGAAGTCACCGGATGCTGAGGGTGTGAGGGTGAGTCTTGAGAGGGTGATGGGTAATTCTTGAAGGTTTTTGTCTCACGCAGAGGCGCAAAGGCGCAAAGAAGAGGGTGAGTGTGTGATTTAAGTAAATGAAAACTGCTTTAATGAGTCTTTGATATTCGTGAACTAGTCTTTTTTACTCGCGGACGAGTGTTTAATACTCGTGAATGAGTCTTTTATACTCGCGGATGAGTGTTTGATATTCGTGAATGAGTCTTTTATACTCGCGGACGAGTGTTTGATATTCGTGAATGAGTGTTTGATATTCGCGGGAGAGTCTTAAATACTTGTGAATGAGTCTTTGATACTCGCGGATGAGTGTTTGATACTGATTAAGGCAGTGTGCAACTTTCTCTTAAACCTAACCCCCAACCCCTTCCCTACAAGGGAAGGGGAGTAAGATTCAAAGCCTCTCTCCGTTTCGGGGAGAGGTTTGGAGAGGGGTTGTAAAAATAAGTTGCACATCGCGTCATTAATTAGCTTTTACAGCAATTCAAGTGAGAGAATCTGGATCTACGCCGAGCGATGTGTACGACGATGGTCATCCTACGCACTTTACCACGAGTCTTTAATTTTTAGCTGGGAGTTAGGTGTCTTTAATGTTCCAGATGATAGCATTAAATTGAGTGCAAATTAAGTGCATAATTACAGCAATGCTCAACATTATTCGAGATATTCACTCTCTCTCAAACTTCAAGCGCAACACATCCGACTTGATTAAGCAAATGAAGCAGACTGGAAAACCAGTAGTTTTAACTGTCAATGGCAAAGCCGAATTAGTTGTTCAAGATGCTCAATCATACCAAAAGCTTTTAGAACTTGTAGAAAAGTTAGAAACAATAACAGGAATTAAACAGGGACTAGAAGACATAGAAGTAGGAAATACACGTCCATTAAGTGCATTTGAGCAAGAAATGCAGCAGAAATATGGTATTTCAAGTTAGAACTACCAAGACTGCGGACGCTCAAATTGAATCAGCATACTTATGGCTGAAAGAATATAACCCAGCTTATGCAGATCAGTGGTTTCGGGGGTTGATGAATGCAATAGCAACTCTTCAAGAAAAACCTCGTCGGTGCGCTTTAGCTGTAGAACATGAAGTATTTTCTGAAGAAGTGCGTCAACTTCTTTACGGCAAGTCAAAAAATATCTACCGCATTCTTTTTACAATTCGTGATGATACTGTTTATATTTTGTACGTGCGTCATAGTTCACAAGCACTCTTAACATCTGATGAAGTGGATGAAGAATGAGAACAAGCCGGAGATATGTTTTCCTGTTAAATAATCACCCATCAGGTGAGAGAATCAGGATCTACGCCGAGCGATCGCACTGAAATATTTTCGTCTCACGCAGAGGCGCAAAGACGCAGAGAGGATTTTGTGCTTTTATAATCTTTGTATCAACTACCTACGCAGAATGCAGCCAAAAAAGCGATCGCTATGCTTCAGTATCCTAATCTCGAACAGGCGCTAAAATATCACTTCGGTTATGATCAATTCCGTCCGGGACAGCGAAAAATTATCGAAGATGCGCTACAAAATCGAGATTTGCTGGTAGTTATGCCCACAGGTGGGGGAAAGTCTTTGTGTTTTCAGTTACCAGCGTTGGTAAAGAAGGGATTGACGGTGGTGGTATCGCCGTTAATTGCGTTGATGCAAGACCAAGTGGAAGCACTGCGAAATAATAATATTAGCGCCACGTTTCTCAATAGTAGTTTGAATCCTTATCAAGTGCGATCGCGGGAAGAAGCAATTCTTAACGGTAAGGTAAGATTACTCTATGTCGCCCCGGAACGGCTGATGAGTGAAAGGTTTTTGCCGTTTCTCGATTTAGTACATCACCAAATTGGTATTTCTACCTTTGCAATCGATGAAGCGCACTGTGTTTCGGAGTGGGGACATGATTTTCGTCCAGAATACCGTCAGTTGCGCTCATTGCGATCGCGTTATCCCCATATCCCGACGATTGCGTTGACAGCAACGGCTACTGAACGCGTCCGTTCTGATATCATTCAACAAATCGGGTTAAAGCAACCAAGTATTCACATTGCGAGTTTTAATCGCCAAAATCTTTATTACGAAGTCCGCCCGAAAACTAAATATGCTTACGCGGAATTATTAGAATTGATTCGAGAAATTGACGGTTCAGCTATTATTTATTGTCTGACTCGCAAAAAAGTTGATGAATTAACTTTTAAACTGCAAAATGATAAAGTTTCAGTTCTCCCTTATCATGCGGGATTAAGTGATGAAGAACGCAGCAAAAATCAAACCCGATTTATTCGAGATGATGCGCGGGTGATGGTGGCGACAATAGCTTTTGGTATGGGAATTAATAAACCAGATGTGCGACTGGTAATTCACTTTGATATTCCCCGCAATTTAGAAAGTTACTATCAAGAATCTGGGCGGGCGGGGAGAGATGGGGAACCTTCTCGCTGTACAATCTTTTTTAGTTTTGGTGATATTAAAACTATTGAATGGAGTATTAATCAAAAAACTGATGCTCAAGAACAGTTGATTGCTAAACAACAACTGCGACAAATGATAGATTACGCTGAGGGGACAGATTGTCGGCGGACAATTCAACTCAGTTATTTTGGCGAAAGGTTTCTGGGAAATTGCAATAACTGTGATAATTGTCGTCATCCCAAACCCGTGGAAGATTGGACAATTGAAGCCATGAAGTTTTTATCTTGTGTGGCGCGTTGCAAAGAAAGATTTGGAATGCTGCATATTATTGATGTGTTGCGGGGGGCAAAAAATCAGAAAATAACCCAATACGAACACGACAAATTATCTACTTACGGTATCGGTAAAGATAAAAGTGTGGAAGAATGGCGAATGTTGGGGCGATCGCTTTTACATCAAGGTTTGTTAGAACAAACTAGTGATGGTTATTCTGTTTTAAAATTAAACGCCCACAGTTGGGAAGTGATGCGACGACAGCGCAAAGTGGAAATTGCTGTGTCTGCAACCCAAAAATTAAGTTTAATCGAAGAAAGTCCCAAAGCAGCTGAGGCTGAAGAATTATTACATAAATTGCGATCGCTGCGTAAGCAATTGGCTGATGAACAGTCTGTTCCACCTTACGTTATCTTTCATGACTCGACGTTAAAGTTAATGGCACAGGTACAACCAAAAACTTTAGTTGAATTTGGTAAACTATCTGGTGTCGGGAGTCATAAACTTGCCCAATATGGGGAAAAGTTCTTAGCAGAAATTAGCACTTACCGGGGTAATAAAACTTCAGTTAATTCTGCTGCTGATGTTATACCTTCACTCAGTTTAATTTCTGGAACTGAATTACAAACTCTACATTTACATCAACAAGGTTTAAGTGTTACCGAAATTGCCCAACAACGCAAACTTAGCCCAGCGACAATTGTCAGTCATTTAGCTAGATTAATCGAAAAAAATCAGCCTGTAGATTTAAATTTATTAGTACCTGCGGAACATCATCAAAAAATTTGGCACGTTCTCGAAGTTCTCGGTGATATTCCTCTCACTCCGCTAAAAGAACAACTGGGTACAGCCTACAGTTTTGATGAAATTCGCTTAGTTAAAGAGAAGTGGCGGCGAGAAAAGCGGAAGTAAATTATTTTTGGCGATCGCTCCAACTAGACAAGCATTATCCCACATTGATCACAACTGCGATCGCCTGACACTTTTAAGCTATTTCAGAACTAGATACAGGTTGAGTTGCTACTTCATCCGCGGTTTTATTAGCCAAAACTACAGACAGCAGCTTTGGCAACATCAAACAAGCAACAGTATTCACGAGTGTCAGCAATAGACCATCGATAAAACTCATAAATAAACTCCTTTTTTTTATTTTGTTTGTTATTTATTTAGTTTGAAGCATATTTTGTCAAATAGACTACATTAGTGCTTTTGATTTTCTTCTCATCTCCATAAGCTAGTTCAATATTTAGTTTTGTAACACTAATAGAGACAAAGATACCCAACTTCATTTCTTAAAGAAGTCGGGTATCTGAAGCAGAGATTAATCAATAGCTAGAACATTTGGAACAAAAATGAGGACTGAATCTACAATATTGACGGCCTGTTATTGCATAAACCGTACAATAGGGAAAACTAGTAATTTCCACTGTAGATTTTGGTGAGATCAGAACTTTTGTAGATGCTTGATTATTTCTGATTTTAGCTAGAATCCCAGAGAGAAACTTAGGAAATGCTAAACAAGCAATAGCATTAATCAGAGTGAAGCATATTGCATCTGTGAAATCTATAGGTAATCACCCCCATTGAAAAGTTAGGTGGTCGCTGTTATTGACTGCAAACATCCAAATTAAGCAATCATTTACGGATGTATTGCTTAAAATTTATATAACTTCACTTTAACATAAATTTTTATCAATACAACCGTTGGTTTTGCGAAATAGCGGACACAATTGGCGATGTAAAAATACAGGAGAGTATTGTAGTGTCAATAGCAGAATAAACTAAAACTAAAAAATTAGTACATTTTCGGTAATGTTGTTATGTCAAACACCCAATCTGCGTCTTCCATATTATTGAACATCAGTGAGAGAGAAAAGCTGGCATTTCAAGGTTCTGTAGATTACACAAAAGTAAATTTACTTTCAGAGATTTGGCCTTTAGCAGCCAAGCAATTTGGCAATATTGTGGCGTTGCGAAATCCGCACTCAAAGCCAGAAACAGCGATTACATATATCCAGTTAGCGGATCAAATTCAACAATTTGCGGCTGGGTTACAAGCCTTAGAAGTGCAAGTAGGCGATCGCATTTCTTTAATTGCCGATAACAGTCCCCGCTGGTTCATCGCCGATCAAGGTATCATCACAGCTGGCGGTGTGGATGCGGTACGTAGTTCGCAAGCCGAAAAAGAAGAACTGCTGTTTATTATTGCCAACAGTGGCAGTACAGTTTTGGTAGTTGAAGATTTAAAAACCTTTAATAGACTGCGCGACAGACTATATGACTTACCAATTCGCATAGTTATCTTACTTGCTGATGAAACTCCACCAACGGACGATCATCTGAAAATACTCAACTTTTCCCAGTTACAAGACCTTGGTGCAAAGCATACTCTAGTGCGGGTTCAGCAAAGTCCCGATTCTTTAGCAACTTTAATTTATACATCTGGGACAACAGGTAAACCCAAAGGTGTTATGTTGTCTCACAGCAATTTAATGCACCAAGTCAGAAGTCTCAGAGCAATAGTCCAACCCGAACCAGGTGATATTGTCTTAAGTATTCTTCCTACTTGGCACAGCTACGAACGTAGTGGTGAATACTTTTTGTTATCACAAGGCTGCACCCAAGTTTACACAAATTTGCGTTCTGTGAAACGAGATTTAAAAGAATTTAAACCCAATTTCATGATTGCTGTTCCCCGCTTATGGGAATCGATTTATGAAGGAGTGCAGAAACAGTTTCGGGAACAACCTGCTAATAAGCAACGCCTGATTAACTTTTTACTAGGCATTAGCGAAAAGTATATCAAAGCGCAACGCATCGCCCAAGGATTGTGTTTAGAGCATATCGATGCTTCAGCCATTGAACGTATTGGGGCTAAAATTCAAGCATCAGCCTTGTTACCGCTGCATATTTTGGGAGAAAAGATAGTTTATGCCAAAGTTCGGGAAGCCACAGGCGGACGCATCAAACATGTTATTAGTGGTGGCGGGGCGTTACCAAGGCACATTGATAACTTTTTTGAAATTATTGGTGTAGACATTTTACAAGGTTATGGTTTAACCGAAACTTCGCCAGTAACTAATGCGCGTCGTCCTTGGCGGAATTTCCGTGGTTCATCCGGTCAACCAATTCCCGGTACAGAAGTAAAAATTGTAGATCCTGAAAATCGCCAGCCTTTAGCCAAAGGACAAAGAGGTTTGGTGTTATTGAAAGGGCCGCAAATCATGCAGGGTTATTACCAAAACCCCGAAGCAACAGCCAAAGCTATTGATGCTGAAGGTTGGTTTGATAGCGGTGATTTGGGTTGGGTTACGCCAGAAAATGACTTGGTGCTAACTGGTAGGGCAAAAGATACAATTGTCTTGACTAACGGGGAAAACATCGAACCACAACCAATTGAAGATGCGTGTTTGCGATCGCCTTATATTGACCAAATCATGCTTGTAGGGCAAGATCAGCGCAGTCTTGGTGCTTTAATTGTTCCCAACCTCGAAGCCTTAGAAAAATGGGCCCAAAGTCAGAACGTGCAATTACGTCTACCAGAACAAAACTCCGAACTCAGCACTGGTGTTGGCCTAGAGAGTAAAATAATCCAGGATTTGTTTCGCCAAGAATTGAATCGGGAAGTACAGAATCGTCCAGGTTATCGTTCAGATGATCGCATTGGGCCATTCAGGCTGATTCTAGAACCGTTTTCTATTGAAAATGGCTTAATGACCCAAACACTAAAAATCCGGCGACACGTTGTTGCAGAACGCTACGGCGACCTGATTAACAAAATGTTTGCCTGATCTTCAAAAGTGCTGAGTGCTGTTAGCCGTAGCGGGGCGTTTAGCCCGTGCTGAGTATCAAACCTCGATAATTTCCACTGCAAACTTTATAGAGTGAACGCGAAATATGGATGTCTCCAACCCCCAACTACTTTTGAAGCGCATCGTCAACGTCAAAGTTATTGTTACTCCCCTCTGGAGAGAGGAAGTACAACAGCAATTGCAAGCCCAGATCAATCAACTTGATCAGCAATTGCAACAACTTGACCTCGAAGGACAAAGAGCGATCGCCGCTATTCAAAAGCAAAGTATCCAACCACCTAGCCCCCAAACTCTGCAACAAATTGACAACATCCAACTGCAAGTTAATCAAAAGAAAAGCGAATTCCTAGAGCAAAAAAATCAAATGCTGCAAAACCTTCAGCAAGTACAGATGCTGGAGTTAGATCAAGAAGTCAACCAATTTCAAATGGAAGGATTTTTCCGGGTAGAAAAAGGTGATAACTTAATTAGCAAAATGCAGGTAGAAATCGTCATGCGCGATGGCATTATCGAAGATATTCGCGGCGATATCTAAATAAAGTATGAGGTGTGAAGTCTGAAAGTATGAAAATTTTATCCTTCACACTTCAGATTTTTACTCTGATTTAATTGTTTGCTGTGGCGACTTCCAGGTTTACATTGTACCTGGGAGCCAGCCCAGATAATTTCCCACACAGGCGGCGAACTCACTAAAAGCGATCGCCCAAAGGTATTCATCTCCACCCGATATTTAATCGCATTGACTGAATTACTATTTTGGGGAATGTGTGTAATGGTCACTAGGGCTTGATTGTGCTGGGGATAAATCACTTCTATCTTATCTATCCCCTTTTCTGACCCTACATCTTCAATCGCATTCAACGCCAGGGTTTCTGGGTCACTCCCTTGGCGAGCCGCATTCAGACTTTCTAATGGTATAGATTTATAATTAATACGCTCTGGATCAACCACAAGATTTTCAGTATGTTGCATGACTGAAAATTGCGGTTTTACTGGATTTTCAGTATGGAAAACTGTTACTGGATTTTGGGGCTGAGTGATATAAACACTAATAGCAGCAGTAACAATAATACTGAGTAGTAAAATCCGCAGAAATTTCCACTTTCCTGAAAGCATAAGCTCACAAAAATTTCCCACAGATTAATTGTGAATTGTAAATTTTAAATTGAAGTTAAACTTCTAATTATTTACACTTCGCTAAGAACAAAATCCTGATACAAGTGTAGAGTAGAGCAGAATATTGTCAATATTCCCAAGATCACATCTTGTGGATCATGGATATCACGCACAATTGCAGAAAATTTATCCATTGTGTAGTTAGAGACAGCAAAATCCTAATTTACCGACCCCAGATTACTAAAGATTTCAATCAAATTACCATCAGGATCACGAAAATGTGCTGTGCGGAGTCCCCAGGCTGGACGATCTAAGGGTTGGGTGACAACTATGACGTTGCGTTCTTTGAGTTTTTCGTAGACTTCATCCACGTTATCAACGGCGAAAACTAAAGCCATTTTGTTTTGACAATCAAAAGCCGAAGGTAGATAAGCACTGGGAATTGCTTCAGCCATAAAATCTTTTCTAAATAATGCCAGTTTAAGGTGAGATCCGGTGTGCAACTCAGCATAGCCGCTATTTTCATCACCCCAATCAATCCAAAAGCCGAGTATGTCACGGTAGAAGAGAAAACAATCTGTGTAGTTGGTTACTAGCAGCCTGATATGTGTTAACTGAAGCATGATAACTATGATGTCTATTAGTGAATATACTAACTATGAATTCTTGGCTCTGGATGCAAGTTTACCAGCAGATCGCTTTCAACAATTGCTAACTCATCCAGCCGTTGCTGGACGATTTCGCGGTCAAAATAAGTATCTGCTAAAACCCAGTATGTACCAAAGTGTCTTGCTTCCGATGCCATTAAGCTTTGATAAAATTTAGCTAATTCTGCTTCAGGACAGTGTGTAGCTAAAAGTCCTAGTCTTTCGTGACTGCGGGCTTCTATTAAGCCAGTGACGAGTAAGGAATCTAAAAAACGGTCTGGTTCGTTGGGACGGACAGCGGCTTTTAAACCAGCACCATAGGGAGGCGGTGATAAAGGTGCTAAGGGTATATTGCGGCGTTCTAGCCACTGGTTGACGAGTTCAAAGTGTTCTAATTCTTCACGAGCGATCGCAGTTAATTCCCTTACCATTTTGGTATTGGAAGGATAGCGAAACATAAAATTTAACGCCACCCCTGCGGCTTTGCGTTCGCAGTGGGAATGGTCAAGCAAAATAATATCTAAATTTGCGATCGCTTGTTCTACCCAAGCATCAGATGTCGGCTGCTTGAGGGCGTTGATAGTCGGTAATGCAGAAGTAAGCACAGGCTGAAATTGAAGAAATTGCAATCCTGCTGAGTATCCCAGCAAATCGATTGTAATAGCGAATGGGGTGAATTAGTGTGGGCGATCGCTGAAGAGGCTGAAGATTTTGGTTTAGGAGTGTAAGAGTGACTTCAAGATAATTCTTTATGACCAAAATTAAGTAAATCACCAAAGCATAGTAATTTTCCTATGTTGTTACATCAGTATTGTGGTTGAAGTTTATCAACCCTACTTTTTTAGGAATAATTATCTACTGCTTTGGTGCTTTTTTAGCGGATATTTCCGCCATAAGGGTAAAAGTAAAGGGCATATAAAGCCTATAATAGCTGCCTAAAAATTACTGTATCAGCCCACACCATTTGCTCAGATTTCCCATTGATTTTTGCCCGGCGATTCTATGTCAGGAAAATCTTATACTTCACCCAACTTTGTACTGTTAATTATCATGAATTATTTGTATTGATTAATAACTAAATATAAAATTTTACCAAGCAATTGGTTGGCGATCGCGGAAAAATCCCCCAGTCACACCATCATCTTTAAGGGTAGCCAGCCAGACAATTGTATCAACTCCTTGTTCTGGTGTAAGTGGTGCATTAGCGCCACCCATATCAGTTTTTACCCAACCTGGACATACAGAATTAACTAATATATTGCTACCTATTAATTCACTGGCAAAAATTCGGGTTACAGCATTTAAAGCTGTTTTAGAAATACGGTATCCAGGAGAACCACCCTCCATATCTGTTAACTGTCCCATTCCTGAAGAAACATTAACTATTCGTCCGTAATTTTGTTTCTTCATCAAGGGAATTAACGCTTGAGTAACTCGCACAACACCATAAACATTTGTATCAATTGTTGTCTGTAAAGTATCAATGTGAGTATCAATAATGCCCTTGCTTCCTGATTGATCATCAATATAAATACCTGCATTATTGACCAGTGCATCAAGTTTGCCAAACTGCTGATCAATAAACTTAGCTAAATTTTGACTACTTTCATCACTGGTGACATCTAAAGTATAAGCAATTACATCTAAACCCTCAGCCTGTAACTTTTGTGCAGCGGCTTTACCTTTATCTTCGTCTCTGCTGGTGAGAATTACCTTATATCCTTGTTTCGCCAGTTGACGAGAAGCTTCAAATCCCAATCCACGATTTCCACCAGTGACGACAGCAACTTTTTGGTTTGTACTCACGTTGATTTTCTCCCCATCATATTTTTGTGGTGGCATTTTTTAAAATACAAGAAGTGAAAAGACATCACACCCATCGTTTGACAGAACCCAGACGATAAGTAGAAACGCTTAAATAATTCACGTTATGTCATTGCGAATGAAACGAAGTGGAATGAAGCAATCGCAAAGATTACGCCAATTTTATATTCTGTTAGATAGTTGGGTTTATTCTCACCGACTTACTTAAATTAAATCTGCATCAATCCCCAAATCACACCTGCTGTAACTAGTGGGACACCAAGGTTATCTGTACCAGATGGTGATATGGCTTCAACTAAAGTTGCACAACTAGCACTCACTAATGCTATTAATAAAGCCTTTCCCGCACCAATAGAAACAGCTAAAGGGCTAATCAAAGAACTAGGTAAAAATAGGAGTACCAGAAATATTGCTGTTGCACTAGCTAAAAACATCGCCAGCGAACCTTCCCAAGAACGCACAGATGAGCCTATTTGATATTGATGTTTTCCGAAACGTTTACCAATTAATGCAGCTAAAGCATCTCCCCAAGTCATAGCCATAATTCCCGCTACAGCAATGGGGACATGATCAACTGAATCATCTGGTCGCCAAAATAACCCAAAAAGGATGGTAACTGAAATTGCAAAATAAACAGTACCTGGGGAACTATCTTCAGTATCCATTGCACCGATAATTCGATAACGATAAAGCAGATAATTGATGAAAATAAAGGTGGCGAAAGGGATAATACCGATTTGCCAATGTTTAAACAGCAACAGCACACCAAACACCCACATCCCCGCACCAACATGGATAACCTTGCGAGTTAAATCTGGCTTGACACCAAATAGCCTCCGCAGTCCTTCACCAAGAGCTAATAAACCGATAGCGTAGGTGTAAGATGCTGCTAATCCGATAAAATCAGCGTTAGTCATTTGTCACCGATCTAGGGTCAATGATTAATAGTTATTTTCTCTTTTATTGCCTGTTTCTCGATGACCTTTTTTCAGAGGAGTGTGTGTATCCAAAACCTTACACCCCGACACCAGTTTTAAACGACTATTTTTGTGCGTAAGTCCTGCATTTGTGGTTGATGGGCAGGGGTAAATAGTAAGCTGGTCAAGCCTTGATGAAGATCTACTTGGGAAGACCATTTTAAATATCGCATAGCTGTATTATCGGCGTGGCTGTGGTGAATATCTCCCGGAAGACCTGGGCGAAAGATAGGACGCAGATTTTGTTTAGTAATTTGATTTAATAGCGCGATTAACTCTAATAAGCTGGTAGCTTGGCCGCATCCAATATTGAGGATTTTACCTGCGGCTTGAGGATGTTCCATTGCAATTAAGTTGGCTTGAACTACATCAGAAACGTGAATAAAATCACGACTTTGCAATCCATTACCATAAATTATTGGCGGTAAGCTTTGACGGATGCGATCGCAAAACTGAGAAATCACCCCTGTATAATGACTATTCTGACGCAGACCAAACACATTAAAATAGCGCAACGAAACAAACTCCACCAAGCCTTGTTGATGATAAATTTGTCCCAACTGCTCAGAAGCAAGTTTATCTGCACCGTATGGACTAATGGGATGAGTTGGCATTGATTCTCGTTTTGGCAATGTAGGATCATTCCCATAAACAGCCGCACTACTAGCAAATATGACTCGTTTGACTCGACAGTGATGGGCTGCTTTTAAAACATTGGCTGTCCCACCATAATTAACTTGATGTGTCCCGACAGTATCTGTGAAGGATTCTGAGATATTAGCGATCGCAGCTTGATGAAAGACATAATCACAGCCTTGCGTCGCTTTTTTTACCTGTTTATAATTGGTCAAATCACCTTTAATCCATTCCCACCTGTCTGGAGGTACAGCCAGTAAATTTTCTAACTTGCCTGTAGACAGGTTATCCAGCACTCGCACATAATACCCTCTATTCACTAATTCTTCGACCAGATGGGAACCGATAAAACCACATCCGCCTGTAACTAATACTACTTGGCGATTCATGATTCGCTCGCTCCTAACCACGGTATAGTGATGGCCGAAACTTCTGGCATAGTCTCTAAGCACTGTGTGACTGCTGCGGGTAGAGCAGTCCTAAAACACTGATGTGCTAACCAAATTCCTGTGAATAAGGCTTCTTTAGCGGTCATTTGTTCTGCCTGCTGTAACAAGTCTTCCCAGGGCTGTGAAGGGTAACGGGCGATTAAGGTGGCGATTTGGTAAACTTTCCACAGCGATCGCTCCCAACCAATTTTTGCGGCACTAATACAGAGCAGAAGTAAGTAATCTCGCGGTGGTAGGGTCTGGATTGTGTGATTTTCTAACTCTACTTTACACAGGCGTTCTGTTTGCCATTCCCAACCTAAAAGCTGCCAGTGTAGCTCAATTTTTACGGCGCGTTGGGGATGGGTGAAGGATTGTTGCCCAATTTGCCAAATCTCTCCCGGCTGATATCCGGCGGCTGTGAGGATTTCTGTAGCGGTGGCGCGATCGCGGGCTGCTATCCACAAATCCAGGGTTTGAAATGGCCAGAGAGATAAATCACCATCTACCAAGGCGGCGAGGGCTGGCTCGTTGATGGGAATCGCCGTGACTTGGGCGGTGGCGAGTTGATTTAATAAATGCAGTAAAACTTGGCTATGGGAACGATTACGCAGGGCATTAGCGTAATAGTATTGCTGCAATTCTCGCAGTGTAGACTCTGGAACAAACTTAGGAGCCGTTTTGTTTAAACCCCAATAGGCAAGCGATAATACACCTAACTCAGAGGCAACATGTACAAAATACTGCCAATCAATCTGCACAAGCCGAGAATAGTCTTTGTCGTCGTTTAACAGAGACTGGAGGCGATCGCTAACTGTCTCGTCAAAATAGACTTGGAGACATCCAGACAGCAATTGCATCGCCCGTTGTTGTTCATCTTTGATGTATTGTTGCCAGTTGCGAAAACTCACACCCGCAAATGCTTCGTAATCTGTAAGCGATCGCACATTTCCTAACCCATAAATGCCAAAATCCTCAGTCATTGGTTCCATCTGCAAAATTTGGCGAAATCGCTGTTCGGAAATAATATGGCGCTGGTACCAGTCTTGGTTGTCTTCCCAGTTTAGCGGGCGTGGCTTTTCTTGAGTGTCATAGTAATAGTGCCAACAGATAACACGATGGGGATGGTAAATATCCCAACCATTTGTCCAGGCGCGGACAGAATAAGCCACCTCAGTTGCCGAAAAGTAAAGCAGTGGATCATGGGGAACTTCCTGCATCAACCGCGCATCGGCAAACATAAATCCCCCCGCCATAAATGCGCCAGATTTAGGGGCGTGATAGTTGCTTAAATCTTCCACAGCCCTTGGGGTCATCATCCCATTGTGGGCAAATCTGCCTGTGGCCGTACCTGTGGGGAAATTCGACACAATTATTCTGGGGGGATGATAACCAGGAGGAAATGCTGTGAGTACAGGCTTTTGGCTGGGACACATCGCCAACATTTCAATCAGTAGGGTATCCCAGCCAGTAGCAAAGCGCATGTGTGCATCTGTTTGCAGGGCATAGCGTTCTCCTTGCCAAAGTTTTTCAGTTTGGGATCTTGCCCAACCCAAACCGCAAGATTCGGCTGCTGGTACTGTAGCAACCCGGCAATTGGCAATATCTTTCAGCCCATCAATGAAGTGTAGTTCTTCATCATTGCCATATTGCCAGCAAATACCAAAACTGATGCGTTCTGGACATAGTGCCTGGGCTAAGGCATCTTTGACTGTGGGGATTAATTCAAAATCGCGGTAAGCCGCAATCTGGACAAAAATGCGATCGCTCATCATGTATCACCGCCAAAACAGCAATAAATTACCAATTAGTAGGGTTTGTAAACACCGATTTCCGAATCCAGCCGTGAAAAGTGAAACGGCTGTTAGCAAACATTTTTGATGGACAACAAACAGGTAACACTTCATGTAGATAACGACTGGGAAACAGAATGATGCTGTTTTGCTGGGGAGTTATCTGTTGTTCTAAGAGTTGATTACTGTCATCTACGCAAAAACGCAACTCACCACCCGAAAATGCCTGTGGTTCCCGATAAAAATAGTAAACATAGGAAATTTCTCGGTTGAAAGTATCGTAACTACCGTTATCACTATGCAGTTTGTAATAGTTGCCATCGTTATGTGCGGTAATTTGTGCTTCAATTAACGTCACAAAAAATGGTGGAATATCTAACTGCTGGCAGACTTGTGGCAGTAAGGACTTTACTTTATCAACTATGAGTGATTGGACTTCTGCAACCGCATTCAAACTTTGGGAAACTCGATAGTCTGGCTGATTGGTAAAAGTGGTACTGGGAACAAACTGATTTGCTTGCGCCAGAGTGTAATTGAGTAACGTTTGCCATTCTTTGTGGTCTAGAAAATTTAGCACCTGTACATAAAGTGGAGTCTTGACCACCTGTTGGTCATCTGGCTGTTTATCAGTTCCCGGTTCTAAACAGACAATATCTTGCATAGTGCTGCTAACAGTAAAAATCTAGAAAAAGCGGTAACAGAAGTGTGCCAATCACACTAAGAGGGAGGTGGTGTTATGAATATTGTTGTAAATGGTGTTGTGAATATTGTTGTAAATGGTGTTGTCGTTGGTGCTGTTGTCGTTGTACTTGTAGATGTTGTCGTTGGCGCTGTTGTTGTTGTACTTGTAGATGTTGTTGTCGGTGAAGAAGTTGAGCTAGAGCCAGTGGGAGCCGCCATTGCTGGAGTAGGAACAATAATTGATTTAATGGCTGGGAACAAAGAGCCAATGGCAAAGCCACCTACTAAACTGACTTTTTTGAGTACTTGGCGGCGGGAAGTTTGGGGACTATTCAGAGGTTCGGTAACGGCTGCATCTAACAGGTGAAACTGTTCTAACTCAGCTAATGTCAATTGAACTAAACCATGCCAATCAACTTTTTGATTTGGTGGAAACTCGAACTCTTCTTGTAACAAACGCGCAATAGTTTCGACGGTGTTTTGACCATTACACAGATACCAGACACGTACGGCGATCGCACTGAGACAATGGGCAGTATCTCGTGTTTCATCATAAACAATTAGCTCTTCTCCGACTTCTTGAATCAATAAATTTTCGGTGCGAGCAACTGGAATCATCAATTTATTCTCCTTGTATTCGGTTTCTGCTTAAGAAAGAAAGTCATCTGGCTGTTTATCAGTTCCCGGTTCTAAACAGACAATATCTTGCATGATGCTGCTAAAAGTAAAAATCTGGGAAAAGCGGTAATAGAAGTGTGTCAATTACACTACTTGGTAGTTGGCGCGGCTGTAGTTGGCGCGGCTGTAGTTGTAGTAGTTGTAGTAGTGATGGTGGTAGTAGTTGTAGTTGTCGTAGCACTAGAGCCAGTGGGAGCCGCCATTGCTGGAGTAGGAACAATAATCGATTTAATGGCTGGGAACAAAGAGCCAATGGCAAAGCCACCTACTAAACTGACTTTTTTGAGGACTTGGCGGCGGGAAGTTTGGGGGCTATTCAGAGGTTCGGTAACGGCTGCATCTAACAGGTGAAACTGTTCTAACTCAGCTAATGTCAATTGAACTAAACCATGCCAATCAACTTTTTGATTTGGTGGAAACTCGAACTCTTCTTGTAACAAACGCGCAATGGTTTCGACGGTGTTTTGACCATTACACAGATACCAGACACGTACGGCGATCGCACTTAGGCAATGGGCAGTATCTCGCGTTTCATCATAAACAATTAACTCGTCTCCGACTTCTTGAATCAATAAATTTTCGGTGCGAGCAACTGGAATCATCAATTTATTCTCCTTGTATTTGGTCTCTGCTTAAGAAAGCAATGTCAATACCTGATCAACTAATTGTGCTGCTTCACCCCGTTGTCCAGCGAAACATGAACTACCGACAGTTGCAGCAGTCAAAATAGATAATGTTAGCTCCGGGTATAACCGAGCAGTTAAAGTGTTATCCAACAGTCCTAGAATGGCTTGTCCAGTGGATATTGCTGTTGGTTGCCATTTTGCTTGCGGATGATACTGTGTTTGTAAAATTACTTTGATTTTCAGAGGACGACTACCCACAGCGACCCCTAGATTGGTGGCAGTCAATCGCTGTCTTTTTTCAGAAGAAGTACGTACAGATACGGCTCTAGGATAGGGATGAACTAATCCCTGGCGATCTAAAACGGCGTATTCATCCGAGTAATAAGTTGCGCCAGCTTGCAAAAAGGCCATGACTAAGGTCGTTTTCCCACTGAAACTACGCCCAGGAATGACGATCGCATAATCGCCCCAAGCAACTACGCCAGCATGAATAAATAACCAATCCTGAGTAGCCATCCCAATCGATAAACACAGGTCATTTTCTAGTAGCGTTAAGACCTCATCCAAATTGGGAGAACAAAGCAGTTCGGTTTGTCCTTCATATAGCCGATAGACAGACTCATCATCTTTGTCTGCGCCAACCCACAATGAATAGAGTTTCTGAACAGGTAATCCAGATAATGGAAAGCGGATGGGTGGCAAATACGCTTGCAGCGGTTCTAGCAAAGTAGACTTGTTCAGTCTGATGCCAATTCCTATGCCATAACTGCTGAAGAAAATGCGATCGCTCCATTTCAGATTTTCTAAGCAGAATGCCTGTTTGTTGGCATCCTGATCAACTGGTGAAGTTGTCAAAATCATCCTAATGCAGTAGTGTCAAACCCTGAGAATAAATATTAAAACAGTTAAAATTAGCTCAAAAAAATCACCACCATGAATCAGATAGAACGTAGAGGCTAGTATTCTTACTCAGCACTTCCAGTCAATCATGGTAAACATTTGCCATCAAGCACGAAAAAAAGATTTACACCCTTTACCCCCTATTGATAAGTAAGTCGGTGGGAAAAAATAAAATTATATTAAAAAAGGTTAACTAAACTAAAACCTTCTTCCTTCCTGCCTTTCTCTAGCCAGAAGCCGTGACTTTGCTAGATCAAATCAATTTATTACATTCGCTGGTGATTCTAATCTGACTTCTTCGGCAAAACGTATGATTGGCAACAAATTGTTACTGAATCATGTCAATCATTTTCTGATCGCTTTACTTAATTGTTCGACGCACAAGCGGATTGGCCTGATGAGGTAATACAAGAAAGAGAGTGAATTTGGCAGGTTGAACAACCGCCGATCGCGCACATTGGGAATTAACAACCGCCAAACAAAATACTGCACCCAATCCCTACTGCGATCGCGGACTCGCAAACGAAACATTGTTGTTTGCCAAGTTGTGGATAAGGGCATAGGATGTGAGAATAAGCGATTGATCACTTGTTGAGACAACTCAGGTAAGCAAGTGTCTTGGATAATTGCGGTTTGTAAAGATTGGGGAATTGGGGCTTGTAACAAATCTTGAGCCAGTTTCAGCCCTAAAAGTAGCATTCGATGACAGTGTAATACTTGCGATCGCTCCTCCACAGTCTGCCAATCGAGATGTTTGTAAGTTTGCAATAATTCAGCAATATCACAAATCCACTTTAATTGTGACCAGCATTCTTTGGCACCGTGAACGCACAATAGTAAAAGCAAGTCTTCGGGCGATAAGGTAGCAACATCAGTGTCTAACAAACTCACTAACTGACGACGTTCCCACAGTTGTTCAAAAGGTATTTCTAACGCAAAAAATCTTGGTGTTAATCGCCAGTGTAAATCTATGGCTACATCTTTATTTGGCAGCAAAAAATCTCGTTCACTATCTGACCAAATATTCATTCTTTCTTGAATATTATCCACTGCCAGGGTTTCATAACCATGCTGAATTAATAAAGCTTTTGCAGCTACTAAATAATCTGGATGGATTAAGATATCCAAGTCACTGAAATAACGGAGTGCGTAACTACCATAGAGTGCAACTGCTAAAGTCGGGCCTTTGTATGGTAAAACCGGAATTTGATGTCTGTTGAAATCTTGCAATAGTCTGATTAATTCATGACTGAAAATCATCCCCTTGAGTATATAACCTTGATAATTTTGCTGGAGTTGATTCAACAAACTCCTGGGTACATTCACCGCATCAACAGTTTGTAAACTTTCCCAGAGCAAACCATCAATTCCATTGCAGCTAGATAAATCTTGCAATAAAGTCCAATTAATCTGTGTCTTACAAAGTTCCTGAATTGCTATGTTTAAAGCTGGCGATCGCTGAGTATGAGCGCAATGCAAAATTAACTGCACTTCTGGTAAGTTAATGGAAATAATTGATTGTCTATTCACTTGTGTCTTTCACAATAAAAAAATTGCTATAAGAAGCGTAAAGCGAAATTTTAGCAATCCGGCACGGTGCTAAAATGAATAAAATTACAGTTACAGCAGTCCTCAATCAATCCTCGACAACAAGAGGCGGTTAATCTTGTGATTCGATTGCTAACTAAGCGATTTGGAGAACTATCTGAAGAACTGCGATCGCGCATTTCCAGTTTACCTCTGCTTGTTCTCGAAAATCTGAGTGAGGCATTGCTGGATTTCACCAGTTTGGCTGATTTGCAAGTGTGGTTAGCAGCAATTGATAATCAATAACAAATGACTACTTATTCACTTTGGTCTTTCGCTGTTGCGGTTGAAATTTTTATCTTGGAACGACACACTACCGATACCTTGCAAAATCCCACGACCGATTAAACCTAAACCACGACCGATAATTTGAGTCAGCACAAAGACAATACCACTCCCTAGAAAAGATAATAGGGATTGTAGGCGAGGAGCGATCGCATCCCAAAATTCTAGCCCTAGCGTCACCAATAAAGGAACTCCCGAAAGCTTGGCTAATTCTGCGTTTCGCGGAGCATATATCGAAGTTTTAGCAATCCCGCGCGGTGCTAATACAAACAACTCATAGCGGCTTTCAAAAATTGCTTTGGCTTCATTAACATAATTATTTAAACGATATTTCCATGATAATTCATTTCTAAAACGTTCAATTTCTCGCGTAGAAATTAACTTCCGAGTATAGAAATTTTTCTTAATCGCTTCTACATCGGCTAAATAATTTAACAGTGGTTGTAATACCCCATTACCAACCTGAATCAACAAATTCTCTAAAATGATTAATGCCTGAGATTTAGCATCATCACTATCAGCTAAATAAGCATGATTATCAATATATAAATCTGTCTGAAACAGTAAATAAGAAAATAACTCTAATACAAAAGGAATTTTATTTAATATTTCTGTTTGAATAACTCTAGGATTTTGCAACAATACATTTACCACTGCAATACTTTGCTTCCCGACTTGAACTTGGGAAAATTTACCGAAAAAATCTGTAACTGTAGCTTGCCAAACATCAAATAATATAGTATTTTTGTATCCTTCTAACTGCTCAATTGTAATTTGAGCCGCACGTAAACTATCTAACTGTGTAGCTAATTTTTGTAATATTAAATAAAGTAAATCACGTTTTTTCGCTTCATATAAAATATCAATCTCTAAAGGAACATCCGCAACGTTTTCTAAGGGCGATTGTAGCTTATTGATACAAGTAGAAAATAACTCAAATTGCAAGTTAATTGGGTTAATATCTGGTAACAAAGTTAGTGGTTGTTCCACATCTGTTGTGACAATAGCACTACTAGATAAAGGAATAAATGGCAATTCTTCAGGAGAGGAAGTTAATCGTTGCCTTTGTTGGGATGAACTTAAAAATTTATTGAGTAACCAATGCGCCGCTAAAAGTTCTCGCCGTTGTCCAGCCAGTACAGCCCGTTCTAGTATTGGTAAACCTGGGGTTTGTAATTGTAATGTAACTTTTGCTAAGGAATCATTAATATAATTAATTCCTGATAAACACTGATTATGCCATAGCCCCAATAAAGGCATCTGAGGCGGTGGAGAAATATTAACTGGAGAAGGATTGGTATTTAATACCCAATAGGAATCACCTGTTGCTACTTCTGCTATGACGGCAATTATTTGAGATATGGGAGTACCTTTAGGGAGATAGCCATTGATCCCAGCTACCTTAGCCGCCGTAAGTATTTCTGGGTTTTGGACAGAACTCAGCAGTAAAATTGGCAAAGTGGGATATGTACTTTTGAGCAGACGACACAATTTTAAACTTTGTAACTGACTATCAAGAGAACGACCGTTGCCCAATTCCAAAACTACTAGATTTACTTGGTTGGGGTCTTGATGAGCAAATTCTGCTAGTCTTTGCAAAGCAGCCGTATTGGTTTCTACTTCTGCTACAACTTGCCCATCAGCCATTTCTTCTAAAGCTATCCGCAGTCCCAAGCGAAAAATAGGATCTTGGTCAATTAGTAATATTTTGAGAGGGCGATCGCTCATCATTACCTGAGACACTAAGGATATTCTTACTCATTGTCACCTGTTTTCGTCCACCAATAAATGAATCATAATTACATAGGCGGAGTCTTAATTGTGTAATTAAATGAACCTCAGTATTCGGCAATGGTTGGCAGAACGCCAGATTGAAATCCACCAAATTAGAGCATTTTCCCTTGGTCAATTGGCGGGAGTCGCCTACCGGATTGTCCAAGACATGGAACTCAAAAGCCTTGCACCGCTTGATGTCTGTACCTTAGTGGAGGTGTTAGAATTGCCTTTGGGGTCTGTTTGGGAAGATATTAATGTCATCGCCCGATTAACAGAAAGCCTATTGCGTAGTCTCAGTGAAAAAAAAGCCTTAAAACGTAACGAAGGTACATGGTTGGCGTTTCAAATTGCCTATCTCCAAGCTTTACAACAGGTGATTCAACAAGAAGTCAGCCTGCAAAAACCTTGGCTGAATCGAGCCATAATTCCAACTCCCGCGGAAATATTGAAAGAGTTGATTGGCAAACTCAGTTTACAAGATGTTCAACTCCAAGGACTTTTGAAAACTCTAAGTCCAGGTAAATTAACTGATACTCAAGCTGAACAAGCACTATCTGTAGTGGCAGATTCATTATTAGTACAACAAATGAATAATGCTACTGTAGCTTGGTTAATTGCCAATGGTGCTGAAGATTTAGAAGCAAAATTGTTAACGCAGCGTTTAACTCATTCCCTAAGTGGATATTTACTCAAAGTTGTGGCTGAAAATGCACCGCAACTGGCACAATTACAAAAATTTTTCCAGTTAGGTTCTACTATAAATATTTCCACCTCAGAACTAGGTGCTTTGGGAACCTCTACTAATTCGACTGTAGGAGACAAAATTGATTTATGTCGAGAAAATTATCGGGGGATTCTGCTCCAAAATCTGAGTACACCTTTATTTATAGAATCTTTTGCACTCAAAGATATTTATATTCCTCTCAAGGGTTTAGTCTCAGACAAAAGTAATTCTCCATCGGTATCTGTTGATTTAAAAAAATGGGTGCAAGAACAGTTAGCAGATAGCGAAACAATCGCTGTCATTACATCAGAACCAGGATATGGTAAAACCAGTTTTTGCCAAATTTGGGCAGCAGAAGTAGCACGAGAACTTTATCCTGTTTGGATGCCAGTAATTATTAGATTGCGGGATATTAAGTATGGCAAAACTTTAGCAGAAACTCTTAATTCTGGGTTTATTTTGAATACTCAGGTTAATTTAAGTGATTGGTTTGATCAAGAACATTCGCGATGTTTGTTACTTTTAGATGGTTTGGATGAATTACCTGCTTCTAGTTTAGGCACAAGGGCAAAGGCAATTTTTCTCCAGCAGCTAATTGAATTTCAATCTGAAGCTAAACATAAAATTATATTGACTAGTCGCAAAAATACTTTAGAAGAAATTGACTCCGATATATTATTGCAGTTACAACAAATAATCATTCAACCATTAGAACAAGAACAATTAAAACAATGGTTTCAACAGTGGGCAATTTTACAATCATTACCCATCGCCCAAAATTTCTTTACCTTCTTAAAGCAATCTGGTTTATTTGTCAGTAATTCTAAGTTTCCCGAACTTTCGGCTTTGGTGCGCCAACCATTGATGCTGTATTTGCTAGGGGTTTTACACCGTGACGCACTCATAGATGATGAAATATGGCAATTAGCTCAATCAAATAGCACTTTTACTGTAGTTTGGGAAATTTATTATCGCCTGAGTCGTTGGTTATTAGGCTATCCCGCAATTGGTGGGATTAAAACCATGCTATTGCGTTCTGGTTCGGCTCACATTCATCGTACACAAGAAGCGATCGCCAATTTACTCTCAGGCAGTCATCCCCAAGATTTATTAAACCAAATGCAGGCGATCGCTCTGCAAATTTTACACAGCGATCGCGATCAAATTCACTTACCGAAAACTTCTCACCCTCACACCCTACCAGCCTTCTACTTCAAAACATCCCACTCCGTACTTTTGGTAGAATTTTCCCACCCCAAATTAGGTGAATATCTCTGTGCTGACGCTATTGCTGATCAACTACAAATCTTGACTCAGCAGCAAAAAGATGCCTATGGAACCCTGATGTTTTGCCTAGATTCTCCTCAGAGTGTTGCTCAACATCTATATAAACTACTTGGTTATGGTGTGTTGACTAGAGAAATCAAACAACTGGTAATTGAAACTTTACTACACCAGCCTAAAAGCGATTTTTCTCTAGATTTATTACTACAACGTCTAGAATTATTTTGGCATGGTTACTGTCAAGGTCGTTGGTTGAATGAAGGAATCGTTCATCAAGCTTGGAATTATTTCCACACACTAAATAATCCTATTAATGTTGAGCAAATTAATGCCAACGTCGGTATAAATATATTTTTATTATTATGTGCTGGCTATCGAGTTACAAAAGTTGCTTTTTCTCCTTGCGGTAATCCTGATAATGTCACTGAATTTTACCCAGAAGCTTTGACGATGCTGATGGGTAAACTGGCAATTTTATCTAATCATGTTTTAGTCCGGCGAATTCTCCCTCAATCCTTAATTGGACTTAATCTCTCAGGGGCATCTTTGTCACAAATGATGTTAGCTAAAGCCAATTTTGAACAGACAAATTTTTCAGGTGCAAATCTCAGTTATGCAAATTTAGCTGGTGCAAATCTCAGCCGGGCAAATTTAACTGGTGCAAACCTCAGTTATGCAAATTTAAATGGCGCAAACCTCAGCCGGGCAAATTTAACTGGTGCAAATTTGACTGGTGCTAATCTCAGAAACATTAATTTTGAGACTGTCAATCTCACCAATGCCTGCTTATTTGATACTATTTTGAATGATACTGACAGAGAAATTGCCACAGTTAATGGTGCTGTATTCTCTTTGGAACAGTTTTACACCCTGAAAAAATTACTCTCACAAAAATCTTTAATGAGCATCACCCCTAGCGCCGATAAAACGGAAGCTTGGTTGCACAATCATCCTGATATTCAAGGACTTGAAGGTTTGCAAGGAGAGACAATGGTCTCCGTAGATCTATACGATGATGATGATGTCGAAGATGAAACGGTATTTAGTGTAAATCCTAATGATTATGATTAGTCATTGGTCAATAGTCCATAGTCAAAAGTTATTTTTCTCTACACCCCTACACCCTTACACATCTTCTGATGGATGGCGATAACCATAAAAGTTAATACTATATTCCGTGATTTGTACCCCTGTTTGTTCTTCAACTTGACGGAGTAATTCTGCTGGTAATTCTATGTGGACATCTAGAATTTGATTGGTATCAAGACAGTTGACATGGCTGTGAGCATCACTAATGTTGCCATATAAACGGCCATCACAGTGTTCGATACACTCAATAATGCCTTGGCTTGATAAGGCTTCGAGGTTTTGGTATACAGAGGTATGGCCAATGTCTTTGCCTTCTTGGTTAAGGCGATCATAAATTTCTCTAGCAGATAAATGCTCATTTGCTTGCCACAGCAATTCTAAGACAAAGCGGCGCTGGCGGCTAACCCGCATACCCAGCATTTGACAGCGATCTAGTGCATCTTCTAAGGAACGAATTGGTTTTTTAGCTATCGTTGGTTTTTGCATATTAGGTTTGGCTAAGTATTCTGGAAATTGGGTATTTCCATGTTTAATTTTTCTTTTTGATATAAAAAAATATTATATGCTGCTTGTTCGCCTCAACTGTGTTGTTTTTAGCGATCGCTGCACAACTTACAGTCTCAAATAATAGTATTTACAGTTTGTTGATGGTTTGCTCATCATATTCTTATCTAAAACAAACTCATTACAACTTTAGCTTAAAATCCAAATTAATGTCCACCTGGAGATAGGTGTGGTTTATATGACGCAATCTAGTTCAGTTCATGTTTGTGTTCTACCCTAGGGAAAGTCGCTAATCTCGGTAAAATTTTTATCTTCTTTTCTGAATTAAAATTGAGCAAAAAGCCTTAAAACTGTCTCTCAGCAGCGATTTCGGTAATTAAACTGGTGAGATTCCCAAAAAGAGCGAGTATAATCGGTGACTGACAATTGACAGTCTAGTTATCCTAAAGGGCTATTTTATGTCAGACCAATTTACCTTTACCGTTACAAATGACACCGACCTAGCAATTACAGAGTTGTGGGTATCTGTTGATGATGAAGAGTGGCTTCCATTTACCTTGAGTGATGACGGGATTCCATCAGGTGAAACAGCAACAATTGCTTGGGCTGAATATACCAATGATTCTCCTTGTGAATGGTATATCTCTGCTGTATTTGAAGATGAATCAGAAACTGATTCAGCCTTATTTAACTTTTGTGAAGAACCCGCTTTAACAATTGGATAAAAGCGATCGCAAAAATTGCTAAGGGCGCACAGATGTACGCCCTTAACTTTTATACAACTAAATAAAATTGCATATCTTTACCAGTTAGCCACAGCTTGAGCGATCGCGTCTTTAGCAGCTGCTAATGATTGTTGACGAGCATCATCACCTAAATTGAGGCTATCAGCATGAATAAATGTCACATCTGTTAGACCGATAAAACCCAAAATAGCGC
Organism: Nostoc cycadae WK-1; assembly: GCF_002897135.1. NCBI lineage: Bacteria > Bacillati > Cyanobacteriota > Cyanophyceae > Nostocales > Nostocaceae > Nostoc > Nostoc cycadae. The sequence goes on along the minus strand of NZ_DF978431.1, from coordinate 161,276 downwards.
GGAGATAGGGTTCTTGATAGTCATAAGCTGCAAAGGGTGTACCTGGAGGAAAAGTCCCACCACGAGATGTAATAATTAGTACTTTTTTGCTGCTATCAACTAAACCCTTATAGCCGTTCGCATCAACGGTGAAGGTGCGACCAACACGAACAATTTGGTCAATGTAAGCTTTGAAAGTAGAAGGAATATTCAAGTTATACATTGGTATACCAAAAATATAGCGATCAGCAGCTAGAAACTCATCAATTAAACTATCCGAAAGCTTAATCGCCTCAGCTAATTCGGGTGTGTGCGTATCTGGTGGTGTAAAAGCCGCAGCTATCCATGATTCGTCTACGTGGGGAACAGGATGATGACCCAAATCTCGGTAACTAACTGTATCCCCTGAATGAGTATCTTTCCAAGATGTGATGAACTCATAAGTGAGTGCGCGTGAAACAGAACGTTCACCACGAGGACTAGAATCAATGTGTAGGATATTTGCCATAAATAAAGCCTAAAATCAGATTATTACTCAAATTTGTTGGTTTGAACGAGCAGTACAAAAGGTGACACCAGAAATCTAGATCAGTTCACCAGAAGCGCAGAAAGTCTGTCAAGTCAAGCCCACAATCGTCAGCATCAGTGATGCAAACATATTATACTGGGCTAAAAGCATGACACAGTAAACCGATATTTTTTGCCTATCTAGCTGCATCAGATTTTATGTTTGTTTAACAGTCTTAAGTAAAGAATGTTCAACTTGAACGCAGACTAACTATGCTTGTTATACCAACTAGATGAACTAATTACCAACTTTAATGGTATTATCTAAAAAATCTTGACTGAATTAAGCTTCTGCGGTGTGGCTAAAAGAATAATTAATCTAAGCAGTAGGTTTGTAAAAATGCTTGCTGCTGAAAATTTGGTGTGCGAAAAAACAGACCAAATTAGTTAATTTTTTACTTAATTTCAGTCAGATACCAGGGCAATATATAAGTGAAAATATTTTGATATGCGTTCTGACCAAAAAAATATAAATCTTATTTCTAGCGCTACTAGTAAGCATAATATTTGGGAAAATCATCACCATCAAGTTAGCTTAATTTCTCCTAAAAAAAACAGCCTTAAATTGCTAAATTATCAGAGTTATTCATCTGCTTTAAAATCTAGTAATGCTGGCTCTGATATCACTAGCTTGAATCAGCAAAATAACCAAGAAAACACTCAAGCGATCGCACTGACATCTGCCCAACCAGACTTAATAGTACAAAATGCTGTAGCTCCAGCTTCAATAACTGCTGGTAGTACAATTAACCTGAACTATCAAGTCAAAAATCAAGGTGTAGAAAATGCTTTTTCTAGCTACACACTTTTTTATCTATCGCATGATCAAACTGTGAGTGATGATGATGTTTACTTAGGCTCAGACTATGTTGATGGTATTGCTGCTGGTGTTTATAGTTCAGAATCAGTCGCACTCAAAATCGAAAATAATATTGCCGCTGGTAGTCATTATTTACTTTATCAAGCTAATGGTAATGGAGATGCTATTGAAAGCAATCTAAACAATAATACTTTTGCTCAGACTATCAATGTAACTCAAACGAAGACAGATTTGATAGTTCAAAATGCTGTCGCTCCCAGTTCTATATCTGTGGGAGAGAGTTTTAAAGTTAGTTATCGTGTCAAAAATCAAGGTATTGGCAAAGCTTTTCCTAGCTCTACAACCTTTTATCTATCTAGAGATAAAACAGTGAGTGATGATGATTTGTATTTAGGCTCTGATGAAATTGCTAGTCTGGCCGCAGGTGCTTACAGTTCCAGAACACTCACTTTTAGCATTGAGAAGAATGTCGCCCCAGGTAGTTATTATCTGTTGTACAAAGCTGATGGTAACAACAATGTAATTGAAACGAATGAAAGTAATAATATCGTTGCTAAAGCGATCGCCCTGAAAAATATTTTTAGTTCTACAAATGGTTATGGCTTGATTAATGCAGCCGCCGCTGTGGCTCAAGCTTTAGCTCAAACTACCTTTGCAGATGTTCCTGATTTGGGCGGTCGTAATTGGGGCGCAGATCTGATCAAAGCTTCAGAAGTCTGGGCTAAAGGCTATACAGGCGCAGGAATTACTGTCGCGGTTGTGGATAGTGGTGTTGACCGCAACCATCGAGATTTAAGCTCTAATATTTGGAAAAATACCAAGGAAATTGCTGGCAATGGTAAGGATGATGACGGCAATGGTTATATTGATGATGTCTACGGTTGGAACTTTGTTAGCAATAACAATAACACCCTAGACAAAAACGGTCATGGTACTCACGTTGCGGGTACTATTGCCGGGGTAAACAATAGCTTTGGTGTAACTGGTATTGCCTATAATGCCAAGATTATGCCAGTGAAAGTTTTAAATGAAAATGGCTCTGGCTCTGATAGTGCGATCGCTAATGGTATTCGTTACGCTGTGAACAATGGCGCAAATGTGATTAACATCAGTATTGGCAAAGATCAGCCGAATACTGATATACAGTTAGCCGTGCAATATGCCAGTAGCAAAGGCGCAATTGTCGTTATGGCCGCTGGAAATGCCAGTGGTTCCACACCATACTATCCTGCGAATTATGCTCAAGATTGGGGTGTGGCGGTGGGAGCAGTTGATCAATCTGGGAATATGGCCAATTTTTCTAATTTAGCTGGCTCTGAACTAGTCAGCTATGTTACAGCCCCTGGTGTTGGTGTTTATTCTACACTTCCTGGTAATAAATATGCTGCTTGGAACGGCACATCAATGGCAACGCCTCATGTTGCTGGGGTAGTAGCTTTGATGCTCAGTGCGAATAAAAATCTTACAGATGCCCAAGTACGTAAGATAATCACAGCAACCGCAAGCAATAGTTTGACGGCATAAGGTCATTAACAGGACTTACGCACAAAAATTGTCTGGGGAGACTGGGTATAAGGATGTAAGGTTTTTGAACACTTACACCCTTACACACCCTATACTCCTTCACCTACTCCCTAACGAAAACTAACAACTCGCAGCTTTTTTGCGCTTTAACCAACTGCCTAGTAACCCAGCAATAGCGATACCACCAATAGTTGTTGGTTCAGGTACAGCTTGGTTTCCGCTACCTTGTGAATTCCCATTACTGACTCGGTAAACACTCACATCATCTAAGTTTAACCAGTCATATCCAGTACGACTGGCAAACTTTAACTCTGTAACTCTTGATGTAGCGACAAAATTAACGGTGTATTTTTGGAAATTCTGTAAGGAATCAGGATTTAAGGTGAGGTTTGTTAGTTCTAACTGCTTTTGTCCACCGACAAATACTTGAAATATGTTATCAAGACGGGGTGCTTCTTCTACAGAGGCTAGATAAAAGCTGAGTTCATAATTCTTATTCTTCTGTGTAGCTAGAGTTTGTGAAAGGTAAGCTAATGTTCCAGGCGGAGTATAGCCAAGTTCGACGCTACGTAAACCATTGGTCGCTGGGTTAGGATAATTTGACAAACGATTAGCAAAGATATCAACACCAATCAGACTGTTATTATTCCAGCCAGTAATAAAAGGATTAGGTAGAGTGGGATCATAATCAGGATTTACCAGTGGGTCTGCTTCAAAATCGCCATTCTGCACTAGATTTACTCTTACCGCTTGCGCCTGGGGAATATAAGCACCAGTAATAGCAATGGCGCTAGTCATACCAACAACAAGCAGTCCTATATTTTTCGCTGATTTCATCAGATTTAACTCCAAATAATTTAAATGTCACGAGAATAAAAAGTTGCTGAAAAAGCGATCGCAGATTTTCTGGGGTTAAGGAGTACCAAATCCACGAGCAGTCAACCTACCTCTGGCTGTAGAACTTGATAAGAAGTTGGCAAAACTAGTTGCAGCCGTAAGATTAGTAGTTCTGTTAAGTACAGCCGCCGGATAGACAATCGAACTGTGGCAGTTTTGTGCCACAGTTGTGATGAAGGTAGTAGTATTAGAAATTCTTTGGTCAGTTGTGTAAACTAGACCTGCATCAATTGTGTTGCCACTAAGTGTTTTATTTTGCACTGCCGTCAAGACGTTACGGACATTACTAGCAAACACTAACTTGTTGGCAGTCGTACTATTTAGGAGAGTGTTGTAGCTACCTGCACCACAACCACTGAGGGTGCTTTGGAGAGCTTGTTGAGCATAGGCTCCGGCGGGTACGGTTGCGGGATCACCGATAGCAATCCCTCTAATACCACTTCTGGGAGGACTGCTGGTGGTGCTGTTTGTCAGTCTGTCAATACCTGCGATCGTCGGACTGGGAGCCGGAGAAGTCGGCGTAGTCGGTCTAATCAAAACTAGACGGTTAGTTGCAACTGTCACTGGCCAACCAGAAGCTAATTGTCCCGCTGTTTGCAGGCTATTCATTTGCGTTGTCGCCGCCGAGATAAAAATATCTGGGATACCTGCTGACTGATTTGCTGGCAAGTTGATTTGATTGAGCAACGCACCAGAAGAATCAAAAGTGTTGACAAAAGTAGCTCCTAAGCTAGGGTTAGCGGCAATGAAGTCATTTTCAATTTCTGGTAGTACTTCTGATAAGCTAACTGCGGCAAAGACCCGCAAGGTGACTGCCGCCTGTGCTTTTTCGGCTGTCTGATTGAGCAGCGGTAAGCCTATTACTAACAGCAAGCTGGTAATCGCCGCAGCTATCCAGGTGATCAAACCTCTTCTTCGAGTTAGAAACATGCTGAATCGTTGAGTTGGTGTAAGGTTGACGCAGGCGTATATTACCAACAACAGGAGTGTTTACCAATATATTTGGTAATAATACTATAAGTAATCCTACCAGGGTTGGTAGTTATTACCAACATATCTGGTAATCAAATCCTGACAAAACACTGTGGTCAAAAGAGGTAGGGGAGCAGGAAGCAAGGGGTAGAATATTTCTCCAATTCCCCCTGCCCTCTTCCCCGAAGCCTCTTCGGTGGAAACTCGGCAATAAATAAATGATCAACGCTGAGGTTAATACTCTTGTGTGCTGCGTTGGCATGAGAAAATCAGATAATACGATCGCAATACAAGCGATAAAGTCAAAGGAAGAAAGATGTCGGATAATTTGAGAAGCCGGGTTGTAACACAAGGTGTACAGCGATCGCCAAATCGAGCGATGCTCCGGGCTGTTGGGTTTGAAGATGCCGATTTTAACAAGGCAATTGTCGGTATTGCCAATGGCTACAGCACTATTACCCCTTGCAATATGGGGATAAATCAATTGGCACAAAGGGCAGAATCTGGTATTAAAAGTGCTGGAGCTATGCCGCAAATTTTCGGTACAATTACCATCAGTGACGGGATTTCGATGGGAACGGAAGGGATGAAATATTCCCTCGTATCAAGAGAAGTGATTGCCGATTCTATTGAAACCGCCTGTACAGGACAAAGTATGGATGGCGTGTTGGCGATTGGTGGGTGTGATAAAAATATGCCAGGGGCAATGCTGGCGATCGCCCGGATGAATATTCCGGCGATTTTTGTCTACGGTGGTACAATCAAACCCGGACACTACAACGGTCGTGATTTAACTGTCGTCAGTTCCTTTGAAGCAGTGGGTCAATACAGCGCCGGCAAAATTGACGAAACTGAATTAACAGCAGTTGAACAAAATGCTTGTCCTGGTGCTGGTTCTTGTGGTGGGATGTTTACAGCCAATACCATGTCTTCGGCATTTGAAGCAATGGGGATGAGTTTACCTTATTCTTCCACAATGGCAGCCGAAGATGCCGAAAAAGCCGACAGTACCGAAAAATCAGCGTTTGTTTTAGTAGAAGCCATTCGTAAGCAATTATTGCCCCGACAGATTATCACCCGCAAATCTATAGAAAATGCTATTTCTGTAATTATGGCCGTCGGTGGTTCTACCAATGCAGTATTACATTTTCTAGCGATCGCGCGGGCGGCTGGTGTGGAATTAACCATCGACGACTTTGAAACTATCCGTGGTCGTGTACCTGTATTGTGTGATTTAAAACCTAGCGGTAAGTACGTAGCGACAGACTTACACAAAGCTGGCGGTATTCCTCAAGTCATGAAAATGCTGCTGGTACATGATTTGCTGCATGGTGACTGTATTACCATCAGTGGTCAAACCATTGCGGAAATCCTTGCCGATGTGCCGAATGAACCTAGGGCTGACCAAGATGTAATTCGCCCTTGGGATAAACCGATGTATGCTCAAGGTCACTTGGCAGTTCTCAAAGGTAATCTCGCTACTGAGGGTGCAGTGGCTAAAATTACCGGGGTGAAAAAACCAGTCATTACCGGCCCCGCCAGAGTATTTGAATCAGAAGAAGCTTGTTTAGATGCGATTTTGGCAGGCAAAATTAAAGCTGGTGATGTGATTGTGATTCGTTACGAAGGCCCCAAAGGTGGCCCTGGAATGCGGGAAATGTTGGCTCCCACCTCGGCAATTATTGGTGCTGGCTTGGGTGATTCTGTCGGGTTAATTACTGATGGACGCTTCTCTGGTGGTACTTACGGGATGGTAGTTGGTCACGTTGCACCAGAAGCCGCTGTAGGGGGAGCGATCGCCTTAGTCGAAGAAGGTGATAGCATCACAATTGATGCCCCAGCGCGGCTGTTACAGTTGAATATTTCTGATGAAGAATTAGCCCGCCGCCGTGCTAATTGGCAACCCCGCCCACCTCGTTACACTAAAGGTGTATTGGCGAAATATGCCAAGTTGGTATCTTCCAGCAGCCTTGGTGCAGTCACAGACTTAGGTTTGTTTGATAGTTAATCAACCGCAGATGGACGCAGATAAATAAACATAATCTCTGCGTCTCTGCGCTATGCCAATGCTTCACCATCTGGCATCCTTATGTGTTTTCTTGAGGAATCATGATCGTAAATGTCGTACCTGTACCTACTTTACTTTCTACGATAATTTCTCCTTGATGTAGCTCTATACATTTTTTGACAACTGCTAACCCTAACCCTGTCCCAGCAATATTTTCAACATTTTGGCATCGGTAAAAAGGCTCATATATTTTATGTTGCTCTGCTAATGGAATACCAATTCCTTGATCAATAACTTGAAAAGTTATCATATCCGCTTCAGATTTTAGTATTAAATAAATTTCGGTTTCGTTATTTGAATATTTGATAGCATTTAATAACAAATTGCTAAGAATAGAATACAAAAGCCTTTCATCAATGTTGGCTTTAAAAATAGAACCTATTTTTTGAAATCGGAGCATATTTGCTGTTGTAGCAAAAAGCTGTAAATCTTCTACTAAATTTAAGCAAAAGTTTTCTAAATTTATTACTTGTAATTTAAAATCTAACTGACCTGCTTCGGCTCGCGTTAAAATTAATATATCCGTTAATATATGATTCATAATTTTAGCAGAAGATTGAATCCGAAAAATATTCTTTAACTGCTGTCTATCTACTAAATTTTCGAGACTTTCCTTTAATAACTGTGCTGAAAGTAAAATTATACTTAAGGGTGTCCGAAATTCATGAGAAATCATAGAAAACAATTGAATTTTTAAATCACCTATTTTCTTTTCTTGAGCTAAAGAAGATTCTAAATCTCTAATTCGCTCACGTTTAATCCATTGATTCTCCAGAATCATACATAACCCCAGAATTATGATTAAAATTAAAAACGTTGTAAAAATTTCTATAAAAACTCGGAAATAAATACTTTGTTTTGATTGCTCTAATGAATCTTGGAGATAAGTTTGTTCTTCTGCTTTAATATCTGCTATAACCTTCAAGATTTTTTCTCGAATCTGAACACTGCTAACGGTAATATTATTTTGTATTAACAATGCTGTTTTATCTTTTTGATAAAGTTCTATAGATTGCTCTAACAGAGATAATCTTTGATTGACTAATAAATTTAAACTTACCAATCGTTTTTCTTGACTCTCATCCGGATGTATTTGTTTTTGTAATATTTGCAGTTGAGAGCGCATATCTGCCTTTGCATTATAATAACGCTGCAAATCCTGACTACTACCTAAAAAAATATATCCTCGTCTAGCTGATTCTGCGGCAGTCATTGCGCCATAAAAATTTGTCAAAGCATTGAGAGTTTGATATGTCTGCTGCACCCTGTTAGCTCCATATTTGATTTCATCTGTGTTCTTCAACGAAACAAAACAGATAATTACCATTAGCAACAAGGTTAAACCAAAACCTCCCATAATCCATTTTCCTGGGAAAGTCCATTTGATCAATTGCTGAGTCATAGATTGAGTTAAACAATAGTTACTTATACATGATAAATTTAAGGTATTGCTAATATATTTGCCTGTTACTCAATAAAAGATCAAATATGCGAATTTTAGTAGTTGAAGATGATATTCAACTCGCAGAAGTACTAGCAGAAGCACTCAATAGACGGCAATATGTTGTGGATATTGCCAAAGATGGAGAAGCAGCTTGGAACTCTACACAATCCATGAAATATGATTTAATAGTCCTGGATATAACCTTGCCTAAGCTAGATGGAATTAAGTTTTGTCACCAGTTACGTACTGTCGGCATAAACAATGCTGCACATCGTAATGCAACTATACCAGTGTTAATGTTAACAGCGCGTGATACCGTAGCGGACAAAATTGCTGGGTTAGATGCTGGTGCAGATGATTATGTAGCCAAACCATTTGATTTAGAAGAGTTAATGGCTAGAATTCGTGCGTTACTTAGACGAGGTAGTTCCAGCAGTACAGTGAGTCTGTTATGGGAAAAATTGTACCTAAATCCCAGCACCTATGAAGCTACTTACGATAGCTATCCCCTATCATTAACTCTAAAAGAATATGCAATTTTAGAATTACTGGTTGCTAATGGTAGACGAGTACTAAGTCGTTCTAGCATTATTGAACAAGTTTGGTCAGTTGATGAATCTCCTGTTGAAGAAACAATCAGATCCCATATTAGGTGCATTCGACAAAAGCTGAAAGCGTTAGGTGCAGCAGAAAACTTCATTGAAACTGTTCATGGACTAGGGTATCGCTTGAAATAGTCATCATGATGCTCATCTCATCAGCAGCGTTGAAAATTTAGCCAGGATTATCTACACGAATTATACACAAACTCTACACGAGGATTGCATATCAATATAATATTATGATGTTTGAACTGAAAATTATAAGTATAAAATTCAATACTTAAAAATTGAATTTAGTATTCAATCGTCTCTATTTAATGATTTATCGGGGTTCATAAAATTTACGTGATTTGGAGTCATTAAAGAAAACTAAGTTGACTACGCTTATGAATAAATATGATCGTGGTAGTGGTAGATATGACAATCTGCTTTTAATTAATGAGCTTTGTTCATCTATTACTTTCTATTCGTCAATCATCACCGAAATTAATATAGGACTTACGTAGTGAGATAAGCAATCAAGGATTTTAAGAAGGGTGTATGGATGTATGTACCCAACACCCTGACACCAGGTGAACTCATGCGTAAGTCCTATAAATAGAGTCCGAATATCATATACCTTCACGTTAATTAATTTTAAATTTTTAAATAAGCTAATAAAAATCTCTATTTTCTCTGCAAGAATAATTACCACTGTCCTGTAAGTTTGCTGTTGTTATACATTTTAATTGGCAAATTTAGCACAGGTTGATGTTGGATTAGCTTGCAAAGATAAAGGTTTAGTATTGCCTTTAGGTTTTTATTATTTTTGTGTTTTCCCTTGTTTTTAAAAGTAAAATCCGAGATTACTTCTGTGTTTTACAAAGACTGTGGCTGACGTAAATGGATAGAGTCAGTTTTGTGCAGATGTCATAACTGCACTTACTTGGTTTTTTGTTAAATAGTCCTAATGAAAATTATGAATAGCCCAAAAGTTAAAGGCTCAAAAGATAAAGCACTCTTGAAAAAGAAAATCCTTTCTGTGTTAGCGATCGCTATTACTGCTATTTTTTCTATCGGTGTGATAGTGGGTGGTTTTCTTGACAGAGAAGTGAAAGCACAGTCTGTTGATGCGACTCTACCCAGTAGATTCGGCCGGATGTTTCGTAATCTACCACCTTTTGCGCCACCCAGCCCGATTGTTAAAAATGCTCTGATGGAAATGGGTAAACCTGGGGGTATCTTAGATGCTAAAGACAATTTAGCCGCAGGGCCAATAGCCCTGATCACTGATCCTACTCTCAACGTTAACAATCCCAACAACCCTACCCATACAGCTGGTACAACCTTTATGTCCCAGTTTTTGGATCTTGACATAACCTTTGATACGACATCTCGACTAGGCCAAGTAACACCTCCAGTCTCGGCAACGAACTCTCGAACCGCAGCCTTTGACCTTGATAATATCTACGGTTCTGGGCCGATAGGTTCGCCAAATCTATACGACCCTAAAGATCCAATTAAACTAAAACTTGAAAGTGGCGGCTTATTTGAGGATTTACCGAGAGACGCAAACAATCGAGCGATTATTGCCGACCCACGCGGTGATCAGCATCTAATTATCAGTGGGTTGGTAACTGCGTTCTATAGCTTTCACAACCATCTGGTGGATTTAGTTAGATCCCAGTCTCCTAATATCTCGAACGATGATGTTTTTCGTCAGGCTCGTCAATTGACCACATGGCACTACCAATGGACAATCCTCCATGAATTTTTGCCCCTGGTAGTTGGTCAGGATATGGTGAATGACATATTAAAAAATGGGCGTAAATTTTATAATCCCTTGCCAAATAGAGGATTTATCCCAGTTGAGTTTCAAATTGGTTATCGTATCGGTCACAGTATGATCCGGCCTTCTTACCGAGCCAACTTGGCTGGTGACAATGGCAAGCCCTTCTTTGCATTCATTTTCGATCCTTCTCAAGAGGGAAAACCTGATCCAGACGACCTCCGCGGTCGAGCAAGAGCAGCACGACGCTTTATTGGATGGCAGACATTCTTCGACTTTGGAGATAATCAAGTCAGACCGAATAAATTAATCGATACGAAAATTTCTAGCCCACTGTTTAACTTGCCACTTCAGACTATTGGTTCAGGTACTCCTCCGACTTCACTTATCCAACGTAACCTACTCCGGCACCTAACTTGGCTACTACCATCTGGTCAAAGCATCGCTCAGAAGATGGGTGTACCCGTACTAAGTAAGTACGACTTGGCGGAGCTTCGGAGTATTTACCCTACCTTCGATACCTCCACACCACTTTGGTACTACATCCTCAAAGAAGCTGAACTGAAAGAAAAAGGCTTACATCTAGGCCAAGTTGGCGGTCGGATTGTTGGTGAGGTAATTATCGGTCTGCTTCAGGTTGACCCAAATTCTTATCTCAATGTAAATCCGTCTTGGGTGCCAACTTTACCCACCAAAACTGGTAAACCTCAAGATTTTCGGATGACTGATTTGTTAACTTTTGCTGGTGTAGCTCCGGCTAGTCGTGGTCAGTGATGTTATTGTCGGACTTTTTATACCATAGTTTGGTTTATTTCCGCCGACCTAACTACGACTGAGCAGCTTAATATAATATCCAAAAAGCAAAGAAAGCAAAAAGCAGGTGAGCATCAATCACTTGCTTTTTGCTTTTTTATAAATATTCTCTAAATTTACCTTTTCCTAGTATTTCCTTAACCTTAATTCAGTAAATTTTCGGGGACTATTGACACAAAAAAACTAGTCTCACCTGAAGTTGCAGTATATACAAAAACACTTGATGCAGTAGTGTGACAGGTCTAATTTGGTTCCTCAATCATCTGAGACTCCAGCCAGATTTCTAATTTGGTTATTTCTTCTGCCTTATTGAAGCCTGATTCTATGTTTATGAGCGAAGTACATTTGTCTATCGCTCTCAATTTTATGTTTCTGCAAAGCTATACATCTAAGGACAAATAGTCATGGCGATTGAATTTAATGGCTCTTATTCTGAGAACTTTGATAGTTTGGCATCTTCTGGTAGCAGTAGTGTACTTCCTTCTGGTTGGGCATTGTTGGAAACTGGAACCAGTGCAAATGTCAACGGACAGTACACGGCTGGTACTGGCTCTAATAACGCAGGCGATATATATAGTTTTGGCGCGACAGGTTCTAGTGAGAGAGCTTTTGGAACTCTACGCTCAGGTACTCTCAACCCCTCAATCGGTACAAGTTTTACAAATACCACAGGTAGCACAATTACAACGTTGAATTTGTCTTATAGAGGTGAACAATGGCGTTTGGGTGCAGCCAACAGAGGGTCTGATCGCTTAGATTTTCAGTACAGTCTGGATGCAACGTCTTTAAATACAGGAACTTGGGTAGATGTTGATAATTTAGATTTCAATTCTCCCGTGACTACTGGAACTGTAGGGGCGCTGGATGGAAATACGAATAGCAGCCAAATCACCACAACAATTACAGGGCTAAATATCCCCAATGGTGCAACTTTTTGGTTCCGTTGGTTAGATTTTGATGTTGCTAACGCAGATGATGGCTTGGCGATTGACAATTTTTCCCTTTCTACTGGAGTCACACCACCTGCGGTTCCCACAGTGGCGATCGCAACTACCGATGCAACCGCCGCCGAAGCAGCAAGCGACCCCGGAACCTTCCGCATCACCCGTACTGGCGATACAACCAATGCGCTGACTGTTAATTACACGGTTGCTGGTGGTGCAGATCAGACAGACTACACACCAAACCTGACAGGTAATGTGACAATCCCTGTTGGACAGTCCTTTGTGGATGTCACAATCACACCCGTGGATGACTCTTTGGTAGAGGGGAATGAAACTGTTACGCTGACGCTGGTAGACACTGCGGATTACAATTTAGGTGCAACTGCCACAGCTACAGTCACAATTGCTGATAATGATGTTGCGCCTGGGGCAGTTCGTATTCATGATATTCAAGGCACAGCACATATTTCACCCCTCAATGGCCAAGGTGTGGTGAATGTAGCCGGGATTGTTACAGCGATCGCCTCTAACGGCTTCTACATCCAAGACCCCACTCCCGATAACAATGATGCAACCTCCGAAGGGATTTTTGTTTTCACGGGTACTACTTCTGCTATTCTCAGCACCCGTACTGTCGGCGAAGCAGTATTAGTTACAGGTACAGTATCGGAGTTTCGCCCAGCTAACAACTCCAACAACCTGACTATTACCCAAATTGGCAATAACAATAATGTGCAGAGTCTGAGTGTGAGTGCTTGGACAGATGCACCAACTACAACTATTACCCCAACAATACTGGGCAATGGCGGACGGACGATTCCCACTCTGGTAATCAATGATGACTTTACCACTAGCGGTAATGTAGAAACAGGTGGAGATTTCGATTCAGTAAATGAAGGTATCGATTTTTACGAAAGTCTAGAAGGGATGTTAGTTCAGATTAACAATCCTGTGACGACATCTCCAAGCGCCAACTTTGGTACTTCTGAGGAAATCTGGGTGCTGGCAGATAACGGTGCTAATGCCACAAGCCGGACTGAGCGCGGCGGTAGTTTGATTACAGCCACCGACAGCAACCCAGAACGGATTCAAGTTGATGATTTAATCAATGGCTCAATCACATTACCAAGTGTGAATGTCGGCGCTCAACTCAGTACAATTACTGGTGTGGTTAACTACGATTTCAACAATTATGAAGTCCTGGTTCCATCTGCACCGACAGTGGTACAGCCATCTACTTTACAAAGAGAAGTTACAAATTTAACAGGTAATGCTGATCAATTGACAGTTGCTACTTTCAACGTAGAAAACCTCGATCCGGGTGATGGTGCAACTCAGTTTAATAACTTGGCTAACCGAATTGTGAATAACTTGCGATCGCCTGACATTATTTCTCTAGAAGAAATTCAGGATAATAACGGGGCGACGAATGACAGTGTAGTTGATGCCAGTGTAACTTATCAGACATTAATAGATGCGATCGCCGCATCTGGCGGCCCGACATATCAATATCGTCAAATTAACCCAGTAGATGATACCAATGGTGGTGAACCAGGCGGTAATATTCGCGTCGGCTTCTTGTTTAACCCCAATCGCGTCAGCTTTGTAGACCGTCCTGGTGGTGGTTCTACTACAAACATTTCCGTCACTAATGTTGATGGTACTCCCACCCTTTCTACTAGTCCTGGGTTAATTGACCCGACAAACCCTGCTTTCAACAGCAGCCGTAAACCTTTAGTTGGTGAGTTTGTCTTTAACGGTCAAAGTGTTTATCTCATTGGCAATCACTTTAACTCCAAAGGTGGCGACCAACCTTTATTCGGGCCAAGTCAACCGCCAGTTCTCAGTAGTGAAGCGCAACGCCAGCAACAAGCCACCATTGTCAGAAACTTTGTGCAAGAGATTTTGGCAATTGACCCGAATGCGAATGTGGTTGTGCTGGGTGACTTGAATGATTTTGAGTTTTCTAATCCTCTCACCACATTAGAAAGTGCAGGACTAACTTCTTTAATTGAAACTCTACCTGCAAATGAGCGTTACACCTATAATTTTCAAGGTAACGCCCAGGTACTTGATCACATTTTAGCAAGTCAAAACTTGGTGAATAACTTAGATGGCTATGATGTAGTTCACATCAACTCAGAGTTTTTTGATCAAGATAGCGACCATGATCCTGTTGTAGCGAGGTTCAATTTACCACCAGCCAACCAAGCACCAACGGCGGTGATATTTAATAATACTGTTACCAGTATCAACGAAAATACAAATACCAGCGATCGCATCAAAGTTGCAGACATCGCCATTACCGATGATGGACGAGGCACAAATAACCTAAGTGTGACTGGTGCAGATGCTAGTTTCTTTGAAATCGATAATTCTGTACTGTATCTGCGGGCTAACACTAACTTAGATTTTGAAACCCGTTCTAACTACGGTGTGACAGTTGCCGTGGATGATCCGACAGTTGGTACTACTCCCGATGCTACTGCTAATTTCTCCTTAGCTGTCAATAATGTCAACGAAACACCAACCGCTAGGAATGACAGCACCACAACTACGGATATTCAACCAGTAATTATTAATGTTCTCACCAATGATAGCGACCCAGATAGTAATCCATTAACTATCAACAGCTTTACCAATCCGACAACAGGTAATTTAGTGAGGAATAACGACAACACCTTTACCTACACACCACAAATTGGCTTCACTGGTGCTGACAGTTTTACTTACACTGTGAGTGATGGCAATTTAACTAGTACAGCCACAGTTAACTTGACAGTTACCCTTGGTAGCAACCAGATTAACGGCACTAACGGTAGTGATATATTACTGGGAACTAGCAGAATCGATGTTATCCGCAGTTTGGGGGGTAACGATATTATTAGCGGCTTAGGTAATAACGATGTCATATATGGTGGCGATGGTAATGACATAATAGACGGCGGGGCTGGTAATGACAGCCTCTATGGTGAAAATGGCAGTGATATTGTTTATGGTGGCGATGGTAATGACACCTTGAATGGTGGTGCTGGTGACGATATGTTGCTTGGTGATGCTGGTAATGACACCCTCATCGGCGGCTTAGGTCGAGATATTCTGGCTGGTGGAAATGGTAGAGATAGCTTTTACCTGAATAATGGGGCGGGAAACTCGGATATTATCACTGACTTGGTATCTGGGATTGATAGTCTTGTTGTTTCTCAGTTGGAATTTGGACTTAACCAAGTATTGGGTACACTTGACCCTGGCTTATTCCGCCTGGGTAGCAGTGCAAGCACAGCCAGCGATCGCTTTATCTACGACAGAAGTACAGGTAAACTATTCTTTGATCAAGATGGTATTGGTAGTGTTGCCAAAGTGCAAATAGGCCAACTGTCTAATCGACCAACTCTGAGCAATACCGATTTTACTGTGATTGCGTAGCTGAGTAAGCAGTAATAATTATTACTGTTCAGATACCCGACTTCTGTTAGAAGTCGGGTATCTTGTTGAAATCGAATGATTGAGGATGGCTATACTTAATCATATTTGGTGCGATCGCGAGTCTCATGAACAAATTACCACTACCACCAGGAAGCTTTGGTTTACCAGTTGTCGGAGAAACTCTATCTTTTTTGGCAGATTTAAACTTTGTCGAAAAACGCTATCAACGATATGGTTCGATTTTTAAAACTCATATTTTAGGTAGACCAACAGTTGCAATGGTCGGGACAAAAGCAGTGGAGTTTGTCCTTTCTAGCCATATCGAAAATTTTTCTTGGCGTGAAGGCTGGCCGGAAAATTTTAAAGTATTGTTGGGTGAATCATTATTTTTACAAGATGGCGAAGAACACCGCCGCAATCGCCGTTTAATGATGCCAGCTTTACACGGGCCAGCGCTGACAAACTATGTCACTACAATGGATGAAATTGTCTGCAATTACCTAAAACAATGGGAGAATAAACAAGAGTTTACTTGGTTTGAAGAGTTTAAAAAACTGACTTTTGATATTGCAAGTCAACTGTTATTAGGTACAAGCGCCAGTGAAGAAGTTATCCGTTTAAGTAGGTTATTTACTAACCTCACCAATGGTTTTTTTGCTTTGAATACTTTGCCTTTACCTTTTACTACCTTTAGCAAAGCGATCGCAGCGCGTAATCAAATTTTAGAACACATTGCTCAGGTTGTGAAAGCACGCCAGCAAAATCCCAGCAAAGATGCTTTAAGTTTATTAATCCAGGCTAGGGATGAAGATGGTAACAGCCTCAGTGAAAAGGAAATTATCGTCCAAGCCGTGCTGTTACTCTTTGCGGGACATGAAACCACCACTGCAATGTTGACTTGGTTAGCAACAGAGTTAGCCCTTCATCCAGAGATTTTACACCGCGCCAGAGAAGAACAGTTACAACTGACTTCATCTGGTTCTGTAACTCTAGAACAATTGGGAAAAATGCCTTATTTAGACCAAATTTTATGGGAAGTTGAACGACTACATCCACCAGTTGCAGGGGGATTTCGTGGGGTAGTCAAAGAGTTTGAATACGATGGTTATTATGTCCCGACTGGTTGGCAATTATATTATTCAATTTTAACTACTCAAAACCTACCAGAAATTTACCCTGAACCAGAACGTTTTGATCCTGACCGCTTCAGCCCTCAGCGCCAAGAACACAAACAGTATCCTTTCAGTTTAATTGGTTTTGGTGGAGGGCCGCGGGTATGTATTGGTGTGGCATTTGCCAAAATGGAAATGAAGATTGTTGCTGCCCATCTTTTACGCAGCTATGATTGGGAAATCTTACCTAACCAAAGTTTGGCTACAGTCCGAATTCCCACAAATCGTCCTAAAGATGGGTTGCGGGTTCGATTCCAGCCCCGGTGAAATTGTATATGACACCTCAAATCAATATCAGTTTGCCGTCAGAAGTGTCTCAACGTTGGCAAAGTGTCAAAGATTTTGTCAACCAAGAGACTAACTCTGTGAATAATTCTCTACAACAAGTTGGCGAATCTTGGCAAGAAACAGCTACAACAACCATTGAAAAAGCTAAATCTTCGATTGGACAAGGGTTACAAACCGCTGACCAGTTTAAGAATACAACATCAGGCGCAATTGAAACTGCGATCGCCTCTTCCATCAATGATTGGCTGACACAGCATCCAATGATGTTGCGTCTACTTCATATACTTAATTGGGCAGCGAATCACCCTATTATCAGTTTAGTAATTTTGCTGTTTAGTCTTGCTATTCTTTTCAGTATTATCAACGCTATTATTCGTTTATTTACAACAGCAAGTTTTTCTATCTTGCAAGCACCATTAAAATTATTACAAGCTTTAATTAAAGTTATATTCCTAACCTTAGCTAAAGTTGGTGGTTTTACTTTTAATAAAATCACCAATCATCATCAAATAGATAATACAAATACTATTCAACCTATTTATCAAGATAAACAGCAAAGATTAGCAGAAATTTCTTGTCGTTTAGAAACACTCCAACAAGAACAACAGCAACTTTTACAAGAAGCCGCCGAAATCATCGCCACAGACACCACCAATCTCGAAATTCAAGAAATTAGATTCCCTCAAAATCACATCAATAATCTTTAAACATTCATATATAGCAGGGTACAGCTTAGAGGTGACAGGTGACAGAGTTAAAAGTCTTTTATCGTCTAATTTTTATCGCTTACCGATATCCTAACTACCTTGGCTAAAGCTATACCTCATAACCTAACGAAAAAAACCTCAGCGTAACTCCGCGCTTACCTCCGCGACGGCAGTCGCTTTATGCCGGGGAACCCGTCCACCACGCTGCCTCACCTTTGCGTTGAAAAAAGACCTAACTAAACCTGCATAAATCCCATAATAATTTCATCTTCCGTACCAGTAACAAAATTAGCAAAACGTTGTGCTAAAGGTGGTACAAAAACCAGAGGATTGCTAAATCCTGAAAAAATATGCACATCTTTCAATTCTGGCACAGCACTAATTACAGGTAGTCGATTATTACTAAACGCCACTAAACAATGATGCCAAGTTCCAGGTAAATTACCCAAAGTTGGTAACACTGATAAAATACTATTTCGTAACCATTGTTCGCTGTCTTCTGAGTTTACCTGTGCATGAGGATTTGTTAACACTCGACTAATTTGACCTAAGCGTAAGCTACCATCTAAAAATTGAACTGCACCTACATCTAATATTGGTGAGACTAATTCATTTCCTAAATCATCCCACAATTCATCAACTTGTGTGGATGCTGATTCTAATTCAAATCTTTGCAAATTAGCGGGCATCACTAAAGTATTTAACTGCAAATCTACAGGCGGAATTTCGATCATTTCGGCGTGGGTAAAATACACCTTAATAGAAACCCCGGCTGACTTGAGTAATTGTCTGCTAAGTCCACCAGCACAAATCACAACATTAGCACTGTGGTAATTTTCGGTATGCGTTTGAACACCACCGCTGAGAATTTGCAAAACCTGACTAATCTGCATTTCCCCCCC
This sequence comes from Nostoc cycadae WK-1, assembly GCF_002897135.1. Lineage (NCBI taxonomy): Bacteria > Bacillati > Cyanobacteriota > Cyanophyceae > Nostocales > Nostocaceae > Nostoc > Nostoc cycadae. The sequence continues at coordinate 142,383 of NZ_DF978431.1, read as the reverse complement.
AGCACGTAAAAATGCTTGAATATAAGCTTGTGCGGTTTTTTCGGGATGAATATGGCCATGTTTGACAGTTAACGCACCGGAAATAACTTCCCGATTTAATAGTGGTTCTAACTCACAAGCTGCTTGTAAACTCAGTAACCGCGGCGGAACTGCACATTTAGCATAAACACTAGCTGCTGCTTCTGGGTTGCTATCAGCGGAAATCGTCAGTAATAAATCTAATTCTCGCAACTCAATATCAGCATCTAATTCTTGAGACAGAACTTGGTAACGGGCGATCGCTTCTTGGCATAATTGACGAGTGAGTGGTGTTGTCCCCGACCAATAAGCTAATCCACCATAACTATATCGAGTTGCATTGTCTGGTGTGGCGTGTTGTTCTAATAAAAGTACACTCCAGCCGACTTTGACCAATTCATAAGCAAGTGTAGCACCTGTAATTCCGCCACCAACTACAATCCAGTCGTAGGTTTTCATTCAATATGTTGCTTGTAGACGACTCAAAAGATATTCTCCCGCCAGAATGGGAGGATAAATAGGCGCACGTTCTTTTTGGCAAGTTTCTAGACAAGCAATTTCTGTATCATCATTAGGATGACAGAAAAAAGCTATAGAATAACGCGATCGCTCCAACTTTTGATTGTGAGGAATCATTACCCGATGCTTGGTTGAACAAAACACATCATTTGTCCAACGCTGCATCAAATCGCCAGTATTCACAATCACTGTATCAGGAATTGTCGGCGCAGCAATCCACTCCCCCGCAGTTGTTTGCACTTCCAAACCACCTACATTGTCTTGGAAAAGCAAGGTAATACTGCCATAATCAGAATGCTCACCAGCACGTACTTGTCCAGGTTTAGGCGGTGTTTGTAAAGGGGGATAATGTAGCAGTCGCAAGGTATGATTTTGTTGATTATGTCTAATAGTAAAAAAATATTCTGGTAATTCTAAGGCTAAAGCAAATGCTTGCAAAATTTTATTTGCTAGTTCTGTACAAGCTTGATAAAAGACAAAAATTTCAGGCTCATTTGCTGGAGGTTGTAGAGTCAATAATTCTGCTTTGTTGAAATTAAATGCTTCTTTTAAATCTCCTGGTTGATTAGGGTCAAGACGTTCTCTTTCAATACCTACATACCCAATGTTACTCAATTCATTTTTCCAAGCCAATTTTTGTTTAGCCGCTAAAGATAAATTAAACAATGATTTACTATGACAGAATACTTGGGCAATCAAATCTTTTGATATCCCTGAATTTCGTAAATACATAAAACCAATTTTATGACAAGCATCATAAATTTCTTTGGCTATAGCTTGTTGAGATTTGATATCACTTTTTCTAAAAGTAGCTAAATCAATAATGGGAATTTTCAACATTAGAAATATTAAATTGAGATTTTTTCACAATAATTGCTCAAGTTTACAAAATTAATTAAAAAAAGGAATTTATTTTGCTAAAAATTATTCATTTTGATAACGAACAAGATAAAACTCATCTGCAAAATTTGTTTTTTGAATATTTTAGCTGGATAAACTTGATGTGGAGCCAGGAATTTAACACAAGTTTTGATGTTAATGCTTATTTAGAGGAATCTCTTACTCAACTAGATGAATTTATGCCACCAGTAGGACGCTTACTTTTAGCCAGATATAAAGGCAAAATCGTTGGTTGTGTTGGCTTACGCAGAATTGATGAGGGAATTGGTGAAATAAAAAGGATGTATGTCAAGCCAAAATTTCGGGAAAAAGGTATCGGTAAAGCTTTATTAGAAAATATCATCTATGAAGCTGCCAATATTGGTTATTCTAAACTACGCTTAGATACGGCTCCTTTTACGAAGGAAGCGCAAGCACTCTATCATTCACTCGGTTTTCAAGATATCGAACCATATTTTGCCAAACTGGAAGTGCCTCCAGAATACCGAGCCAACTGGATTTTTATGGAATTGAGACTTTAATTAGGCAAAACAGCAGCACTAATGAGCTTCACTTAACTAAATCTAGTTTTTAGCTATTATCGAACAACTTTGCCCTTATTTAGCCATTGATAGAATCAATTCCTTCTATACCTATTATGGGTAAAGATTTATGAAGAAAATATAACAAAATTGCATATAATAATCTCATTCACACACATAAGTATTTTTGCTTACTGCCATGATAGCGGATGGATTTCCTTGGCTAACTACGATTATTATGTTGCCACTTGTGGCTTCTATACTCATCCCTGTGCTGCCTGATAAAGACGGCAAGCTTGTGCGATGGTATGCCCTAGGTGTGGCGATCGCAGACTTTATCTTGATGTGCTACGCTTTTTGGCAGCATTACGATGCCAACAATGCAACTTTTCAACTCGTGGAGAAATATGCCTGGTTGCCTCAGTTAGGTCTGAGTTGGGCAGTTTCAGTCGATGGAATATCTGCGCCATTAGTGCTACTGGCAGGGCTAGTCACCACACTTTCGATATTTGCAGCCTGGCAAGTTAACCTCAAGCCACGCTTGTTTTATTTCTTGATGTTGCTGTTATATAGCGCCCAAATCGGCGTGTTCGTCGCCCAAGACTTATTATTATTCTTCATTATGTGGGAACTAGAACTGGTTCCTGTTTACCTACTTGTCTCCATTTGGGGTGGTCAAAAACGCCGCTACGCCGCGACCAAATTCTTACTTTACACCGCCGCAGCTTCTATTTTTATTCTCATAGCTGGGCTGGGAATGGCACTCTATGGCGATAATACAACCTTCGATATAGTTGAACTTGGTGCTAAGAATTATCCTTTGGCTTTAGAACTGTGGTTGTATGCAGGACTATTAATTGCCTTTGGTGTCAAATTAGCTATATTTCCTTTGCATACATGGTTGCCCGATGCCCACGGTGAAGCATCTGCCCCCGTATCCATGCTTTTAGCCGGTGTACTGCTCAAAATGGGCGGATATGGGTTAATTCGTCTCAATTTAGAATTGTTATCTGATGCCCATGTTTACTTTGCACCACTCCTCGCAACTCTCGGCGTAATCAATATTATTTATGGTGCATTAAACTCTTTTGCTCAGACGAACATGAAGCGCCGTCTTGCTTATTCGTCTATTTCCCACATGGGCTTTGTACTGCTGGGAATTGCCTCCTTCACCGATGTCGGTGTCAGTGGAGCGATGCTGCAAATGCTTTCTCACGGTTTAATTGCCGCAGTATTATTCTTCTTAGCAGGTGTGACTTACGATCGCACCCATACAATGGCAATGGCAAGCATGGGCGGTATTGGCCAAGTCATGCCAAAAGTCTTTGCTTTATTCACCGCTGGCGCAATGGCATCACTGGCTCTTCCTGGAATGAGTGGCTTTGTGAGCGAACTACAAGTATTTGTAGGCATTACCACCAGCGACATCTACAGTTCCACATTCTGCACCGTCATGGTTTTCTTAGCCGCCGTGGGAGTTATCCTCACCCCCATTTATCTGCTTTCGATGTTGAGACAGGTATTTTACGGTACTGGTGCAGAACTCACCTGTGATATCAACAATGCTTCTTTAGAAAATCAAGAAGATGAAGGAACAGTTTGCTTCGGTACAGACTGTCTCCTACCCAGCGAAGCCGTCTATCGAGATGCTCAACCGCGGGAAATATTTATCGCTGCTTGTTTCTTGGTGTTGATTATTGGCTTTGGTTTCTATCCCAAATTGGCTACGCAAATGTACGATGTGAAAACTGTGGCTGTCAACACTCAAGTACGCCAATCATATATTCAATTTGCCCAAGCCAATCCTCAAATATACGCCAAGGGATTATTTGCGCCCCAAATTGCCCAGCCGGAAACTGCACCTGTTTTAGGAATAATTAAATAACAGGCACTTACGCATCAAGGTTAATTATTGAGATCGGGTGTAAGGGTATATGCCTTAAGGGTTTTGCTCACTTACACCCCTAAATTTATTGTCTTTTAATTCTGTCACCTATCACCTGTCCCCTGCAATAATACCGAAGCCAGCAACTCAGGACAAGACAAATGCGGGCAATGTCCAGAAGCTAACTCAATAGCATCAACTCCCAAGCGCTTGCGTGCAGCGTAACGTGACCATGCAGGAGATATGATTCGGTCATTAGTACCAACAATATATTTACGCTCAACTGTAGGTATAGCTTTTAAAGGATTCGTTTCAAACATATAAGCCAGAGATAGTTGCAAGCGACTTTTTGCGATCGCCCACTGTGCTACATCCGGTGGACAATCATGATAGAAAAATTGCCTTAACACGGCTGCGTCTGAATAATCTTTACCCACAGAATCTGGTTCATACATTCCAGGCTCATCGTAGAACTGTTCGAGTTTGCTTGAGTCTTTTGCCTGGTAATTCAACGATTGAAGTGTCTTTGAATCAAGTTGATGAGCAAATTGGTCAAGAATACTAATTCCTGGATACGGAAGCAGTGCAGCAACAAACACTAGTTGACGCACTTTTACAGTTTCTGCAACCAGAGGAATTATAGTACCAGCCATTGAGTGACCAACTAGGACAATATCATCATCAGTTTTGGGCAACACTTGAATAACTGCATCTGCAAATTGAGACAAAGTAGTAGAAGCATTTTCAATTGGCAAATCCATTGCTAGGGTTGTATGACCCTGTGCTTCTAAGTAGGGAGTGAGCAATTCCCAACACCAAGTGCCTTGAAATGCACCGTGAACTAGGCAAAAAAGACTCATATCAAATTGAATAGGCCGTAATGGTGAACTGATTGAGTAAACTTTAGCTTAATCCAAATGCCTACTTTTAGATATATGACTATTAGTCCTGTTCCTAGTTAATCTAAAATCAGAGACTACAACAGGTACAAAGATATGAATAAAACATTAATTACTAGCGTGATTTTTGCAATGTTAATTTTATTGATTGTTTCTCCTTTTGCTGCCCTTGCTAGTTTAATGATTGTGTTGTTAGTATCAGCAACTTTCTGGTTTATCAAAAATTTATTACAAACGATTATTAGCGGTCATGTTCAGTCAACAGAAGAAGGAGAGTGATTGCTACTCGTTTATTTCTTTGTATGTAGCTAGTGCTGAAGGTGATAAGCGGCTGAGGTAACGGAATATCCAATATTTAACAACTGTATCTAAAATCACCGGAAATGTAGCAATAAATAGAAATATTAAACTTTCATTTGCTGCTACACCAAGATGCTCGGCTAAACCTTCAAGAATGACTTCCCAACCGTGCGGTGAGTGGAAACCGACAAATATATCGGTGAACAAAATAATTACAAAGGCTTTGGCACTATCGCTCAAACCAAAGATAATTTCATCTATAAACGACTTAATAGCCGCAATTTCTTTCTTCCCATTAACTACTACTACTGCAAACGCTACTAAGGAAATTAAATCAGCAAAAACATTACTAATAGCATCTTTACTTTTCCACCGAAATTCTTGAGCTATTTCTATAGCTTTTTCCTTAATATTTCTCTCTATTTCTTCTGAAGACAAAATGGGAGCTTTTTTGAGTAGAGTTTGAAATTTTAATTTTTCCTCAAAAATTTTTAACTCTTTAAAAGCTTCTTCTTCCATTTCAGAATTGATAAACACTGGAGTAATTTGTTGACTCCTAACACGCTCTACTATCGGACTAACTAAAAATTCTTTAGATAATTGCCGTGTTAATAAGGGAATAACCATGAGCAGGATTAAAAACCTAATCGAGGTTCTCGTCCGATTTTGAGAAATGTGGTAGTTACGAATAAAGTCGGCTTCAGCTTGGGGAGAAAAGTCAGTGGTAATTCTATTAATTGTTCTACCGATAGAACTGGGAAGAAATCCTATACTTTGATTGCTGCTAGGATTGATTAGATTAGATGTATTTTGATAAATTTCACTGTCAATTCTTATGGGTTTAGGTTGCGAGATTGATTGTTTGTTTATATTGCTAATTATTACTGTTTGTTGCTGATATTTATCAATGACTTCATCAATAAACTGGAGCTTAATTAATAAAACTGGATTAGAAATTTCTAGTAGTGAGCGACTAGACTGGAATTCCGCTAGTCTCAGTTTAATAATAGTTAAATTTTGTGTAAGTATACTCTGCCAATAAGACATGACATTTGGGGTCTCATTTACGGATGTAGCAGCAATGATTTGACAGTTGAAATGCTCTATTTCAATATTCCTGATTTTCTGTGCAGCCTCGTAAGCTTGTGCAAGCGATCGCTCTGGTGTATTGATAAACCATTGCTTCATCACTTCCCAATATTCAGATACTTTTTGCAGCAGCAAATCACTATTCTTTATAAACAAAAAATTCTTCATTGCCGTATTGAGGGTAATCTATCATTAAGATAGGGTAATAATGAGTTTAAATTCTCATTATTACCCTATCCAACATCAATAATGAATTACTCTGAATATACACCAATCAAAGGATTTGGGACAGGGAATGGTCGATTTTCCAAAATCTTAAATTGACCATTGTCAGCATCATAAGCAAAAACTTCACCACTCTCAATTTCATAAATCCACGCATGAAGAGTCAATTGACCGCTGTGAAGTCGAGAACGAATAATTGGATGGGTTTCGAGATTTTCTATCTGCGTTAGTACATTCTGTTCAATGGCAATTTTTAACAGCCTGTCAGTTGGATAGTCTTTGTAGTTATCCATAACTAAGCGGCGAGTCGGTTCAGCGTAATGCCGCAACCAGTCATAAACTAAAGGCATTTGCTGTGCCAAACTACCTATTTGTAATAATCCTCTCATCGCACCACAATGAGAATGACCACAAATCACTATATCATCAATATTTAAAGCTTGAATTGCATATTCGATTCCCGCAGCTTCAGCGCTATTGGGTGAGCCATAGGGTGGAATAATATTACCAATATTACGGATAACAAATAAATCTCCAGGCTGACTTTGAGTGATTAAAAAAGGATCAATCCGCGAGTCAGAGCAAGTAATAAATAATACTTCTGGGTTTTGACCTTGTGATAAATTTTCAAATAATTCTCGGTGTGTATTAAAATAATTATCATGAAATTCATTCAGCCCCTCAATGATACGTTTAATTGGCACGGTTAAATACTCCTTAGTAATATTAGTAATAAACTAAATGGAATTTTTAGAGACACTGATATTATCAATACGTCTCCTCAGAGCTTATCTAATGTGCAATCCACTTGGCATCAGAGACAATACACACACCTCCAAATTTTTTCAGAATTGGCTCAATTGCTGTTACTAATTCTTGTTCTTGTTCATGTGTGCAAACACTCATCACATATCCATTAGTGAGTGCATGAGTTTCTAAATCATTAAAAACTTTGCCTCTGTCTCCTTTACCTGTGACATCTTCAATTACTGTGTAGCCAGAAACTCCGACTTTTTCTAAAATTTCTAGAACCTTAGTGATTTCTAATGAGTTTGTCACTATTTCTATCTTTTTGATGGCTTCCATTGGGTTAAACTCCAATAGCTTTGATAATGTTGAAATACAAAGGAATGCCAATAATAATGTTGAAAGGAAAAGTTAAAGCTAATGCCATCGATACATATAAACTAGGATTAGCTTCAGGAACTGTCATTCTCATTGCTGCGGGAACTGCTATATAAGAAGCACTTGCACAAAGAACAGCGAATAGTAAGGAATTTCCCGCCGACATACCAATTAATTTTGCGAGAATTATGCCCACAATTGCATTAGCTACAGGCATTAATATAGCAAAGGCAATTAAAAAAGAACCTGTCTTCCGCATATCTTTAATTCTTCTAGCAGCAACCATACCCATATCTAGTAAAAAGAAGGCTAAAACCCCATAAAAAATATCTTGGGTGAATGGGTGTAGTTTTTCCCAGCCTCTTTCGCCTGTAAGAGTTCCAATAATCACGCTACCGATGAGGAGAAAAACTGAACCATTCAAAAAAGCTTCTCGTAAAACTTCGCCCCAAGCAAATTCTCCTTTTTTGTTTTCTTGATTTGGTGCAAATAATCTTACTAGCAAAATACCCACAATAATTGCAGGTGATTCCATTAATGCTAAAGCTGCTACCATGTGTCCACCAGAGGAAATATTGAGAATTTTGAGAAATGATTGAGCAGTAATAAAGGTGACGGCGCTGATAGAACCATAAGTTGCGGCGATCGCAGCTGCATTATATGCGTCTAGTTTGAGTTTTAAAATGAAAAAGGAGTACACAGGTACAGCAGAAGCCATCAGGATTGCTGACAAAAGTGTGAGAGAAATTTCTGTATTGATGCCACTCTGTGTAATTTCATATCCTCCCTTAAAGCCAATAGCTAGTAACAGGTAAAGTGAAAATAGTTTAGGTAAAGGTTGAGGTATTTCGAGGTCGGATTTAAAAAAAATTGCCAGCATTCCTAAAAAGAAAAATAGCACTGGTGGATTTAATATATTGGACAGAATTAAACTAGAATTCATATCTATAACTCCTGATATTGATTCAGCACAAAGACCAATAAACTCACAGATTGATTCACAACTAAAAATTCTTGTAATAAATAATCAACCATGCTCGGTTAATATATTGCAATATTGTGAAGAATATGTGTTTTTCTTATGTCATTGAGATGAATTAGCTAAAAAATATACTTTGATACATGCAATCTCTAAAAAAGCTAATTGAAATAGAAGTCAGAAGCTAGAACTAGCAGGAATTAGGATTAATGAGTAAATAATACCAAACTGCTACTTATCAATAATTCAGTATCAATTCTATGTTTGAAGCAGAATTTTTCATTGATGAAAGTAATTTTCACTTCACGAAAATAGTTTTACTATGGGTAGTGCTACTAGGTTTAAGATAAATTAATTGTATAGCTGGAACTATTACCGTGATTTTACGGTCAATGCTGTTTTACACTTTCAGTAAGACACCTGATATTGTCGAGGAAGTTAAGTGTTAAGGATAAAATTGGGGTTCTTTAGCCAAGGGTTAATGGGGATTGCAGGAACTTCTGTGGTTGCGTTGGGTATGATTGCAACTATCAATCAGCCCAGTTATGCGGGAGGGACTATCTTCAAGTGTGAAAAGCGTCAGGGTATACCGATAACAGTGGCTCAAACTCAAGATGGTAGGAAAGTCCCGATGATTCAATGGTCATCGCAGGATTACTTTACTAGGGAGTGGAATTCGGAACGCCGTTGTTATGAAGTATCGCGGAGATTTCAAAAAAGCTATGACAATGGCAAACTAAAGTACATCAAAACTGGCATCCTCAGAGGTGAACCAGTGGTATGTGCAGCAGTGAATCAAAATGCTCCTTGTACAGATAGTTCTTTGTTATTCACTCTCAAGCGTGGTAGTAATGCGAAGGCAACCTTGAGAAGATTAATGAATCGACGGGGATTAGTTGCTGGAAATGTACTCAATGAAAGTGGCGGAGACTCGTTGAATATTGATTTTGATACATATCTGAATCATGCTACAAATGAGCAAAATAGCGATATTAATCAAGATATTAATGAATAAAGATGCGATCGCTATTTCATATCCCTTGTAAATACAGATAGATGAATTGTTCTTTGTTGACGCTGGTTGTTTGTCTTGGCAGTATCTCCCTGACACTGTCGGCCTCAGCACCAGTCGTCAGTATTCCTGCACCAGATTATATTGCTCAGTCAGTTCCTCTTTCACAACAGGCGCAGTTTATTACTGTCAAAGTCAGATCTCAAGATTTTTTGGGGTCAGGTATTATATTGCGCCGCAACGGTGCAACATACACGGTGTTAACTAATGCTCATGTGTTACAAGCTGGTGATCCTCCCTATCGTATACAAACAGTGGATGGTAGGATTTATACAGCTAATTTACCTCAACGCTTAAACTTCGGGAAAAACGATTTGGCTGTGTTGCAATTTAAAAGTGCAGGCAGTATCTATGCAGTAGCATCTTTTGGGGCATCTCCCACACCAGGAGATGAAGTATTTGCTGCGGGTTATCCAGCGGTGGAAGAGAGAGGGAAAAAACAAAGCTTTGCATTTACTACAGGTAAGGTGGGTTTAGTTCTAGCCAAACCATTAGAAGGGGGTTATCAGCTAGGCTACACCAACAATATTAAAAACGGGATGAGTGGCGGCCCTTTATTAAATCGTCGGGGTCAAGTAGTGGGAATCAATGGGATGCAGGCTTATCCTTTGTGGGATCAACCTTCGGTATTTGCTGATGGTTCCAAAGCTGAGGAAAGATTGCATCAAATGATTATTCGCCTGAGTTGGGCTGTACCAATAACAAAGGTAATGCAGATGATACCCAAAGCCGAAAAAACTACGGTTACTACTGTATTCAGTAAGGCTGATTAGAGGTCAGATGATGAGACTTAATCGTGGATTAACAACAGCAATTATCGGAGTAGCGATCGCCTTTACGCAACCAGAAATTGCTCGACCCTTAACTGCTCAAGATGTCACCAATCTCGCTAAAGATATTACAGTACTGATTAGCGGCCCCAAACTCGGTTCTGGAGTTATTATTTATCGCAAAGGCAAAACCTACAGTGTTCTCACCAATTGGCATGTTGTTGATGAGTCAGGAACCTACACTATTCAAACGCGGGATCAAACTCAATATCAAATCCCACCAACATCTATTACCCGTGTGCCAGAAGCGGATTTAGCAATTTTACAGTTTAACAGCGATAAGGCACACAATGTTGCTATTTTTGGCAATTCTGATGCCACCAGAGAAGGAACAACTGTATATGTATCCGGCGCACCAGAACCATTGAATGGGATTGAAAGCCGGACTGTGTTGGTTCCAATGGGGCAAATTATTGGTACAAATTCTCAAGACAAAGAAGGTTACACCTTAATTTATAGCAACACTACTCATAGTGGTATGAGTGGTGGCCCAGTATTAGACGACAATGGGCGTTTAATTGGGATTCACGGACGGGGCGCTAGAGATGATGATAATCTCAAAGTTGGTTTTAACCTAGGCATTCCCATCAAATTTTTGCTCAATTCCAAAGCTGTCAGCACTTTAAAATTGACAATTCCCATTGCTCAACCCAAGGACAAACCTGCATCTGCAAATGTTCCTACCATTGGGAGGCCGAGTGTCATCAATGGTTCTGGGGGAGCCGCAGGTTCTTGTCCTGGTAGAATTTGCTAATTATTACATTCTTTTTTACGTAACAAATTTTTTTAAGATGAAAAAGTTTTTACAATTGAGCCTTTTAACTGTATTACTATTGCCAACATTGCCAAATTTGGATGGCAAAAAAGCGATCGCTCAAAGTGCGATCGATGAAGATAAACTCAATACAGTCAATGGTATGCCTTGGGCTGGGGGTGGTTTGCCTTTTAGCAAACTCGTTAATATTCAAGATACCCTGGTAAATTCTGCTTTAGGTAAAGTAGTCATTGATGCCCACGGTGAAGATCCATTAAGCAGTTTAATTAAAAGTCCTTTTAGCGGCCCCCGTCCCGGTAGATTTGTCATTATTTCTCTTTGGGGAAGCAAAATTGAAGGCTGCTTTGCCAAAATTGTTGTGCAAACAGCCCCCAGCAATGGCCAAGCTACATTAGATGAAATCGCGCCAACAACAATAGAGTTAGGCATTGATGGTCAAATTCTCCAGTTAACTCCTACTCCTAATACCAAAGTCAGAGGCTTTTCTGGCAAATATACATATACAGAATATGAAAACAATCAAAACGTTTCATATAACAATACTTGGTATATGTCAGATACTTTGTTTGCTATCAATGCCGATGCTGCTAATATTTTACGCAAAGCTCCAGCCAAAGAAATTCGCGCTCGGTTAACTTTTGCCAATGGTGATACTAAAGTTTTTCCTATTGGTAAGGGAACTGTAAAACATTGGCAAGAAGCTTATGGGTTTAATAATACTTGTACTGCACCCAGTCAGCCGTAAAAAAGGTAAAAGTTAAAAGGCAAAAGGCAAAAGAATAGATGCTACAGTATTCTTACTTTTTACTGTTAGTTCTTCGGTTTTGGTGATTCGGGAATAATTTCTGTGACTACGCGATTACCTGTTTTACCGCCACTCACAACAATATTATCTGTTTCCAGATTACCAACGGCTGTATCTCCATTAAATGTTAAGGCTGGGCTGGCTTGGCGATAAACTACATTTCCCTGTGCTTCTAATAATTTTTTATCGAGATACCAAGTTAAATTCTGAGAAGTTAAAGACTGGCGACGCTGTCCAACGGCGTTAACATTACCTACTAAATAAACCGTTTTTTGCGGTATTTTCATCTCAGCTTGATTACCTGTCACCGTCAATTTTTCCGCACGGTGGAAGACGCGCACCGCAGAATTTGTCCTGACGTTTTCTGCATTCATATCCCAGATCATGGAGTTACTGAGGATTTGTACTGGCGGGTCTAATAAATCGGCTTGGGCATTTTGTTTAATAGTAACAATCTTAGTTTTTAAGTTAACTTCGGCGGAATTACCTCGGCCACGATCTGTGATTTGATTATTTTTATAACGTTCAAATTGTAAAGGGCGATCGCCAATTAATTGTTCTTGTTTAATTTGCCAAATTAAATGCTCAGTCCGCATTCGTAATTGGGGATCAGTAGAGTTAGCAACAACTTTGCCAAAAAAATCTACTACTTGGGTGCGGGTTTTAACTCTTGCTTCTTGCGCTACTGCTTGTAACTGTTTATGCTTACCGTTGATTTGATTGCGAACAATTAATAAATCTTCTTTAGGTAGCCATTCCATTTCATTCCCTTGTAAAACCACACCATTATTAGGGTCTGTGGCCAAGATTTTGCCTTTGAGAAATAGCCGTTTACCATCTTGTTGAATATCTGCTTGGTCTGCTTTAATTTGATAAATTACTTTGCCATCTTGATATAACTCTCCATAGGGACTTTCGGCTTGACCAATTTGTTTTTCTTTGGTGTATACTGCCTGTTTTGCTTTAACTTTCCAAAGCGGTCTTCCTACTTCGTCAGCTTGTTCTAAAGTTACATCAAAAAAGGTTAAATTACTCTCTGAATCTGCTGCTGATCGTTGATTATTTTGCTGAGAGCCTGTGGAAGATTTACCGCCACAAGCTCCTAAACTCATGATTAACAGTAAAATTAAAGGCAGGTAATACCAATTTGTTTTGATTTGAATAAAACTCTCAAAAGGAAATGTATGAAAGTGGGGGGATTGATATTTTCCCCCCATAAATCTTAAATTTCTTTTTGCTATTTGCCTGCCTTGCTGATGCTTCATGTATCTTGAATTTCTAGATGTCCATCATGGTCTGTGGGGTCATCCAAAAAACCGATTCCCGACAAAGGGCGATATGGGTAACTCTGGCGGGGTGTTTTTTGGATATCTTCTTTGATAGCTTCTAAATCAATGTAGCGATCGCTCACATTAATTAAACTATCACTGGTCATGGAGCGTAAACTCACAACCTCTACCCTGACACCACGATAGCTTACAGAATTGACAGCGTAGGCTAAATCGCCATCACCGCTCACCAAAACCGCAGTATCATAGGAATCGACTAAAGCCATCATATCAACGGCTATTTCTACATCTAAGTTGGCTTTTTTAGAACCATCTGGTAGCTGCACTAAGTCTTTAGCAATGACGCGATAACCATTCCGACGCATCCACAACAAAAAGCCTTGTTGTTTTTCGTTGGTTCTATCTACACCTGTGTAGAAAAATGCCCGCAACAGTCTAGATCCACCTGTTAAACGACACAATAACTTGGTGTAATCAATTTCAATTCCTAATTGCAGAGCAGCGTAAAATAGATTTGAGCCATCAATAAATATGGCGACTCGACCTCGATTCTCTAAAACTTGCTCTGGCGTAAATATCGAGTCATTTTCTAAATTATTCAACATTGTTGTCATACCTCATTTTTATCTGGTGATTTTTGATACGAATTTCCAACTTTTACATTTAGTTAGAGAGTTTTATGATAATTTTCCGGGGCTAATTATTTAAGTTCAGCCCCGATAAACTTTTTGAGATTTTTGAGAGATAAGAAAATTGTCTGAAAGAGATTAAAAAAACTAATCGTTTTTAGGAGGTTCTATGCGTTTAAAGATTGGTTGAGGATTCCCCAACAGTTGTTTATTAGATAGTAACCCCCATTTGGAATGAATGGAAAATGGGGCAGCATTTGCTGTTTGATTTTGTTCGTTAAAGTTGATTCCAAAACCCAGCTGCTGATAAATTTCGCTACTGATATTGGGAATAACTGGTGCAAGAAGATACGCTGACAGCCTCACAGCTTCCAAAACTGCGTAAAGCACTTTTTCTACTTCCTGCTGCTGTCCTTGTTTATATAGCGACCAAGGTGCTTGATCATCAATAAACTTATTACTGGCTTGTACCAATGACAGGATAGCTTCGCAGGCTTGATTGAAAGCTAACGTCTGATATGCTTGTTGAACCTTTTCCCCTAGATCTAAGCCAATCTTTTTCAAAGGATTGTCAGCAGAAATTGTTTCATCGGAAATTGACAGTTCATTACCAGCACAGTACTTCTTCACCATGTTCAAGGAGCGATTAAGCAAATTACCTAAATCATTTGCCAAATCTGCATTTAGAACATTAATGAATCTACTTTCATTAAAATCGCCATCTTTGCCAAATTCGATTTCCTTAAGAAAGTAATAACGAACCGCATCACTACCATATCTCTCGACTAGAGCAATAGGATCAAGGGTATTACCCAGCGCTTTACCCATTTTTTGCCCATCTTTGGTCAAAAAACCATGCCCAAACACTGTTTTGGGCATTGGTAAGTCTGCTGACATTAACATTGCTGGCCAGTAAACTGCATGAAAGCGCAGAATGTCTTTGCCAATTAAATGCAGATTAATCGGCCACCATGTCGCTAAAGCGTTATCTAAGGTTGGTTCAGCATCAGGTTCTAATAATGCTGTGACATAACCCAGCAGCGCATCAAACCAAACATACAAAGTTTGTTTTGGGTCTGTTGGTACAGGAAAACCCCAATCGAGATTAATGCGGGAAATCGAAAAATCTTGTAAACCTCGGCTCACAAAACTTAAAACTTCATTACGACGGCTTTCTGGTTGAATGAAATCTGGGTGAGATTGATAAAATTGTTCTAACTGGGTTTGATATTTCGATAACCGAAAGAAGTAATTTTGTTCGTCGCGCCACTCAACTTGTTTATTCGTATGAATAGGACAACGCTTATCCGCTAATAATTCTCTTTCTTCTTTAAATTCCTCGCAGGCTACACAGTACCAGCCTTTTTGTTGTCCTTGGTAGATATCGCCTTTTTGCCAAACTCGCCCAAAAAATTCTTTGACGATCGCTTCATGACGCGGTGCTGTTGTCCGACTAAAGCGATCATATTGAATGTTTAATTTTTCCCATAAGCTAACGAAACTAGGGACAATCTCATCACAAAATTCTTGGGGTGCTTTTCCTAAAGTCTCCGCCGAACGTTGAATTTTTTGCCCATGTTCATCTGTACCTGTTATTAGCAGTACCCGATGTCCCTTCAGCTTTTGAAACCGAGCCACTACATCTGCGGCGATCGTTGTATAAGCACTTCCAATATGGGGGACATCGTTTACATAATAGAGGGGTGTTGTCAGTGCAAATGTCTTGTCTGTTTTATCCACTAGGTTCATGCAAAATAAAAATAAATTATTAAACCGTTTTTTAATTAATTATGAGGGCAAAACCACGCAATTATATAACATTACTATCGCTTTTTCAAAGTCCCCCTTAATATTAGCAAATTTCTAGAGTTCACAAATGTTTGGTCATCAGTACAAATCTGGCTAATTTCTGCACTAAAAACGGAATAGAGCATTTTATATCCTTGAACTGATGCTATTTCTTACATAGTATTGTGACTAAAAGTACAACGCTCCAAACATAGAAAAATCATTTGCTTTTAATAGATAAGACATTTCTATCCTAAGACGGTCGTGGCATTAGTAAAGAAATGTAAAAATTGAATCAAGATAAACTACGATATTTTCCCAAAAATATATTTAGATATGAGTCTAAATAGCCCATTGGACATTTCTCGCTTACTCTTAGCAACGTTTTCCACACGAATGTTTCGCTATTACGAGGATCGCATTCCTGATGATGCAAGTTTGTTAATAGTGAGCAATCATCGCAGCTTTATGGATGCGATGATTTTAATGTCAGCTTTATCAAGTCCGATTCGTTTTGCTTGCCATCACTACATGGGACAAGTCCCAATTTTGCGAGAGATTGTCACCGGACAATTAGGTTGTTTTCCTTTAGATATCAATCAAAACAGGCAGCAAAGCTTTTTTGCCCAATCCCAGATGCTATTACAGTCTAAACAGATGGTAGGGGTGTTTCCTGAAGGGGCTGAACCAATGGTTCAATCGACTCCAGCATCTGTAGTTGGGGAATTTCAGCGGGGATTTGCCCATTTGGCGTTGCGTTCTGGCGTACCAGACTTAGCAATTTTACCAATTGCGATCGCTTCTTTAGAAGAAGTTAACACTACAGCTTTTCCCCTAAAAATGTTGAGTTTGTTTGACCCTTCCGAACCTTTATTTAACCAATATGGATGGCATCCGTTAGTAATATATCAACGGGTAGCTGTACTAATTGGTCGTCCTTATTGGATTACAAACGCTCATCAACACCAATATCATGGAAAACAAGCAAAAAAAGTGGTCTCTGAGCTAACCGAACACTGCCACAGCGAAATCGCAAATTTACTCCAGCAAGGATGTTATTAATGTATAAACCAGCAGAAAAAATTAATCGCGGCAATTTTTTGCTAATTTTACTTTAGGACTAATTGTAATTTGTTGCCTAGTTTTGATATATCTTGCTAAATATTGTCTGAGTATTATATTATCTGCTCATAAGATTGAGTTATCTTTATGAGAAATTTATCTTATATTTAAGTGAGTTGTTATTAGCTGAGTTATGATTTTAACAGAGTTTTGTCTGTAATACTGTAGCGAATCTAGTAAGCAATCACCCAAATCAAAAGATAGTTATTGTATGCAGGTAAATCTATCAAAATCGCTAAGTAAATCGAAATTGTAAAATGCCACAAGTTGAGCTAAAGCCTTGTTTTCTGACTCCGAAACGAGTCCAGCCAGAGTATCCATTGTTTGTTTATTTACCGGGAATGGATGGCACTGGTGAGTTGTTGCGATCGCAAACATCTGGGTTAGAAGCTGGCTTTGATGTGCGCTGTTTGGCGATCCCCAGAAAAGACCTGACAACATGGGAAGAATTAACGAAAAATGTCTTGGATTTAATTCATGCAGAATTAGAGAAAAGTTCCCAAAGACCAGTGTATCTGTGCGGGGAATCATTTGGCGGCTGCTTGGCGATGAAAGTAGCCACCAAAGCATCGCATTTGTTTAAACGCATTATTTTGATTAATCCAGCCTCAGCTTTTCGTCTGCGTCCGTTTTTAGATTGGGCATCCCAGATAACATACTTAGTGCCAGAATCTTTTTATGATGTCGGCGCATTGGGATTATTACCGTTTCTGGCATCCTTAGAACGGATGACTAGAAGCGATCGCCACGAACTGCTAAAAACCATGCGTTCTGTACCATCAGCAACAGTTAACTGGCGGTTGGCTTTATTAAGAGAATTTGCAGTGGATGACAGCCAGTTACGCCGCCTAACTCAACAAGTGTTGTTAATTGCGGGTGCAGGCGATCGGCTTTTACCTTCTGTGACTGAAGTTAGACGCATAGCTAGTATTTTACCTGATGCGGAAGTTTTGGTACTGCCAAACAGCGGACACGCCTGTTTGCTAGAAAAAGATATCAATCTCTATGAAATTCTCAAAAACAATAACTTTTTAGAAACTAGGGAACACAAGGTTTATAAGCTACAAGTTAAGGAAGTAGGTTGAGCTTAAGTAGTTCGACAAAAATAAACTCCTTGTTCTCTCTGCGCCTTTGGTTACTGAGTTTCGACAACGCACAACTACCACGCAGTCGTTGGCGCAGCCTCTCGTAGAGAAGTATGCGTTTCTAGGTGAGACAAGTTATCCCTGAAGTACTCAACAAACTTGTACTGGTTGGGAGATGTCAAGTCGCTTGAAATTTCGCTACAAACAGACTAGAGCGACTGGCAAAACAATGACAGAACAACCCCAAAAAAAACCAGAAGTAGAAATTACCCATCAAACATCCGCCACAGAAAAATTATCCCTATTTGACTCTTTAGCCACCACTGGTAAAACATTTATCGATACAGCCTGGGGACTTGGCGTAGCCGCAACAAAACAAACGCATCAATTATTTGGACAAGCAACTCAAACCACTGGTGAGGTAGTCAATTATCTCAATCAAAATTGGCTCATCCGCAAACTATCAGGATTTTTGAATCTTAATTGGTTAATCGGTGCTAGTGAAAATGTTGACCTAGAAAAAGCCGCAGCCACAGTCAAAAAACTCAAGCAACAACACCCCCAAGAATCGCCCAGCCAAATTTCTCACCACATCATGTTAGAAACAGCAACGAAAACTGGGGGGATTGGATTTGCCAGCAGTATTTTACCAGGAATAGCAGCAGCATTATTAGCAGTTGATTTAGCCGCAACCTTGAAATTGCAGTCGGAAATGCTATATCAAATTGCGGCGGCTTATAACCTAGATTTAAAAGATCCAGCGCGGAAAGGCGAGGTTTTAACAATTTTTGGTTTGGGTTTGGGTGGAAATCGACTGTTAAAAGCAGCCGGATTAGCTTTGCTGCGAAATGTGCCATTTGCAGGAGCCGCGATCGCCACTAGTTCTAATGCTGCCTTAAGCTATTCTCTAGGGTATGCCGCTTGTCGATTTTACGAAGCCAAACTAGATGAATCCGTTTCCCTATCATCGCCAGAAACTTTGGCAACCCTCAAAGCAGAAAGTGAAAATTACTTAGAAACAGCGATCGCTCAACAAGCAATCATGGATCAAATTTTAGTTCATATCATTCTGGCCAGCCATCCCGAAAAAACCTGGGAAAAAATCTTACCAGAATTGCAAGCATTGAACCTCAGCCCCAACTCACTGAGTGCGATCGCCAACAATATCAAATCACCGCAACCATTAGATACACTACTCAATCAACTCAACCGTGATTTTGCGATACCATTATTAGCTCAATGCCAAAGAATTGTTCAACTTGACAAGCAAACTACCACACTAGAGCAAGAAATAATTAGTGCGATCGCCAGCAAATTTAGCATTGATATCACCGCAGTTCAATCAATAGTTAATAGTTCTGAGGCAAAAACTAGTACATCATAGCGTCAATAAACAGACCCTGAGAAATTACTCAAAAGCCTACATAATCAGACTTCTTTCTTTTGCCTTTTGCCTTGTTGTACTAGCGCCTCTATTCTTGTTCAACTTGCTCAGGATCAATACCCAGGTCTCTGAGACGTTGCTTTAATTGCTCTACTTGCTGTTCAGCTTGCTGTCGAGCCAAAGCTTCTGCATCTATCCTTTGTTTTGCTTCTCGTAGTGCTTGCGCCTGTTCTGTAGGATTAAGCAGTTTTTCTCCTGTATCTTCTCGGTAAAAACCAATCAGTTCTCCTTCTACTTGCAACCGCAACCCTAAAGGTTCACTGCGATTGTCTGTAATCAATTCATATCTATCTTGCCACAACCGATAACCTTGCAACTGTTCTTGTACCCATTCACCTTTAGGGTCAAATAGCCAGTATTCTTTAACACCAAGTTGCTCGTACAAGGTTTTCTTAAATTCCTGATCGTGATTTTTTGTCCCTGCCGAAGTCATCTCAAAAATCACAGATGGAACTTCCCCTTCTTCCCACACTTTATAATTATCTCGACCACCAGGCGCGACATTAAAAATTATCATCACATCTGGTGCAACGCGCAACTTAGGAAAACCTTGAGCGTAGTAGAGAAATTGATTGGCAAGGACTGTTGCTTGTTGTCCTGCTAAATACTGACGCAGAATTTCTAGTGTCGCCAGTAAAACACATAGATGGGCATAGCTTTCTGCCACAGGTTCACCATCGGAACTAGGATAGAACACTTCTGCCCGTTGGTTTGGAGTCAAGGCTGAGGTCATAGTCATGCCATGCAGAAGGTTGGGATGTTTCAATTATAAAAGTCAATGGTCATTTGTCCTTTGTTAATGGTCAATGGTCAACAGTCAATAGCCAGCACTTGAAATCATATTTCCGACTTCACACTTCAAAATTTTGAGCAATACTGGTACAAGAAGGAATCTTTAAAGAAAATCCCAACATGGCAGCAATTCAACTTAGTAATCAGCCTCTGCTGGAGTGGGCAGGCGATAGTTTGGCAATTGGATTATTTGAAGATGCGGTAGAGTTAACAGGTGAACTGGCGACTTTGAATGAAAAGTTTGCTGGCATCTTAAAAGAAGTCATTGCCGAAGAAGAATTTACAGCCAAAGCCAACAGTACTGTCTTCACCCGTGTCAGTGGCGGTGGTTCAGTTAAAAAAATTATTTTAGTCGGTTTAGGAAAACCAGATGCGCTGAAAGTAGATAGTCTGCGGCGGGCGGCGGCGGCGGCGGCTAAAGTAGCAAAAAAGCAAAAAAGCAAAACTCTCGGATTTAGCTTTCCCTTGTGGAATAACGACCCAGGAGCCACAGCCCAAGCGATCGCTGAAGGTGTACAGTTAGCTTTGTACCAAGATGTTCGCTTTAAATCAGAACCAGACGATAAAGGGTCAAAGGTCGAAACAGTAGAACTGCTCGGTTTCGAGGGACAAGAAGCCGCCCTTACCCGTGCAAATCAAATTGTGTCCGGGGTAATTTTGGCACGAGAATTGGTTGCAGCCCCAGCCAACGCAGTTACACCCATTACAATGGCAGAAACCGCCCAAGCGATCGCCAAAGACTACGGTTTACAACTACAAATACTCGAAAAAGAAGATTGTGAAAAGTTAGGTATGGGTGCTTTTTTGGGAGTTGCCCTAGCATCTGACTTACCACCTAAATTTATTCATCTCACCTACAAACCAGAAGGCACACCGACAAAGAAACTCGCCATTATTGGCAAAGGTTTAACCTTTGACTCTGGTGGACTGAATATTAAAGGTGCAGGTAGCGGCATCGAAACCATGAAAATTGATATGGGTGGTGCAGCTGCAACCTTGGGTGCGGCAAAAGCGATCGCCCAACTCAAGCCAGATGCAGAAGTTCACTTCATCTCTGCCGTTACCGAAAACATGATTAGCGGTCGCGCTATGCACCCAGGCGACATCCTTACCGCCTCTAACGGCAAAACCATCGAAGTTAATAACACCGATGCTGAAGGGCGTTTAACCTTAGCTGATGCTTTGGTATATACCGATAAATTGGGCTTAGATGCGATCGTAGATTT
The DNA here is from genome assembly GCF_002897135.1 of Nostoc cycadae WK-1. Taxonomy (NCBI): domain Bacteria; kingdom Bacillati; phylum Cyanobacteriota; class Cyanophyceae; order Nostocales; family Nostocaceae; genus Nostoc; species Nostoc cycadae. Next base: position 121,066 of record NZ_DF978431.1, on the reverse strand, counting down.
AGCCACCCTCACAGGTGCCAACGTTATCGCTTTAGGTGAAGATATTGCAGGTCTATATACTCCTGACGATGCGATAGCTTCGCAGTTAGAAACAGCTGCTGCCACATCCGGCGAAAAAATTTGGCGAATGCCAATGGAAGAGAAATATTTTGAAGGCTTGAAATCTGGCATTGCGGATATGAAAAACACCGGGCCGCGCCCTGGTGGTTCGATTACTGCTGCTCTATTCCTCAAGCAGTTCGTTAAAGATACTCCTTGGGCGCACATAGATATTGCTGGGCCAGTGTGGGCAGATAAAGAAAATGGCTACAACGGCCCCGGTGCCACAGGCTACGGCGTAAGGATGTTAGTTGATTGGATACTCAATCAATAAAAAGTCAAAAGTTAAAAGTAAAAAGGCAAAAGTATCTTTCTGTTTACTTTTGCCCTTCGGGTGACGCTCCTAACGTCGCTAACGCTGACGCTAACGCCAGTCGCTCATGGGGGAAACCCCCAAGACCTCGCTGGCTCACCTTTTTACTTTTAACTTCTCGCGTGTTATCTTGGGCTTGCCGCCAAAATATGTTGCAATAGTGACAAATGATGCGGAGTACTGAGCAGTTTTTACTTGACTCAGCACTGAGTATGGGAATTTGGCAGTCAAAAAGTTAAGGTTTTTTAACAAAGCCAATCTGGTAAAATTTGTAAGGTTTCTAGAAGCTCTGAGCAATGGGATCGACTTGCGCACGGATAGCAATTGACGCGATGGGGGGGGATCATGCACCCAAAGAAATCGTTGCTGGTGCATTACGCGCCAGTGAAGAATTGGGTGTGAAAGTCTTGTTGGTAGGTGATCCCCAACAAATTAAAGCTGTCATGCCGCCAAAAACTACTTTGGAGAGGGTGGAGATAGTTCCTGCTGAAGAAGCGATCGCGATGGATGAGGAGCCTTTAAATGCGGTTAGACGCAAACGCAAGGCTTCGATTAATGTGGCGATGGATTTGGTAAAAAATCAGCAGGCGGATGCTGTATTTTCTGCTGGACACTCTGGGGCAGCTATGGCAGCAGCATTGCTGCGCTTAGGGAGATTGCCAGGAATTGATCGCCCAGCAATTGGTACAGTTTTCCCTACAATTATGGCTGGCAAGCCAGTGTTAATTTTAGATGTAGGTGCCAATGTAGACTGCCGACCTAAGTTTTTAGAGCAGTTTGCGATGATGGGTTCGATTTATAGCCAGTATGTATTAGGTACAGACACACCCAAAGTCGGGTTATTGAATATTGGCGAAGAAGATACAAAAGGTAATGAGCAAGCCCTCCGCGCCCATCAACTACTGCGAGATAATTCTTTAATTAATTTTGTTGGTAATGCTGAAGGGCGTGATGTGCTTTCTGGCGAATTTGATGTGATTGTCTGCGATGGTTTTGTCGGCAATGTCTTACTAAAATTTGCCGAATCTCTGGGAGGCGTAATTCTGCAAATTTTACGGGAAGAACTACCCCAAGGATTGCACGGTCAAATTGGCACAGCACTGTTAAAACCAAATCTCAAGCGAATTAAGCAGCGCATGGATCATGCGGAGCATGGAGGTGCTTTACTGTTAGGTGTGGCTGGAGTTTGTTTTATCGGCCACGGCAGTTCACAAGCACCTTCAATTTTTAGTGCAATACGGATGGCCAAAGAAGCAGTAGATAATCAGGTACTAGAAAGGCTTCATTCCCAATACGAAATCCTACAGCGTGGTAGCGGTTAGTAATGGGCTAGTTGTCATCCGTCATTTGTCCTTTGTTGTAGGAAAACACCAGAGGCAATGATCAAAATGCTGAGAGCTTGGGAGAGCAGGAGTGCAAAAGTTAGGCATAGCATTTACAGGAAGTGGCTCGGCAGTTCCGGAAACTTCCCTCGACAACCAGGCACTAACAGCGCTGGTTGAAACATCAGATGAGTGGATTACCACAAGAACCGGGATTCGTCAACGACGAGTATCACAACCGTCAGATTCTCTGAGTTCCTTGGCGGCGGCGGCTGGTCGTCGAGCGATCGCATCTGCCGGAATTCAAGCCACTGATATAGATCTGATTTTGCTGGCAACATCTACCCCTGATGATTTGTTTGGCACTGCTTGTAAAGTGCAGGCTGAGTTAGGCGCGACTAAAGCCGTAGCGTTTGACTTAACCGCCGCTTGTTCTGGCTTTGTGTTTGGGCTAGTTACAGCTGCTCAATACCTCAGAACAGGTGTATATCAGAATGTACTTTTGATCGGGGCAGACATCCTCTCTCGTTGGGTAGATTGGCAAGACCGCAGAACTTGTATTTTGTTTGGTGATGGGGCGGGTGCGGTAGTTTTGCAAGCTAGTGAAAGCGATCGCCTCTTAGGATTTGCCCTCAAAAGTGACGGTACGCAAAATCATTACCTCAACCTTGGCTATGCAGCTACTGCTCAAGAAATACTCCCAAACATCAACGTTTCTCAAGGCCATTACCAACCCATCACCATGAACGGCAAAGAAGTATACCGCTTTGCTGTGCAGAAAGTCCCAGAAATTATTGATAAAGCCTTATTTGAAGCTCATCTTACTGTTGATCAAATAGATTGGCTCATCTTACATCAAGCCAATCAACGCATTCTAGATGCTGTCGCTCAACGGCTAGGAATTCCCGAACAAAAAGTTATTAGTAATCTGGCAAATTACGGCAATACTTCCGCTGCTTCTATTCCTCTCGCCTTAGATGAAGCAGTGCAACAAGGCAAAATTCAACCTAACAACATCATTGCTGCATCCGGCTTTGGCGCAGGTCTTACCTGGGGTGCAGCCATCTTCCAATGGGGAAAATAAGTATTAAGTAAAAAGTAAAAAGTAAAAATTTTTACTTTTGCTTTTTGCCTTTTGACTTCTTTATTGACTATTGACAATGACTAAAACCGTATGGGTGTTTCCCGGACAAGGTTCCCAAGCTTTGGGAATGGGAATGGATCTACTAGATATACCCTCCGCCAAAGAGAAATTTGACCAAGCGGAGGCAATTTTGGGTTGGTCTGTAACTGATGTCTGCCAAAACCAAGAAGAAAAGTTAGCACAGACACTTTATACTCAGCCCTGTCTTTACGTTGTGGAAAGTATTCTCGCGGACTTGATGCGAGAAAGGGGACAGCAACCAGATTTGGTGGCGGGGCATAGTTTGGGTGAATATATTGCCCTTTATGTCGCTGGGGTTTTTGAATGGTCGGCAGGATTGCATTTAGTCAAACGTCGTGCAGAACTGATGGATAGTGCCGCAGGTGGGATGATGGCGGCGTTAATGAACTTTGACAAAGAACAATTAGATGCAGTTATAGCCGCAACACCAAATGTAGTTTTGGCAAATGATAACAGTCCCGCACAGGTGGTAATTTCTGGTACTCCTGATGCTGTACAAGCGGTCATGTCTCAAGTTAAAGCCAAACGTGCTATTCCTTTAAAAGTCTCTGGGGCGTTTCACTCACATTTAATGGCGGCGGCGGCGAATGAATTCCAAGAGATTCTGGAAACTGTTGAATTTCAGCCTGCAACTGTACCCGTGATGTCGAATGTTGAGCCTGTACCCTCGACTGATGCCCAAATTTTAAAACAGCGTCTAACTCAACAGATGACTGGTTCGGTACGTTGGCGAGAAATTTCACTGCAATTACCAGCTAATAACATTGAACAAGTCATAGAAATTGGCCCTGGTAATGTTTTAACTGGTTTAATTAAACGTACCACTTCTGATTTAATCTTAAAGAACGTCCGTAATGGTGCTGAATTACCGGACTAAAAAATTCAAAAGTGTGAAGTATGAAATACTCGACTTCACACTAGCCTGTGGCAAGCCCTTCGGGTTCAGCAGTTGCTTTAAGTCGGGGTACCCGCCCAACTCACTGCTTCACCGCTAAAAGCGGCTACATACTTCATAATTCATACTTCTTATGTCTCGCAGTCGTGAACCGTTTATTAGTCTGGCACTTTACCACGCCTTTAAATGGTCGGTTGTCAGCCCCATGCTTCATGCTTACTTTCAGGGCAAGATTTATGGTGTGGAAAATGTGCCGCAATCAGATCCATTAGTAGTTGTCAGCAATCATGCTAGTTACTTTGACCCACCCATTGTTTCTAATTGTGTGCGTCGTCCAGTAGCATATATGGCTAAACAAGAATTATTTGAAATTCCGGTTTTAGCACAAGCCATTAAATTGTATGGTGCTTACCCCGTGAGCCGAGGTAACGCCGATCGCAATGCCATTCGGGCAGCTTTAGAATGTTTAGAAAATGGTTGGGCTGTGGGAGTTTTTTTACAAGGTACTCGCACACCTGATGGTAGAATTACTGACCCAAAAAAAGGCGCAGCTTTACTAGCAGCCAAGGCGCAAGCACCGATTTTACCTGTGAGTTTGTGGGGAAGTGAAGGAATTCTAGAAAAAGGCTCGTCTCTACCGCGTGCTGTTCCCCTCACAATCAGAATTGGTGAGGTGATTGATCCTCCTAGTTCTACTAATAAAGAACAATTAGAGGCTGTAACCCAAAAGTGTGCAGCAGTAATCAACGAAATGCACGATTTAGGGCGTTGATAAGAAATATACTTTTAGGTAGTAGCGATCGCCACTCGATTTTTATATGTTGCTAATATCTACTAGCGATCGCTAAAATAATCTATTTTTTAAACATTATATGAGTGGATTGGATGCCAAGCATTTTTGGAATCGGTTGAATAATTTGGCGTTAGTCCGCTTTTTGCTTTTAGTGGCTGCTGGCTGGGCTTTTGTCCAACTTTTAGGATATTTTGAAGCAGTCATAGTTATTTTTACATTCGCCGCAATTTTAGCGTTCTTACTTAGCTACCCTGTATATTGGTTGCGGCGATTTTTGCCTCATGGTGTGTCCGTGATTTTCGTTTTCTTGCTCAGTATCGTGATTTTGGGAGGCTTGATGATCACCGTTGGGATTGCGGTGTTATCTCAAGGACAGCAATTAATCGATAGTATTTCTGGTTTTTTAACTTCTCTTGCGCCTTTTTTAGAAAGAATAGAAGAATTTCTCAGGAACCGCAATCTACAAATAGATTTAAGTGTCATTGAAGAGCAATTACGCAATCAGGCTATATCAGGTTTAGTCACCAGCTTAACTTTTTTACAACAGTTATTGACCAATTTCGTAACTTTTGTCTTGATTGCAGTTGTAGCATTTTTTATGCTATTAGATGGCGAAAAGCTATGGAATTTTATTTTAAAAATAGTCCCTAAACAGCGCCGAATTAGATTTACCAATATTATTAGACGGAGCTTTTTAGGGTTCTTTCGTGGTCAGTTATTATTAAGTTTATTTTTAACAACAACTAGTTTTATAGTTTTTCTATTATTACAAGTACCTTTTGCTTTATTATTGTCAGTAATAGTCGGATTTTTAGATATCATTCCTGGCATAGGCGCAACTTTAGGTGTTAGTACAATTACGTTGATTGTACTATCTCAAAATGTTTGGTTAGCATTAAAAGTCTTAATCGCTTGTATTATCCTTCAGCAGATTCAAGATAATTTGATTGCACCCCGAATTATGCAAAATGCTCTAAATCTAAATCCTGTGGTCGTATTTTTTGCTTTACTAGTAGGCGCTAGAGTTGCAGGTTTGTTAGGAGTTTTTATCTCTATTCCTATTACAGGAGTCATCGTATCTTTATTTGAAATTGATGAGATGAAAGCAGAGATTTAGTCAATAGTCAATAGTCATTGGTCATTTGTCCTTGATAATTCTTGACTAAACTCTAATGTAAAATCAAATTTAGAAAAAGAAAAACGTGAAGTCATGTCAGATTTAAGAGCAGAATTAACACAAAGCGTAGATGAAGCAGAATGGGAATGGTTAATTCCTCATGTACAACGTGATGCAGTAATTTTGGTAACGCCAGGGTTAAGTCTTGTAGATGTAGGAGAAGCGATCGCTAGTGATAACTCTCAATCTGTACAGCAGTGGATTGATGAGCAATTAATTACCAAACCTTCCGTAGACCAAGTAGGAGAATGGAATGGCGATCGGCAAAAACGATTCCACACCCTGATTTTACAACCTTTTGTTCTAGTCCAAGAAATCGCCGCATAAGTAAGTAAAAAGTAAAAAGTAAAAAGTAAAAAATTCATTATTTGTAATTTTGCCTTTTACCTTTTTACTTCCTACTCTCCATCCTTGATTTACCAACTTTTCTAACGCCATCAGCACCTGTATAACCTGTAGCTACCCACATCAAAGCTCTAGCTCCATCACGAATAGATTTCTCTAAAGGTTCAGGTGGTGATTCTGAAGGTACAGATACAGGCTGAAAATCAATTCCCCGGCTACCTAAGACAATCTCACCAATAACAGAAGCACGACGCATGTGGAAATCTGAGGTAATTAAATAAACCCTCTTGATGCCGTGGGCTTTTAAATCGTCTACTAAGCTGGTAAAATTAGTAACTGTATCTACAGCTTCATAATCTAAGTGTAAACGCTTGGGATCAATGCCAGCTTTGACAAATACCTTCCGCGTATATCTAGGTGGACTACCGCCAGAAATCCAAATCGGTAAATTTGGATGCTTACGAACAAACTCCGCTGTGAACTTTTCTCTCTCTAATTTTTTGGTTGAACCACCCAATACTAAAACCGCTTCAGGTTGTTTAGCTTGTTGTTGGAATTCTTTGTAACCAAGCCACATAAATAGGGGTAAGGCAAGAACCATAAACCGAAAAGATTTACCTGTAAACAAAAAATTGTTCTTCAAGGCTCTGTGATTTCGTGTAGGGATACGTATTCTTCTCTGAATAAGTCAAAAATATATGTTAGGTTAGCAGACTTTTGTCAAATCCACCCTATAGTTTGTTACCAATTTTGATGTTGATACAGATTAAATTCCGTATAAACGCTCTCGGTAAGTATTTATTAGTTAACTTCAGATAAATTTAGAAGATTCCGCAAAAACTACCGAGGAAATTTTTGGTGAATTTATTTTGATACAACGACGGGACTGGTGCGTCTCGAACGCACGGCCTAGCGCTTAGGAGGCGCTCGCTCTATCCAACTGAGCTACAGCCCCAACTATGAGGCATAAATATAATAGCAGTAGTTTTAGCTAGAGTGCCAAGAATTATCCCAAGAACCGCCGCCTATTTCTAAACCACACAGAGAACTCTGTGATTTTAGGATAATTTGAGATGGTTTGTCACTTACTTTTCGCAACTCTAAATTCAGTTTTCCTTGCATGGTATCCCGACAACAGAACTCTAAACCATTGGTTGTCGGCGCACGTAGGGGTGTACCTAGTAGATGCGTGGTTCCTGTCAATTCAACCTCGTAGTTTAGATTTTTAGCTTGCATTTGCCATCTACCCCAAGGTTGAATTTGCCATTGAACTTGCGAATTCCAAGGCACAAATTCATAAAATTTGCCTTGATAATGTACTCCAATCATGGCGACAGATTCCATCCACCACAACACACCGCGTCTACCACCACCCGCGGTTAATGCTAAGTCAGGTTCGCCATCAAAGCAATTACAGTTTAGCCAAAACCATTTTTGTGGAAAAGCCCCGCCCCAATTTTTCTCGCAGTAGGCTGGTGCGTTAGTGAATTGATAGATTTTGCCATTCCAGTCTATCCAACCACTAGCCAAGCCATGCGCCATCAAAATTTGCCAGCCAGGTTCAAAAATCTGTAAAAATGATAGCCAGCCAGCTGTTGATTGCTGAGGGCTATTTTGATTTCCCCAAGCGTATACTGGCTGAATTTCATATAACCAACGGCAATAAAAACCAGTTGCAGGATCACGAATTATTCCTTGGTTAATGGTGGCTGTAGCTTGATAACCCTCTTGAATATGTTGTTCAAATTCTTTTGGTAAAAGGTAGAGAGGTTGAGTGTTGAGGTTGGTTTTACCCCAATGTCCTAAAGCTAAGACATCTCGACTAGCCCAAAATTTGTCTACATCCGGAAAAGTGCGACATAAATACTGATCATCGGGGCCGAGAATTTGCGCTGCACCACCACTATAAGGTTTACCACCAATAGGGTCTTCAATTGAGTACATAAAGGCAAAGGTTTGTCCGCAGTCTGGCAAAGTTACACGATAATACCAACCTTCAAAAAAACGGCGACTACTGCCATCCCAATGATACCCACTGTGTGGTGTTTGATAATTTACAGGTAAGGAAAACATCTATATAAATGTTTGCTAATTGACTATTTTTTAGTATGAGCGATCGCCTGTAAACAAGCTTGAACATTTTTAGGCAACAGCTAATAACAGCATATCTCTACCCGAAACTAATTCTTTTGGCAGATGATAAACTCCCAACTTTAGATAGAACCATCTGTGCAATTACAGAGGGTATGCTGAATATCATTAAAAGCTAAGTAAAAAAAAGAACGCAAATTTATTTGGTTCTTGTCAGATTAGTATTGCAATTTCTTTTGTCGTCAGAGTTTAGCTTTTTTAGTACAGATTTTAGGAGTGTAATTAATAGTATGACTAATTCAGGCGATCGCGAAACTTATAACAACGAAACTAGACAAGAGTCTTACACAGATAATTACGGTAACACTCACACTAACCTGACACGCACCAGTGAAACAGTTAACAACAATCCCAACAATGTCAATTCTTATCGAAATGGTTATGCAAATGGTCGAGAAATTGAGCGTAACTACCAGCAAGCTAATTTAGCCGCCCGTGATAATGACAATGCTTCTCGTGGCTTACTATTGGGGATTTTGCTCACCTCTCTAGCTGGTTTAATTGTTGGTGCATTCTGGTACTTTAACCAGCCCAGAGAAACCGTAGTTAACGAAACTCAACCAATAGTGACTCCTTCACCTAAAAATGATCTTCCTACTCCCCAACCACAACAAACCACAATCATCGAAAGAACCAGAGAAGTACCTGTTGTAATTCCTCAACAACAAGTTCCAACCGTAAATATACCTTCCCCACCAGACATTAATATAACTGTTCCACCTCAACAGCCTGTAACTTCGGGAACACAAACCACTCCTCCAAAAGATAATCCTGCTCCAGTGGACAGTAGTAAAACTAAGGCAAAATCAAATACTGATTCTTCTACCACTGGTGATACTAGTACAGATAAGAGTAACTCTCGATAATAATTAATTGCCATAGTTGTAGAGGCGTTGCATTCCAACGCCTCTATTTTATTGTGTTTGATTATCTTCATACTTTTGATAGTTGCTGAGACTCTTCTGTGGATAGAGTTTTTTGAGATAGCTTAACATTTACTATATTTTGTGTTGTAAATAGTTTATTTAAAAGAAAAATAATTTAAAAACCTTACCTAGATAAATTAACTAGGAAACATATCAATAAAATTATTTTTTATTAAGTAAACCTGGGTTATGAATTATCTACAATTATTTAGCAAAAGACAAAATTATCTGAGCGATTTTCAGCGGAAAACTGCAAAAACTAGCAAAAATTTAATGCATGAGAAAACGCAAGCTCAACAAATATCATATAGCGTTGCTCATGCAATTAGTGGACGAATTCGCTTTCGGGTTCCTCGGCTATCAAAAGATGTGGAATATGCGAATAAACTCAAAGTAGCGATAGAATCTCAAATTAAAAATGCCAAAGTCCGAATTAATCCTACAGCCGCATCTGTTGTTATTCATTATCCATCAGGTTTAATGCCAGATGAACAAATGCGATCGCATCTAGTTAATCTCATTCAAACTGCCCAAAATATAGTTTTACCCACAAAAGTCAGTGCCAAAACAATTGCTGGGACTGTTTTTGATGCGTTGATTAACTTAATGGATAGCCTACGTAACGTCAACAAAGCACGTACTGCTATTCAGCATCAAGATATGAAAAAAGACTCTTGGGAGCGATTATTGTCAACTGGAGAAAGGATAATTAAAGGTTTCAAATCTGCTATAATGTTTATTCTGCCTCACAAGCAATGGCATTCACAGTCAGCACTAAACTCTGCTTAATTAGAGCATTTCCATATTTAGGCATGAGTCTAGAAGCAGAATATGAAAATACTCTTTTAAGTAAAAAAATAATTTTCTGATAGTTTACCAAACACGTAATATTTTGGTCGGTTTTTACTCTACCAGTCAGCTTGTTTTTAGCCAGAATGTAACTTAGTAGTGCAACATAGCACACTTTTATCTAGCTAAATCCAGAGGCCAAGTATGTTTCCTTTTTGGAGTAACGTCTGTTACGGTAGCGAACCTATTTCGCACAAAGCTCATTTAGAACGTAAACTCAAGTTCTTGACTTGGATGCGCGATGATTTAGAATCCAAGCTATCTGGTATTAATGCTGCCATTGATACCATTCGACAACAAATAGAACGGGAAGATAGATCTGCTTAAACTTCTATTGATGACTGGTAAAGGAGTTTAGCTAAATCTGAGAACTTTTGATTCTGTTTGTTTTTGTATAACGCACCACCTTTTTTTGGTGGTGCGTTAAGTGTTTAACCGAAATTTTTGCAGAGTAAATCATCTCGAAATACATAAAAATTCAGCATTAGAGACATATTAGGGTATGTTTATACAAAAATATCTCTTCTGTTAGAGGCTCATCCTCTTGATCAGTCCCTTGTAAAATGTTGGCAGCAATCAATAAATCCTACAGAACCAAAGTAAAAAATCATTATGCGCTTACTACATACAATGCTGCGGGTGGGGAACCTAGAAGAATCATTGAAATTTTACTGTGAACTCCTAGGTATGAAATTACTCCGAAGAAAAGATTATCCAGGGGGAGAATTTACCTTAGCTTTTGTTGGCTACGGTGATGAAAGTGATAATGCAGTTATTGAATTAACTTATAACTGGGGAGTGGAAAAGTACGAATTAGGTAACGCCTACGGCCACATTGCGTTGGGAGTGGATGATATTTACACTACCTGTGAAGCAATTAAAAATCGTGGTGGTAAAGTTGTGCGAGAACCAGGGCCAATGAAACATGGTTCTACAGTAATTGCTTTTGTCGAAGATCCGGATGGATACAAAATTGAACTGATTCAATTGGGTAGTCAAGGATCAGCTGTGAAGCAATCCTCACAAGACCAACTCGTATCGCCATAATTTTGATTACGATTAGGGTGTAAGGTCTTTTTGATTCACAAGACTTACGCAAAACCTTGTTTGTTGAGGTTGGGTGTAGGGGGTGAGATCTTTTATCCTACGCTACTAATAAGGAGATGCCGCGATCGCCGGATAGTGCATCTAAGTCCTCCACCTTTCCCCAACCCCCAATTTCTTAAATAAAATCCGCCATTTAAAATCGTAACGATGCAGCCTACAGATCCTAATAAATTTACAGATAAAGCCTGGGAAGCAATTGTCAAATCTCAGGATATAGTTCGTGCTTATAAACAACAACAATTAGACGTTGAACATTTAATTATTGCCCTTTTAGAAGAACCCACCAGTTTAGCGATTCGCATCTTAGCACGGGCGGAAATCGACCCCATCCGCTTGCAACAGCAACTAGAAGCTTATACCCAACGTCAGCCCAAAGTTGCTAATAATGACCAGCTTTACCTCGGTCGCACTTTAGATGTGCTACTTGACCATGCTGAGGAAGCAAGAGTCAAAATGAAAGATACCTACATATCTGTAGAACATATTCTCTTAGGCTTTGCGGAAGACGAACGTATTGGTCGGCGAATTCTCAAAGGTTTTAATGCTGATAGTGGTACTCTAGAGGCGGCAATTAAAGCTGTGCGTGGTAGCCAAAAAGTGACAGATCAAAATCCAGAATCTCGCTATGAAGCACTGCAAAAATTTGGTAGAGATTTAACAGAACAAGCCAAAGCGGGCAAACTCGACCCAGTTATTGGCCGGGATGATGAAATTCGCCGCGTGATTCAGGTGTTGTCGCGTCGTAGTAAAAATAATCCGGTTTTGATTGGTGAACCGGGGGTAGGAAAAACTGCGATCGCTGAAGCTTTGGCACAACGTATAATCAACGGTGATGTCCCAGAATCTCTCAAAAATCGTCAATTAATCTCTTTAGATATTGGGAGTTTAATTGCTGGGGCGAAATATCGGGGTGAATTTGAAGACCGCTTGAAAGCTGTACTTAAAGAAGTTATCGATTCCAACGGACAAATTGTCATGTTTATCGATGAACTGCATACCGTTGTGGGTACAGGTTCCAATCAACAAGGGGCGATGGATGCAGGAAATTTACTCAAACCTATGCTGGCTAGGGGCGAATTGCGGTGTATTGGCGCGACAACTTTAGATGAGTACCGCAAATATATTGAGAAAGACGCAGCCTTAGAACGCCGTTTTCAACAAGTATTTGTCGATCAGCCGAACGTAGAAAATACTATCTCGATTTTGCGGGGTTTGAAAGAACGCTACGAAGTCCATCACAACGTCAAAATTTCTGATTCAGCATTAGTGGCGGCGGCTACTTTGTCAGCACGATACATTTCTGACCGCTTCTTACCCGACAAAGCCATTGATTTAGTTGATGAGGCGGCGGCGCAGTTAAAAATGGAGATTACCTCTAAACCTTCAGAATTGGAAACCATCGACCGCCGCTTAATGCAGCTAGAAATGGAAAAGCTGTCACTAGCGGGAGAAGAAAAAGTTCCTACCCAAACCCGCGAACGTTTGCAGCGCATTGAAGAAGAAATTGACACCTTAAAGGTAAAACAGCAAGAATTTAACGAACAATGGCAAGGTGAAAAGCAGCTGTTAGAAGCTATTAGTGTATTAAAGAAAGAAGAAGAAGCCTTGCGGGTGCAAATTGATCAGGCAGAACGGGCGTATGATTTAAATAAAGCTGCCCAATTGAAGTATGGCAAATTAGAAGGCGTACAGCGTGATCGCGAAGCCAAAGAAACCAAACTTTTAGAACTGCAAAGCCAAGGTTCGACTTTGTTGCGCGAACAAGTCACCGAAGCCGACATCGCGGAAATTGTCGCCAAATGGACAGGAATTCCAGTGAACCGTTTATTGGAATCAGAACGGCAAAAATTACTGCAACTCGAAAGCCATTTACACGAACGGGTCATTGGACAACATGAAGCCGTCGAAGCCGTAGCCGCAGCCATTCGTCGCGCCCGTGCGGGAATGAAAGACCCCAGCCGTCCCATTGGTTCATTTTTATTCATGGGGCCGACTGGAGTCGGTAAAACCGAATTAGCCCGTGCTTTAGCACAGTTTCTCTTTGATTCTGATGATGCTTTAGTCCGTCTAGATATGTCCGAGTATATGGAAAAACACTCGGTTTCGCGGTTAGTTGGTGCGCCTCCGGGATATGTTGGTTATGAAGAAGGCGGTCAACTTTCCGAGGCGGTTCGCCGTCATCCTTACTCAGTCGTGCTGCTGGATGAAGTGGAAAAAGCTCATCCCGATGTGTTTAATATTTTGTTGCAAGTACTGGATGATGGGAGAATTACTGATTCTCAAGGCAGAACAGTAGATTTTCGTAATACTGTGATTGTGATGACCAGTAACATTGGCAGTGAACACATTTTAGATGTGTCTGGTGATGATTCTAAATATGACATGATGCGGAACCGGGTAACAGATGCACTGCGATCGCATTTCCGCCCCGAATTTCTCAACCGTGTAGATGATATTATCCTGTTCCATACCCTCAGCCGTTCCGAAATGCGTCACATCATCCGCATTCAACTCAAGCGTGTTGAGAACCTGCTAAAAGAGCAAAAAATCTCTTTTGAAATCACCCCAGCAGCTTGTGATTACTTAGTAGAAATGGGTTATGACCCAGTTTATGGCGCACGTCCCTTAAAACGAGCAATTCAGCGAGAAGTAGAAAATCCCATCGCCACTAAATTATTAGAAAATACTTTTATTGGTGGCGATACCATCCTGATTGATAAAGATGAAGACAATTTGACTTTTAACAAAAAAGTGACTGTGAAAGTCTCAGTCCCACAGGTAATCACATAAGCATTTAACGTGAATTCGACAGATCAAAAAACCCCTCTCACACCAGTCACCTCAAGTCGGGAAACCCTCTCATAGCAGGGTTTTCCTGTGTTGTAGCCAGTGGCGTAGAGGCGGCAAAAGCTGAATATTTTTGTTTTAAAAAAACATTGTCAATATCAGCCAAAAATTAGGTAAAATGTAATGCCATTGTGCCAGCAGTTCTCATGACCTCATCTGCCTCGTTTGACACATTAGAGTCTCTGCAAGCGGATATCGCTGACTTAATCGATCGCCTACCGACTTTAAAAAATCGGCAATTTATCCAACAGGCACTTGCTACTATAATCCGTTTGGCTGATAGTGACATTGATCGTCTTGATTGGAAAATACTATCCTCTGCTTTAGCGGATATGGAGCGAGGCTTTGAGTTATTTTATAACTACCGACACGTACGTAAAGTAACTATTTTTGGTTCTGCCCGTTTATCATCAGAAACACCAGAGTACCAAATGGCGCTGGAATTTGGTCGCGCTGTGACTCAGTTGGGTTTTATGGTGATGACAGGTGGCGGCGGCGGGATTATGCAGGCTGGTCACGAAGGCGCTGGACGAGAAAATTCCTTTGGGTTAAATATTCAGTTACCCTTTGAACAGCAAGCGAACCCGATTATTGAAGGTGATCCAAAGCTGATTCACTTTAAGTATTTCTTTACCCGCAAACTGTTTCTCCTCAAAGAAAGTGATGCAGTTGCGTTGTTTCCTGGTGGATTCGGTACTCAAGATGAAGCCTTTGAGTGCATGACTTTAAGTCAGACTGGCAAATTTGGCCCTGTACCTTTAGTTTTAATTGACCATCCAGGCGGAGATTATTGGCGGTCTTGGAGCGATTATATTGATCAACAACTGGTACAGAAAGGTCTTGTGAGTCCAGAAGACCCTAGCCTTTACACTGTGACAGATAACCTGGAAGTAGCTTGTAACGCCATCACAGATTTTTATAAGGTTTATCACTCCAGCCGCTACGTGAGTAATCAGTTGGTGATTCGCCTCAGTTGCGATTTATCAGATGCAGAGGTAGAACGGCTGAACGCTGAGTTTAGCGAAATCCTGGTTAAAGGAAAAATTGAAAAAAGTCAGGCATTGCCTCAAGAAGCTCAAGATGAAACTTTAGAATTACCTCGGTTAATTTTGCACTTTAATCAACGAGATTTGGGGCGTTTATATCAGATGATTGCCACTATTAATCAAATGGGTAGACCTTCGCAACAGGAGATAGCCCATCCAGAGAGAAAGTAGTGCCAAGACTTATTGATTAACATTTTGCGTCACTTGTTAACCTTCAGAAAGTTTTGCAAAGCTTGTCTACAAGTCATACCGTTTCACTTTAAGTTTGATACAAATAGACCGCAGGGGAGCGAGCGCGTTGGGGAGACACTGCGTTGCGGAGGTTCCCTCAGTTGTAGCAAGTGTCGGCGGGTTTCCCGACTTGTAGCGACTGGCGTGGGCAAAGGAGCAGAGGGGCGGAGGAGAAATTATTCGTATCATTTATTTAGTGAAATGGTATCAGTTATTCAAATTTATTCAAGGCTTGTTGAACTATTTTCCGAACAATTGAGCTTTCATCTTCTAAGCATTTGTTAAGTGGTTCCACTGCTCGTAAATTTGCTAAATTACCTAACGCTAATGCTGCTTCACCGCGAACCCTAAAATCTTCATCTTTGAGCATTTCAATTAGAACATTCACCACCTGATCACCATTCATTTTTGCTAGAGCATGAACAGCCTCTAAACGCAAATCTGCATTCACATCTGGCAAAATATTGATGAGGGGTTGAATAGCTCTAGTTTCACCTCGCTGTCCTAGGTAATACATCGCACTTTTACGTAGCCAGTCATTTTTACTGGCTAATGTCAAAATTAACAAATCGACCATCAGCGGATTTGCAATCTTCGCGATCGCAGAAAGAGTGTTTGTTTGAATGCGACTTTCCGAATCTTGCAGCAACTGGGCTAATATTTCCAGCAAGTCTGGATATTGACGGGTAAGGAGAGTTTCGATAACTTGGTGAGTTGCTTGCTCCGAGCGTAGCCAATCTCTTTTGATCGCTTGCAACATACCTTCCTTGTCCTTAAGCAATTCCACCAAAATATCTGTAGTGCGGGAATCATCAATGAACCGTAAAGCATGAACCACAGCTAATTGGACATGAGGAAAACTAGAAACATCTCTGAGAAAACTACCATTGCTGCGAAACACTGCAATCAGAGGTTCTATAGCTCCCACATCGCCAAACTTGCCTAATGCTGAGGCGATCGCACCACAAGCGGTAGACTGATTCTCATGACTCAATGCTTCAATTAACGGTTCAATAGCTTGAGTATCGCCAAATTCTGCCAGCGCCCATGCTGCTTTAGTTCGCACAAAAAAATCTGCGTCTTGCAAACACTGAATTATTGGTTCAACGGCTCGACTATCTCCCAACTTTACCAATGATTCAATTGCATTGGTTCTGACTTCACTAGAGCGATCGCTTAAAGCTTGTAGAAGTGGCTCAACTGCTCGAATATCTCCTAATTCACCTAATTTTTTTGCGGCGAGAGCATGACCAGCATTGTCATAGAGTATATTTTGTAAACCAATTACTAACGGTTCCACACCAACTTGATTAGCTAAACCCAAATTCGCTAAATTATCTAACGTATTAGCTGCCATTCCTTGCAACATCCCAGCATCAGGACTCAATGGCGCAGCTTGCAAAGCCTGGATCAATTCTTCTAGGGCATTTGGATGAGACAAATCAACTTCACTAGCAACTGTTGGCAACTCAGGATTGTATGATTCATTCGTAGTCGATTTTTCTCTGCCTCGATAGTTATACTTACGGTGAATTTCTGCAACTTTTTGTTCGCCTGCCTCCATGTATCCTTCATCATCAAAATAATAAGCACCAGTTTCGTAACACTCTGCTGTCGCCAGCATTAAATCTGTTAAACTATCCCAGCGAATTTCTTCAATGCCACATTCTGGATCGATAAACCAAATAGGTGCAGAATCTTCTCCTGTAACAACAGCGTATCTATAATCACCATTAAAATCTAATATTGTTAGCCACTGCGGATTCCAATCAAAGCCCCAACTTAAAAAGTCTGCATACCATTTCAACGCCTCTTGCAAAGAGAAAAAATTGTCAAATTTAGGAACTATATAGCCATATTGGCAACCATTATGCCACCCGTAAAACTCGTATAATTCTTCTGGCAAGCGATAAGGAAAATTTTCAACAATTGCGTCTATTTCTTGGCGAGTTAATCCAGGCGCTAAACTCAAGGCAAATTCAGGTTGATGACTCACTAACCAAGTCTCAATTCTATCCAGCGCATCTGTTAAAAGTGACATAAAAATTCCGGTGAGTGTATCTATATACAGCACTTTGCGCGACTAACTGGTA